>PMYJ01000041.1 GCA_003170875.1 Candidatus Dormiibacterota bacterium | reverse complement strand
GACGGGACCGTCGGCCCTGGCGATCCGAGCTCTCCCACGCCATCATGGATTGCATCCGAAGGCGCGGTGAGCGGCCCTCTTGCTACTCTCCGATCGGATCTCCAGTGCCCCCAAACCCTGAGGAGAGTTCATGGCTGTCAAGGTCGGCATCAACGGCTTCGGCCGCATCGGACGCAACATCCTGCGCGCCGCTCGTCAGCAGGGAGCTGACATCGAGATCGTCGCCGTCAACGACATCACGACGCCGGCGACACTCGCTCATCTCCTCAAGTACGACACCATCCTCGGTCCCTTCCCCGGAACCGTGTCGGTGGACGGTGACGTGCTGACCGTCGACGGCAAGGCCATCAAGGTGCTCGCCGAGCGCGACCCCGGGAAACTCCCGTGGGGCGACCTGGGCGTCGACATCGTCGTCGAGTCGACGGGCCTGTTCACCGACGCTGAGAAGGCCAAGGCCCACATCGCCGCCGGCGCGCGCAAGGTCATCATCTCCGCGCCCGCCAAGAACGAGGACCTCACCGTCGTGATGGGGGTCAACGAGAAGTCGTACGACCCGGCCAAGCACAACATCCTCTCCAACGCCTCCTGCACCACCAACTGCCTGGCCCCGGTGGCCAAGGTCCTCAATGACTCCTTCGGTATCGAGTCGGGGCTGATGACCACGGTGCATGCGTTCACCAACGACCAGGTGGTCCTCGACGGCCCGCACAAGGACCTGCGCCGGGCGCGCGCCGCGTCCCAGGCGATCATCCCCACCACCACCGGCGCCGCCAAGGCGGTGGCCCTGGTCCTGCCCGAGCTCAAGGGCAAGTTCCACGGCATGGCGCTGCGCGTGCCGGTGCCCGACGTGTCGCTGGTCGACCTCACCGTCATCCTCTCCAAGGCGACGACGGTGGAGGCCATCAACGCCGCCATGCATGCTGCCGCCGATGGCCCGCTCAACGGCATCCTCGGTGTGAGCGACGAGCCCCTTGTCTCCGCCGATTACCTGCACGACTCCCGCTCCTCCATCCTCGACGCGCTGTCGACCATGGGCGTGGGTGAGAAGTTCTTCAAGGTGCTGGCCTGGTACGACAACGAGTGGGGCTACAGCTGCCGCGTCGTCGACCTGGTCGATTACATCAAGAAGTCCCTCTAGCACGCGACGCGTGCTGCACAGGTTCAGGGTCAGTTCAGGGGACCACGCATGAAGGCGACCATCGACGACGTCGACGTCCAGGGCAAGCGGGTGCTGGTGCGGGTCGACTTCAACGTCCCCATGAAGGAGGGCCGGATCGTCGACGACCGGCGCATCCGGGCCGCGCTGCCCACCCTCCGCGCACTCCGTGAGAGGGGTGCACGGATCATCGTCGCCACCCACCTCGGACGGCCCAAGGGAAAGGTCAATCTCGACCTGACCACCGCACCCCTGGCGGCTCGCCTCAGCGAGCTGCTGGGGACGCCGGTGGAGCACCTGCCGGCGGTGGTCGGCCCCGTGGTCGAGGCCGCCGTCCATGGCCTCGCCGACGGCCAGGTGGCGATGCTCGAGAACATCCGCTTCGAACCGGGCGAGGAGGCCAACGACGAGGCCTTCATCGAGCGCCTGGCCGCCCTCGCCGACCTCTACGTCAATGACGCTTTTGGCACCGCCCACCGTGCCCACGCCTCCACCGAGGGCATCGCCCACCACCTCTCTGCGGTGGCCGGCTACCTGATGGCGCGCGAGCTCGAGGCCCTGGGCGGAGTGCTCGAGAACCCGCGACGGCCGCTGGTGGCGATCATCGGCGGCGCCAAAATCTCGACCAAAATCGCCGTCGTCGAGAACCTCCTCACCAAGGTCGACACCCTCTGGATCGGTGGCGCGATGGCGTGCACCTTCTATCGGGCGCTTGGCAAGGAGGTGGGGAAATCCCTGGTGGAGGAGGAGTGGGTCGAGACCGCCTCCAGGCTCCTCGCGGGCCAGGGCGAGGGGAAGGGCAAGATCAAGCTCCCCATCGACGTCGTGGTCACCTCGGAGCCCGTCGCCGGGTCGCCGACCACGGTCGTCGCCTGGACCGCGATCCCCGCCGACCAGATGGTCGTGGATGCGGGCCCGGAGACCTGCGAGCAGATCGCCGAGGACTGCCGGACCGCGGGCACCGTGGTCTGGAACGGCCCGCTCGGGATCTACGAGATCGAGGACTTCGCTCGCGGCACCCGCCGCGTCGCCGAGGCCCTCGGCGCATCCTCCGCCACCAGCGTGGTGGGGGGGGGCGACCTCGCCGCGGCCCTCGACCAGGCCGGGGTCGTCGACAAGATCAGCCATGTCTCGACCGGCGGTGGCGCCACCCTCGAGTACCTCGAGGGGAAGGAGCTGCCCGGGGTCGCCGCACTCCAGGAGAAGGTCGCACTGTGAGCACTCGACGTCCGACCCGGCTGGTGGCCGGCAACTGGAAGATGAACACCTCCGTCGCCGACGGGCTGGAGCTGGCCCGGGCAATGCGGGCCGAGCTGGACGGCAGCGCGGTGGAGGTGGAGGTGCTGCCGCCCTTCACCCACCTGGTCGGCGTCCGGGACGTGCTCCAGGGGAGCTCGCTCCGCCTCGGTGCCCAGAACTGCTACGCCGAGGACAAGGGCGCCTTCACCGGCGAGATCTCGCCGGCGATGCTCGCCGGTCTCTGCGACGACGTGCTCCTCGGCCACTCGGAGCGCCGCCACGTCTTCGGGGAGGGCGACGAGCTGATCGCCCGCAAGCTGGTCGCCGCCCGGCGCCACGGCCTCCGGGTCATCCTTGCGGTCGGGGAGACCGAGTCGGAGCGCCTCGAGGACACCACCATGGCGGTCATCGACCGCCAGCTCCGGAGCGCTCTGGAAAAGCTGGACGACATCGCCGACGGCGAGCTGGTCCTCGCCTACGAGCCAGTCTGGGCGATCGGCACCGGTCGGACCGCCACCCCTGCCCAGGCCGAGGAGGTCTGCGTCCACATCGTCACCCGCCTCGACCAGCTCCTCGGCGAGGTGGCCAGCACCGTCCCCGTCCTCTACGGGGGGAGCGTGACCGCCGACAACGCCGCCGAGCTCTTCGGCCAGGCGCACATCCACGGTGCCCTGGTGGGCGGCGCCAGCCTCAAGGTCGACGCCTTCACCGCCATCGTCCGCGCTGCCGAGGCGGCCGCCTCCGCAGCGGAGCAGCGGTGACGTCGGGGCCCCGTCCCCTCGTCCTGGTCGTCATCGACGGTTGGGGCTACAGCACCAACGAGTTCGGCAACGCGATCGCGGCCGCCCAGACCCCGTACTGGGACGAGATGTGGGAGACGTCGCCCCACACCCTGGCCGCCGCCAGTGGCGAGGCGGTGGGTCTGCCTCCCGGCCAGCAGGGAAACTCCGAGGTGGGTCACCTGACCATCGGCGCCGGCAGGGTGATCTACCAGCCGCTCACCCGGATCAATCGCGCGGTTTCCGACCGCAGCATCCTGGAGAACCCAGTGCTCGTCGAGGCGGTCGATGCCGCCCGCATCCGGGGCACCAGCCTCCACCTGCTGGGCCTGGTCTCGCCGGGCGGTGTTCACAGCCATCAGGATCACGCCGTCGCCATCTGCGAGCTGGCCAAGCGTCGGGGCCTCGGCCGCGTCTACATCCACGCCTTCACCGACGGCCGCGACGAGCTACCGGACAGCGGCGCCGGCTTCATGGAGAAGTTCGTCGCCGACCTCCGGCGCGTCGGGGTGGGCCGGGTCGTCTCGGTCGCCGGCCGCTACTACGCCATGGACCGCGACAAGCGCTGGGACCGCATCCAGCGTGCCTACGAGATCGTGGCCGGCACCGGCGAGGCCCGTGCCGCCGACCCCGTCGCCTACATCCGCTCGCAGTACGAGGCCGGGGTCACCGACGAGTTCCTGCCGCCGGTCAGCATCTGCGGCGAGGGTGAGAAGCCGGTGCGGATCGCCGATCGGGACGCCGTGATCTTCTTCAACTTCCGGCCCGACCGGGCACGCCAGCTCACCCACGCCCTCCTCGACCAGGACTTCCCGCAGTTCGAGCGGAGCCGCGTCCCCCACGGTCTGACCTACGTCACCATGACCGAGTACGAGAGCGGGCTGCCGGTGCGGATCGCCTACGCGCCCGAGGAGGTCCGCAACTGCCTCGCCGAGGTGGTGAGCAGGAGCGGCGGCCACCAGTTCCACATCGCCGAGACCGAGAAGTACGCCCACGTGACCTACTTCATCAACGGCGGCCGGGAGCGCCCCTTCGAGGGCGAGGACAGGCTGCTGATCCAATCGCCCAAGACCGCCACCTACGACAGCGTGCCGGCCATGAGCGCGGTCGCGGTGACCGACGAGGTGGTCGAGCGGATCGAGGCCGGTCAGGAGACGCTGATCATCGTCAACTACGCCAACCCCGACATGGTCGGGCACACCGGCGACTTCGTGGCGACCGTACAGGCCTGCGAGACGGTCGACACCTGCCTCCACCGGGTGGTCACCGCTGCCCTCGAGGCGGGCGGGGCCGTGCTGATCACCGCCGACCACGGCAACGCCGAGCACAAGATCGACCCCGTCACCAACGATCCGCTAACCGCCCACACCACCAACCCGGTGCCGGTGGTGCTCATCGGATCGTCGGCGACCGCTCTCCGCGACGGGGGAGGGCTCTGCGACGTGGCCCCCACCGTGCTCCAGGTGCTCGGCTTCCCCCAGCCCTCGGAGATGACCGGTCACAGTCTGATCAGCGCCTGACGGCCGCTCCGCCGCGGCTCAGCGCGGTCCCGCGCGCCCCAACGAGCTGGGATCCGCTCCGCCCAACCCGCCCTGGCTACTCCGCGGCGGCTCAGCTGTGCGAGCGGGCCACCGTGAAGTTTGCGCAGGCCTCGCAAACCGTGGTGGGGATGATCCCCACCCGCATCAGGAAATTGAAGACCTGGCAGCCGAGGCAGAGGGCGAATACGGACTCGAGGGTGGCTGCCACTCCGATGAAGGCGACGAGGATCAACGCGGGGAGCTCGAGGTTGAAGCCGAACCAGAGCACGGTCGCCCCGACGGTGAAGACGGCTCCGATCCCCTGAGCGAATCGCTTCGGGGGGCCGGGGATCAGCTTGGCCTTGAAGGGGAGCCGCGGGACGAGCACCCGGGTCACCACCTGGCCCCAGGGGCTGAGGGTGGGACCGCTCGCCAGGCGGGCGATGAAGCCGTACGTGAGGAAGGGGAGGAGCCACGGCCACTGGGTGCCCACGGTGACCCAGGCGACCACCGCCGCCCCGCCGGCGACCAGCCGCGCGGAGACCTCGCTCACCGGGTTGGGGAAGCTGAACACGTCACTCAGGGCCATGGTCTGAAAGTATATCGAGTTGGTCGGGATTTGCGTCCGGGCTCCGATCCCGACCAAGCCGTATACTGGCGGCCGATCAAACTCGGAGGCGCGTTTGCGTGCTACAAAACGTTCTCATCGGCGCTCAGGTGGTGCTGGCGATCCTCGTGATCCTTGGCATCTTGCTCCAGACCCCGAAGGCGACGGGCCTGGGCGGCGTCATTGGCGGTGGTGGCGACTCCGGCGGCGGGTACCGCCGGCGGAGGGGGCTGGAAGCTGGGCTCCTCCGCATGAGCGCCGTCTTCATCGGCCTTTTCGTGATCGTCGCCGCGATCAACGTCTGGATCAACAACAGCTGATCCGCCGCCGGCCCGTGCGCCGGCTGGAGATCGGCGCGGCCCTGGCCCTGCTGGCGGTCGCTCTCGCGGTCACCGGCGTGGCGGTGGTCGGGCACTTCCGGACCACCGCGTCGGAGGCCATCCCCTCCGCGGACTACCGGGCGGCGGTGCTCACCGACCACCTCCCCCTGTCGCTCAACCCCCTGATCGACTCCGAGGACCCGGCGGTCGCGGCCATCACCCCGCTCCTCTACCGCTGCCTGCTCCAGCTCAACTCGACCGCCTACCCGGCACCCGATCTCGCCTCCCAGCTCACCATCAGCCCGACCGGGCTCACCTACACGCTGCCCCTGCGCCCCGGTCTCCACTGGTCGAACGGGAGCCCGATCACGGCGCAGGACGCCCTGGCCACGATCCAATGGGTCCAATCCGCCGCCTTCCCCGACGCCGCCTTCGCGAGCCCCTGGAAGGGCGTGATCGCCAGCATCTCCGGCCACGCGCTGGTGCTCGCACTCGGCACCGCGCGTGCGTCGCTCGCCGTCACCCTGACCGAGCTCCCGATCCTTCCTCTCGGGGACATGTCGTCCGCTGCACTGGCCGGCCTGGCCGGGCGGTTGGCTTCGCCTCTCCCCACCTCGGGACCGTATGAGGTGGCGTCCCAGAGATCCGGCGTCCTCACCATGAGCGCCAATCCTCACGCGGCGGTGGCGCCCCGCCTCAGCCGCGTTCAGATCCAGGCGGTGACCACCTTCGCGGCGGCGGCGCAGGCCTTTGCAGCGGGCTCGGTTCAGGCCGTCCTCGCCACCACCCCGGCTCAGCAGGCCCAGCTGATGAAGCGGCACGGGGCCGTCGCGCGCGACGTCCTCACCTTCGGGTTCGTCGATCTCCTCTTCAACGAGACGGTGCCCGGGCTGACCGACGCGGCGGTTCGCCACGCCGTCGCCGCAACCGTCGACCGCAGTGCCCTGGTCAACGGGCCGCTGGACGGGCTCGGAGCGGGCCAGTACGGCCCGATCCCGGCCGGCATCGGCTGGCTGCAGGGCCAGGAACCGGCGGTGGCAGCCGACCCCAACGGAGCCACCGCCGGCCTCCAGGACGCCGGGTGGGTGGTCACCCCGCAGGGCTTCCGCGCCCAGGGCGCCGTGGTGCTCCGCTTCACCCTCGACGTCCCCGACGCCGCGCCGCTCCCCCAGGTCGCGAGCATGGTGGCTCAACAGCTCGGCGCGGTGGGGATCGCGGTGACCGTTTCGGTGGACCCGAGCGCCACCTTCCTGAGCGACGTTCTGGATACTGGGAAGTTCCAGCTGGCGATCGCCTCCTGGGACGCTGGCGCCGACCCCGACCTGACCCCCTTCTGGAGCTCCACCTCGACCCCACCGGGCGGCTACAACGTCTCGCGCGGCGCCGCCGCCGACCCGTTCCTGGACACCAACCTGAACACGCTTGCCACGGTGACCAACCAGGACCAGAGCGTCGCCGCCGCCAAGCTGGTGGTGCAGGAGATGGAGCAGGACGCGCCGGCCGTCTTCCTCTACGCGCCCGCCGAGGGCCTGGTGGTCAACAGCAAGTCGCTCTCCAACGTCCTCGTCCCGGCCGCGGGCAACCCCTTCAGCCAGGCGGCCGTCTGGCTGCACTGACCCTGCCGGGCCGCGCTGCGCCTGCTACGATCGATCTCCCCAACCGTGCCGGGGTGGTGGAACTGGTAGACACGCAGCGTTCAGGGCGCTGTGAGCGTCAGCTCGTAAGGGTTCGATTCCCTTTCCCGGCACCAGAGGTCCTTGTGGGGCAACGTTTCCCGGATCCGTACCCCCATCCGTACCCCTTGAGGCCCCCGGGAGAACGTCCATCGAACCGAGGAGGTCGGCCATGGGGGCGAGCTTTCAGGCTCATGAGCCCGCTGCACCCGGGGGCGACGCGTCCATGAGCGCCCAGTGCCTCCGCTGTCAACGTCGCACCGTGGCTATCGGTTTGTGCTGGATCCATCTGGCCAAGCTTCTGCGACTTCCGTTCGACGACCTTCGATGTGCATTCCAGTCGGGGGCTTGGGGCGTGGGTGGTAGGGGGCGACGAATCGTCGAGAACGACCCGCAGCTGCTCGGGCAGCTGGCTCTGGTGCAGAACCGCCTGGGCACGGAGGATGCGTCGGTGGTCGTCACCTCCCTCTACAGTGAGATGGACATTGAGGACGCCAAGGCGAACGGGATCCTCCAGATCGTTGCGGTCGGCGTTGCCATCGTTACCTTCCTGGCGACACTCACGCAAGCCAACGCTCCTTTGGCTCTGAGGGTGATCACCCTGGTCTCACTCGCGCTCCTCGGTTGGTCAGTGGTGACCTTGTCCTCGCTCAACTTGGTGTTCTGGAGCCGCACTAACAGGTTTGAGCGGGAGAATGAGCGCGTCCTTACGCTCCTGTACCTTTCCGATATCCGGAGCCATGTGGTGCGGTCCTCGGCGATCCGCGCCGTACTGGGCTTCGTGATGCTGACGGTGGCGGTCGGCTTTGCCGTGGGGGGCGTTGGTGCTCGATAGCGACCTGCGGTCTATCAACCAGCAGAAGGCTGATGCGGGTGAGCTACTGATCCCCCAGGGCGCTTCGAAACCGGGCAATCGCGCCAGCTCCGTGAAGCCAGCGTGTTTCCCTCGACGCCGCGGCGCGTCTCCTCGCGGATAGGATCGTCATCGTGCTCGCCTGGATGGACCTTGAGATGACCGGGCTGGACCCCGCGCGCCATGTGATCGTCGAGATCGCGACGCTCATCACGGATGACGACCTCGCCGTGGTGGCGGAGGGTCCGGACCTCGTCGTGCATGCGGACCGCGACCAGCTGCGCGAGATGGACCACCACGTCCGGACCATGCACACGACGTCGGGATTGCTGGAGGAGATCAGGGCCTCGTCGATCTCCGTCCAGGAGGCCGGCCGGCAGACCCTCGAGTTCCTGCAGGAGCACATCCCCGAGGCCCGGACGGTGCCCCTCTGCGGCAACTCGATCGGCACGGATCGGCGTTTTCTCTCGGCACAGCTGCCCGAGATCGAGGGCTTCCTCCACTACCGGTCGATCGACGTCTCCAGCGTCAAGGAGCTCTGCCGCCGCTGGTACCCGGAGATCCTCGCCGCGGCTCCGCCCAAGGTCGAGGCGCATCGGGCCCTCGACGACATCCGGGAGTCGATCGCCGAGCTGGCCTACTACCGCTCGACCATCTTCGCGACAGGTCCCCGCTGATGCCCGACCCGGCCAGCCGGACCGTCCGCATCGCGGTCGCCCAGTACGAGCCGCGCATCGGCGACCTGAGCGGCAACCGTGCCGCCGCGGTCGCTCAGGTCGAGGCGGCGGCGGAGCAGGGTGCCCAGCTCGTCGTCCTCCCTGAGCTGGCCTCCTCGGGCTACGTCTTCTCCGGGGAGGAGGAGGCCGGCCGGCTGGCCGAGGACGCCGATACCGGTGAGAGCGTGGCGGCCCTGATCGACGCCTGCCGCCGGCGCGGTGTGTACGTGGTCGGGGGCTTGGCCGAGGCCGGCGATGCCTGCCGTTACAACAGCGCTGTCGTCCTCGGTCCCGAGGGCCGCCTTGCTACCTACCGCAAGCTCCACCTCTTCTACGACGAGCAGTCCTGGTTCCAACCGGGGAGTGAGCTGGTGGTCGTCGACCTCCCCTTCGCGCGGGTCGGGGTCGCCATCTGCTACGACCTCTGGTTCCCCGAAGTCGCGCGCGCTCTCGCCCTCCGCGGCGCCGAGGTGATCGCCGTCCCGACCAATTGGGTCGGCTCCTTCCGGCGCCGTCTCCACGACGAGCACGGGTACTGCCAGGGGGACATCATGGCCATGGCCGCGGCTGCCGCCAACGGCACTGCGGTCGCCTGCGCCGACCGGGTGGGNNGCCGACGTGGACCTGACCGCGGTGGAGCGCTCCCGCTGGCGCACCCCGCGCAACCACCTCCTCCGCGACCGGCGGCCTGCCCTCTACGCCAACGAACCTCCGCCCGAGGTGTCGGGCCCTCCCTCCGCCGTGGCCGACGACAGGGGTGCTGACTAGCTCATTGGGTCGACGGTTATAATCTCTGTGACCTGTGGCCCCTGCTGATTAGGGCCATTGAGCCCATCTCGGGCTAGGGGGACGAGCGGAGAGGAGGGCCACCGGTGAGCGAGATCGAGACCCAATACCGGACCGCCGCCGAAGCCCCGGCCGGGTTGGCGGCCTCGAGGTGAGCCTGCCCCTCCGGCCCAGAGCGGGGACGCCTGGTCCCGTCGCCACGGGCGGCCGCTGGACCCTCATCGTGGTGTGTGCCGCCACCTTCATGCTGCTGGTGGACATCACCATCGTCCAGGTGGCGCTGCCCACCATGCAGCGATCGCTCTCCGCGAGCTTCCCCGACCTCCAGTGGGTCATCTCCGCCTACGCGCTGAGCCTCTCGGCGCTGCTGCTCACCATGGGCTCCCTGGCCGACCGGTTCGGGCGCCAGCGCCTCTTCGTCGGCGGGATCGTGGTCTTCACCCTGTCGTCGCTCGTCTGTGGCCTGGCCCCCAGCGCCGGCGTGCTCATCGCCGCCCGAGCCGTGCAGGGCGTTGGTGGTGCCGCGCTCTTCGCCACCGGCCTCTCGCTGATCGGGCAGGACTTCTCGGGCCGGCAGCGCGCCAATGCGATCGCTCTGTGGGGAGCCACCGTCGGGGGCGCCGTCGCGGTCGGCCCGCTGCTCGGCGGCGTCATCACCAGCAGCCTCGGATGGCGGTGGATCTTCTTCGTCAACGTCCCCGTCGGCGTGCTCACGGCAGGCGTCTCCCTTCTGCGGGTGGGCAACGTCCGGGACCCTCAGGCAACTCGCGTGGACCTGCTCGGGCTGGCCACCTTCTCGGCGTCCCTCTTCCTGCTCGTCTTCGGGCTCACCGAGGGCAGCAGCGACGGATGGACCAGCCCGACGGTGCTCGCCATGCTTGGATCGGCCGCCTTGCTCATGGTCGCGTTCGTCCTGGTCGAGCGCGCTCAGCGCCGCCCGATGCTCGACCTGACGCTCTTCCGCAACCGGAGCTTCGTCGGCGTCTCCCTCACCACCTTCTGCATCGGCGGCGGGATGTTCGCCCTGCTGCCCTTCCTCACCCTCTACCTCCAGAACTACCTCGGCCTCTCCCCGCTGCAGGGCGGCCTCCGCTTGCTGCCCATGACGGTGCTCGCCTTCTTCGTTCCCCTGGCCAGCCGCCGCGCCGTCGAGCGCGCCGCGCCGGGGCGGGTGCTGGCTCTCGGGCTCCTCCTCGGCGCCGCCGGCCTGGGGCTGATGCAGCTGATCAGCCCGGGATCGGCGTGGACGGTCCTCGTGCCCGGGCTCGTGGTTACGGGGCTCGGCATCGGTCTCGCCAACCCGGCCATCGCCAGGATCGCGCTCGGAGTCGTCCCTCGTGAGCGCAGCGGTATGGCCTCCGGGATCAGCAACACCTTCCGCACCGGTGGCCTGGCGGTCGGGATCGCCGCTCTCGGCGCCCTCTACCAGCAGTCGATATCGTCGTCCCTCGGCCAGTCACTCGGACACACAGTTCCGGGCCTGGCGGCCGCGGTCGCCGCGGGCGGCGTGCGCGCCGCCGGTGGCCACCCGGCGCTCGTGGCCGCGGTGGGGGCGGCCCTGAACTCGAGCACCAAGGAGCTCTTCCTCATCGGGACGGTGGCCCTGCTCGCCGGCTCGGGCTTCGCCGTGATGGTGCGGGCTCGCGACTTCCAGCGGGCCGCCGCGGTCAGCGAGACCCCGGCGCGGGTCGAGGCGGAGGCGGTGTCGGCATGATCGTCCGCGCTCCGGGCTCGCCCGCGCGGAGGCCGTCGCCAGGCTGAGAGCGTGAGCCCGCCCCCGCCCGCCGGCGGTGCGGTCGCGCGCGCCACGGATCCGGCTGTCTTGGCGGCCGGGATCAGGGGCTCTCACCGTCACCGCAGCGGTCGTGACACCCGGATCGGGAACAGGCGCCGATAATCGGCTCATGGCGTCCGATCGTTCCGGGTGGGGCACCGCCGGCGGGCGGCCCCGCCGGGGGCTGGGCGCGGCCGCCGTGCTCCGGCATTCGCTCCTCTGGGCATCGCGGCGGCGCGGCGTGCAGCGGGTCGTGTCCCGCTCGCCGCTCACCCGACGCCTGGTCCGCCGCTTCGTGGCCGGCGAGGGCGCGGGCGATGTGGTCATGGTGGCCCGGCGGCTGATCGGCCGCGGCCTCTCCGTCAGCGTCGACCACCTCGGCGAGGACACTCGCGATGCGGCCGACGCCAGGGCGGCCGTTGCGGCGCACCGGGCGCTGATCGCCCGGCTCGCATCCGAGGGGCTGGCGCCGCGGGCGGAGGTGTCGCTCAAGCTCTCCGCGCTCGGCCAGATCCTTGACGGCGAGTTGGCCTTCGAGAACGCGCTCGAGGTCTGCCGGGCGGCGGCCGTGGCGGGGATCGCGGTGACCCTCGACATGGAGGATCACAGCACCACCGACTCGACGCTCGGCATCGGCGCCCGGCTGCGCGCCGAGCACCCCTCGACCGGCCTGGTCATCCAGGCATCGCTCCGCCGCTCCGAGGCCGACTGCCGCGCCCTCGCCCATCCCGGCTCCCGCATCCGGCTCTGCAAGGGCGCCTACCAGGAGACGGCGGCTCTGGCCTGGCAGCGGCGGAACGACGTCCGTACCGCCTACCTCCGGTGCTTGCGGATCCTGCTCGAAGGGGGCGCGACGCCTCTGATCGCCACCCACGACCCGGCGCTGATCGACGCCTGCCACCGGCTCATCGCCGCGCGTGGCGGCGACCTCGCCCACGAGCACCAGATGCTCTTCGGCGTCCGCGCCGACGAGCAGGCGCGGCTGGTCGCCCGCGGGGAGGAGNNTCCGCGTCTACGTCCCCTTCGGCGCACGGTGGTACCCGTACCTCATGCGCCGGATGGCGGAGCGGCCGGCCAATCTGTCCCTGGTGCTGCGCGCCCTGGCGGGTGGTGGGTAGCCGCCTACTTCGTCGGTGCTTTGGTCCGAATCCCGCGAGCGGCTGCCGGGGTCTTCCCCTTCAGCCGGGCAAGATTGAAAGCCATGGCGGCATGGATGAGGTTCTTCAGAGCGCGCTCATTGATGCTGTCGCCCTCGCCGAGATCAATCGCTCGATATCTATTGCCAGCAAAGCCGTTGTTGAAGAGCCTGTCCGGGTCTGGAAGGCTTGCCCCTTGGGAGAAGGTCAATTTCACCTTATCCTTGTGAGCGTTACCGACCACGATCAGTCCATCGTGAGACCAACACGGACTGCCCATCCATTTCCATTCCTCGATGATCTCGGGGTCTGCATCATGGATGATTTTGCGAAGGTGGGCAAGCATTTTGCCGCGCCAGTCCGCAAGGTCTGCGATGTGCTTGTCAATGAGTTCGGATGGGTTCACAGAGGGGCCGGCGGTCATCGGTCCTGAATCAGCCCCAGGACGTTGCCATCGGGGTCGGTGACGGTGGCCACTAGGCGGCCGCCCCCCACGTCGTGCGCGGGCTCCTTCACGGT
>PMYJ01000102.1 GCA_003170875.1 Candidatus Dormiibacterota bacterium | reverse complement strand
ACCCCGGTCAGGCTCTGATTCTCCGTGAGCAGGGTGCCGCTCTCCGCTGAGATGAACTCGGGGGAGAAGGAGGTCGCCCCGGCCGGAGAGTCGGGAAGCGACGTCAGCGGCTGGGCGGTCCAGGTGATTCCGCCGTCCTCGGTGACGTAGAGGGGCGCCGCCGCGGTCAGGCAGGTGCCGGTCAGCCACCCCATCGACGCGGTGGCGAAGGTGGCCGTCAGCGCGTCGCACCCGCTCGGTATGGCCCCGGCCGTGCTCGCGGCCGGACTGCCGCTCCCGCTCACCGCCACCTCGTTCCAGTGGGCGCCGCCGTCGACGGTGCGAAAGAGCGCGGTGCCCGCAAATCCGACCGCCGCCTCGAGCTGGGAGTACCAGCCATGCTCCGGGTCGACGAAATCCAGGACTCCACCGGCCGCCGCGCTGAAGCCGTGGACCGCGAAGCTGCCCTCATCGGTCCAGGTGGCTCCGCCGTCCTTGGTGCCCCACGACTGCACCGTGGTCTGCGACCCCGCATCGCTCGGAAAGGTCAGCCCCCGGGCCGTCTCGGCATCGACGTACGCCACCGCCAGGATCTGGTCACCCGAGGGCGGTGAGGCGGCCGTCCAGCGCTGCACGCCCCGCGTGGTGTGGAGGACGGCACCGCCGTCCAGCCGCTGGGCCCACCCGGTGCTGGTGCTGAACATGCGCAGGTTCCCGATCCCGTCACCGGCAGGCGCGGCCGGGACGGTGACGGTGAGGCCGCTGGGAGCGGCGGGGTGGCTCTGGGCGAGGAGGGCGACCGCGCCAGAGACCACGCCGACGGCAGCCGCCAGCCCCAGCACCGCCATCAGCGTGGTGCGCCTGCCCCGACGAGTCGGCCGGCCCAGCCCCCCGCTGGCGGAGGCTGGCGCGCCGACGGCGCCCGCCCCCGATTCGACCGGCGGCTTGCGGCGGCCGCCGGCCCGAACACTCCCAGGAGCAGGGGCGGCGCCCCCTGCGGGCGCCTCCCAGGCCTGAAACGGATTGGCCGTGGGGCCCCACTGGCCCCGGCGAAGGTGGCGGGCCGGGTGCATGGCCTCGTCATCCCGCACCGGTCGGGGCCGAGCGCCTGGCTCGGACGTGGAACGCTCCGTCGGAGCGTCACCCGGCCCGTCATGCCCCCCCGCGTCGCCCCACGCCACCATTCCATCATCCGCGCAGAGGACGTTCGGCGGCGCCGGGACGTTTGCCGGATGGCCCGGACCTCGGGCGCAGACCGTCGCGACCACGATGCGTTCGATCCCCGTGAGCGGAGCGTCTGGCCAGGCCTCGAGGTGTCGAGCGCAGGACTCGCCAGGCGGGTTGTGGGCCGACGCCTCAGGCGGGGCAGTTTGAACGATGCAAACGCACCCGGTCGGGCCAGCGCGGCCGGCCGGTATCATCGCCTTGCAGCTGATGAGGCCCCCGGTAAACGGAGGGATTCTGCCCGATGCCTGCTGAGACGATGCCGGCGGCGTTCCTGGGTCACGGAAGTCCAATGAACGCCCTCGAGCGCAACGGCTACACGGAGGCATGGCGAGCGTTCGGCAACTCCAGCCCCCGGCCTCGCGCCATCCTGGTGATCTCCGCGCACTGGTACGTGAACCTGTCGGCCGTCACCGCCATGCCACGGCCAAAGACGATTCACGACTTCTACGGATTTCCCAAAGAGCTCTTTGCAGTGGAGTACCCCGCGGCCGGTGATCCCGCCCTCGCGGAGGAGGTCGCCGAGATCGTCAAGCCGACCTGGGTTGGGCTCGACCACGACAGCTGGGGCCTCGACCACGGCACATGGTCAGTGCTCCTGCACGCCTTTCCCAAGGCCGACATCCCCGTCGTCCAGCTGTCCATCAACGCCGACAGACCGTTGGAGTACCACCTCGAGCTGGGTGCGAAGCTCGCGCCATTGCGCCGACTCGGCATCCTCATCATCGGGAGCGGAAACATCGTCCACAATCTGCGCCGCATCGACTGGAACCAGCCGGACGGGGGATTCGACTGGGCCCACCGCTTTGACGACGCAGCCCGAGAGCATCTGACCACCTCGCCAGCGGGAATCATCGGCTTGCGGGACCACTCCGACTTCCATTACGCGGTTCCCACCCCGGACCACTTCATCCCGCTTCTGTATGTCGCCGGACTGGCCGGCGCCGCCGGTTCGACCGCCGAGGTGCTCGTGGATGGATGCGCATACGGGTCACTATCGATGACAGCGTACACGCTCGACGCTCACTGCCCGGAACTCCCACACTCGGACATCGCCGCTGCTCCGCTTCCGAATCCGGCCGTTGTCCCGCCCGACAACACGAACACCTGAGGGCGCTTCGGCACACGCCGCTGCGACGCTTCCGTTCGTCTCTATCGCAGGGACTTGCGCCGGTACATGTGGACAGCGAGGGGGGCGAAGACCGCGATCAACCCGATCGACCAGTCCGTTCGGTCCCAGCGGTGTTCCTTCGCTTGGTCCGGATCTTCGTCGAAGGTATCGATCCCGGTGCCGCTGAGAGTCGCGACGAACGCTTCGAATTCGGCCTCAGCTGCGTGCTTGACGGCATCACCTCCAGGTTCGCGACCTGAGCAAGCTTCCTCAGCTTCGGAGTTTGGTTGTCCGAGCAGCCTTCATCCCACGGCCGCGGCTAGCTGTAGCGGACGGGGGCGATGAACTCGGGTCGATCCACCAGGAAGTCGCGGCCCTTCGTCCGCAGCGTTAGCTCACCGGCGGCCATCACGTTGCGTACCCAATGGGACTCGGCGCCTCGAAGAACAGCGATGACGAATCCGTCGCCCAGCGGATAGGCTAGACAGCGTTGTGGTACTCCCGGCCGGACCCGCGGCCGACGTGCCGCACGATGGAATAGGCGTCGATCGCCCGCCAAAGTCGGGCGCTCCGCGTATGCGATCCGCGGGGTCGATTGTGCCGCGCCGTTCCCGGTCCGTGACAGCGACATCCCCAAATCGCCGGTGGGCGCGCCTACGCTCCAGGGCATGGTGTCTCCGGACGATGCCGCCAACGCCCTGCGGTTTCGAGATGGCTCTCCGGTCATGGACCGCGCCCACGGTGACGATGAGCTCGACGCCGACGCGCAGCAGCCTTAGTCAGGTGCCTGGTCGCGCACTTCGTTTGGTCTTCATCGCTGGCCTAGCCCTGCTGACTCCTCTGGTGTGGGCTTCAGCGCCAGGGGACACCGCGCTTGCGGCGGGCGCACAGCTGCAACTGACCCCGGACAACAACACTCAGTGGGCGTTGCCCTACGACACAGCCATCCATCGGGAGGTGGTGGCCAAGAATACCGGCAGCTCGCTGGGCGTCTGGTACATGGCCACGGAGACGAGCACCGGAGGGGACATCATCTGCATGCCGCAACCGGGCTTTCTCTACTTGGCGCCGGGGGAGAGCGAGCGGATCGAGTGTGCCGCCGACATCAACCTGATTGACCCATCCAGCAACAACTGGCTCCCCGGCCAGACCCACGCCATCGGGGTCACGCTGCAGTTCTACGCGAACGATACGAGCGGCAGCACCACCTCGGTCCCGCTCAGTGCCACCGTGGTTCTCA
>PMYJ01000037.1 GCA_003170875.1 Candidatus Dormiibacterota bacterium | reverse complement strand
GCCTCCTGGGCCTCGTCCCAGGCCTGCTCCCTGGCCCCGATGATCCGGCCCCCGTCCACGGAGAGGCCCGCGAGCAGCACGAGCCCCAGGGAGCACCCCGCGAGGAAGAGGGTGACCTGTCCTGCCTGGCGCTGGGAGCGTGTGCCGAGCCGCATCGCTACGTCACCCGGAAGAGGTCGACGGGCGACACCGCCGTGCCGGTGACGGTGACGCTGCCGGGGAGCGGGAGCACGAGCAGGTCGGAGTACGAGACCTGGCAGGTCACGGTGACCGTGACGTTGCCGCCGGGTGTGAAGTCGCTCACGTTGGTGCTGGCGGTCATGCCGCCGCACGCGGCTCCGGCTCCCTGGACCGAGGCCTGAGCGGCACTCTGCGCGGCGGACTGGGCCTGCTGGGGACTGGCGGCGAGAGATGCCGCCCGGGCCGCGCTGTATGCGGCGGCGGTGGCGTACGCCTGGGCCTGGGCATATCGGCCTCCGGCCACGCCCAGCTCGGCCAGCAGCAGCACCGGCAGCATGAGCAGCGACAACTCCAGGGTGGCGACTCCGCCCTGGCGTCGACGCCCGCTGCGGGAAGCACGCGTCCGGATCATGTAGGAAGTGCTGTGAGTTCGTAGTAGTAGAAGGAGGGGGATGAGGGTGCGGGAGAAGGGGGCGGCAGGGCTGTGGATTCTGTGGACAACGGCTCGTGCCGGCTCAAGCAGCGTCCCTGCGGTTGCTCGCTCGCACCGGCCTACAGCCATGCAAGCTCTTGCGATCCAGGATGCACGGTCAGGGCGGCGACGTCCGACCGGAGCCGGCGCCGGGACGACCCCTGGGACGACTGAGAGAGCGAGCCTCGGCATCCTCCACCCTCGCCGGCGTCGCTTGACAGGACCCTGAGATTTATTCATGATTCCACATGTCTTGTCGGTAATACCCATCACTTATCACCCTCGCTGAGCCGGGGAGGGGCGACTGTGGGCCTGTCGGTCGTCACATCGCGTCAGACGCCGCGGCGGCTGGCTACGCTCCAGGAAGCCGAGGACTTCGAGCAGGAACTGGTGGATCAACACGCTCTGGCGTCTCTGGGCGCTGGTGTCACCGACCGGCAGGTCGCCGCGGAGCGGTCGCATATCTTCGAGTTCCTCCGCTTCCTCGATCGCCCGCTGTGGATGGCGGGTCCGCAGGACGCCGACCGCTTTCTGCTCCACCAACGACGGGATCGTGGGCTGGCCAAGCTCACCGTGGTCACCAAGGGGGCGCCCTCGCGCGCTTCTACGCCTTCCTCATCGCCCGCTACGACAGTGAGATCCAGGCGGTCACCGGCTACACCCTCGTCCAGCCCATCGACGAGTTCAACCGGCCTTCGAGGGCGGACTACGGGGTCGGGCGAGTTCCGCCACCCGAGGAGGCGGTCGAAACCCTCTTCACAAGCTGGCGCGAGTCGCTGGCCGACACCCGGAAGTTCCTGCCGGCGGCCCGCGACTACCTGGCGGCGTCGCAGTGGCGTCGTGCAGGTCTGCGGATCAACGAGACGGTGATGCTCGACATCCGAGACTGGCGGCCCGACCTGGGACCGCGAGGCAAGCTGCACATCCGCTATGGCAAGGGGAGCCGAGGCCGGGGCCCCAAGACCCGCCTCGTCCCCACCATCAACTCGGTGGACCGGCTGCTCGAGTGGTGGATGACCGATGTGCGCCATCAGTTCGGTGACGACTGGTCGGACCCTGACGCCCCGCTGCTTCCCAGTGAACGACGCCTGGCTGACTCCGGCAGATGTCCGCGCGTCGGCGCCAACGCGCTGCGCGACGGTCTCGCCGGGGCGGTGGTCCGCTGGCTGCCCTCCTGGGCAGGGCGGCTCACGCCGCACGGGCTGCGCCACTTCTGTGCCTCGTCCATGTACGCCCGCGGCGTCGACCTCAAGGCGATCCAGGAGCTCCTCGGCCACGAGTGGCTCTCGACGACGACCCGCTACATCCACGTCCACGAGAACCACATCGAGCAGGCCTGGGAGGTCGCCAACCAACGGGTGGCGCGCCGACTCGGGCTCGACGGGAGGTGAACTGATGCGCTGGAACCTGCGCATGGCAGCCGCCGAACGCGGCATCTGGAAATCGACCGAGATGCGCCGACGCCTGGCGGATGCCGGCCTTGAGATCAGCGCCGGGAAGATGTCGGCGCTCTGGACGAGCACCCCGACCACGATCCGGCTCGACGACCTCGACGTGATCTGTGCCGTCCTCGAGTGCAGCCCGGCCGATCTTCTGCTCCGCGAGCCGGAACGGGTGAGGAATCGGCAGCCGGCTCGTGAAGCCCAGGGCGGCCCGGCCACCCCGATCACTCCGCGCCTCGGACGCCACCGCTCGCTACCCCCGGCATGAGACCGCCGCGTCCGTGCAGCATCTGCGGGCAACGGCCGGTGGCCTACCAAGAGGTCAGCTACTGCTTCGACTGCGCCCCGAACGGGCCCGTCGAGCCGCCCCCGTGCAGGCGCTGCGGGTCGACCGCTGACTACTACTCGAATGGCCTCTGTGGCCGCTGCCACCTGGCCGCGCCTCAGCTGCTCACCTCCTGCCGCGACTGCCTCGGGTGGGGCGTCACGCGGCACACCAAGTGGCTCTGTTACGGATGCGCTCGCTGGCGGCAGAGATACAGCGTCGGGGTGTGCGACACCTGCCGGCGAGAGGTGCCCGTGAACCCTCGGGGCGTCTGTCGGCTGTGCTGGTTTCAGGCCACCTGGGACCGGCGTCCACATCACTTCCGGCAGCTCGCTCCCGGCGGCATCGGTGGCCAGCAGCTCTGGTTCGCCAACTGGCGGCAGACGCACGGGGGGAGTCGCGGCGTCCTGGAGCGTGGGCCGTCGCCCACGCCAGCCGACAACAGCCCTCACCAGCGGCAGCTCGTTCTGCTGGACCATCCCGTGGACCTCGAGGCGACACGGCGGCAGACGGTCGGCACCCGCCCCACCTCTGAGCTCGGCCGTCTCCTCGATCAGGCTGCCCTCGACCACAAGTCCAGGCACGGCTGGAGCAAGACGCGGACGATCATGGTGAGGCTCGCGCTCAGGGTCCTGGTTGCGCTCCAAGATGAGCCGGTCCCGCCGTTCAAGGCGAGCCAGATCAGCGCTCTCACAACGGTGCACCTTCCCGTGGGTGGCGTCCGGGCCGTCCTCGCGGACGTCGGCATGCTGGATGACGACCGCCCTCCGGCGATCAACGCGTGGTTCGAGCGCAAGGTGGCGGCCCTCCCCGCCCCGATGGTGACAGAGCTCCGGGTCTGGTTCGAGGTGCTTCGCGATGGGAGCACCGCTTCGCCACGCTACCGACCGCGCTCGAGAAGCATCATCGTCTCCCGGGTCTACTGGACCCTGCCGACGCTGCGGGCCTGGGCGCTGGGCGGACACGAGTCGCTGCGGGACGTGTCGCGCGACGATGTCCTCGCCACCCTGCCAGCGGGGGGAACCCGCCGGGCTACCACGCTGGCGGGGCTGCGCTCGATCTTCAAGGTGCTGAAGAGCCGCAGGATGGTGTTTGCGAACCCCACCCGCGGCATCCCCATCGGGAGCCACGAACAGAATCAGCCGCTCCCTGTCGATGTGGAGGTGGTGCGTCGGCTCCTCCAGTCGCCCGATCCGGTGCAGGCCGCTCTGGCGGCTCTGCTCACCTTCCACGGACTGCGCACCGACGAACTTCGCCACCTGTTGCTGACTGATGTTCGTGATGGTCGGCTGCTTGTCGGTGAGCGGCAGATCATCCTTGCCGATCCGGTCCGCTCGCGCCTGCGTGCGTACCTCGACTTCCGGAACGCCCGGTGGCCGCGAACCGCCAACCCTCACCTTTTCATCCATCTCCGCACTGCGACCCGGGAGGTGCCGTTCGGGAAGCGCTGGATCGGCCTCAAGCTCGGGACCGCCGCCCAGCTCCTGCGCGAGGATCGGATCCTCGAGGAGGCACAGGCTACGCACGGGGACTGCCGGCGTCTGAACGCTCTCTTCGGCCTCAGCACCCAGGCCGCTCTCCGCTACACCGAGACCGTCGATCACCCCGGTCTCGCCGCATTCGAGGTCCAGCCCCTGACCCTGGCATGACTTCCCCGAACCGAAGCGCTGGTGCATGCTCATCCGCCAGCCCCTACACTCGTGTTCCCGGCCGAGGACGCTTCGGAATTCGTGAACCCGCTGGGGTTCGCGGGGAGTCCCTCGAGGGGGGC
>PMYJ01000046.1:25117-33584 GCA_003170875.1 Candidatus Dormiibacterota bacterium | reverse complement strand
AGGTGGTGGTCGTCGACAACGGTCCTCGCACTCCAGAGAACGAAGCCTGGTACGCGGATCAGCCGCTCCGTCCGACGGTGATCTGGTGGGACCGCCCCTTCAACTACTCGGCCGTCAACAACGCAGGTGCGCGGGCGGCGACCGGGAAGGTGCTGCTCTTCCTCAACGACGACATCGAGGTGGCGGACGACGACGGCTGGATTCGTGAGCTGGTGGGATGGACGACCGTCGACGGGGTCGGGTCCGTGGGCATCCAGCTCGTCGCTCCCGATGGGCGGATCCAGCATGGCGGCGTCATCCTCGGGATGACCGGCTTTGCCGGGCACCTCTTCGCGGGCCTGCGCCCCGGCGCCTCGACCCTTCTCGGTCCCACGACCTGGTACCGAGATGTGCTCGCCGTAACTGCCGCCTGCGTCCTCGTCAGGCGCTCCGACTTCGATGCCATCGGAGGGTTCGCCGAGGACTTCATCCTCTGCGGCAGTGACGTGGCGCTCGGGCTGACCCTCCGCCAGCGCGGCCTGCGCAGCATCTGCGTCCCGAGCAACGCTCTGACCCACCTGGAATCTGCGACGCGGGGGACCGCGGTACCGGCCGGCGACTTCTTCGCATCGTGGTGGCGGTACCAGCGGTGGATCCGCTCAGGGGACCCGTACTTCCATCCCCGGCTCTCGCTCCAGAGCACCGCGCCCCGGCTGGTCAAGCCGGGTGAGCCGACGGCCGCCGACATGGCCGCCCCCCACCTCGGACGCTCCCTGACCGTGTGGCACTCGCAGAACGACCTCGCCGTAGCCGGCCTACTGGCCCGCCGATGCCGCATCGATCCCGCCGAGGTCGCGGCGGTCCGGACACTGCACCTGGCGAGCTCTGCTCCGTCGGCTCCCAGGACGGTGAATTGGTTCATCCCGGGGATCGACAGCCCCTTCTACGGCGGCATCAATACCGCGCTGAGGATCGCCGCCAAGCTTGCCGGGGATCACGGGGTGGAGAACCGCTTCGTGGTCTGCGGAGGCGGACCGGAGGCATTCATCCGCAGTGGGATCGTCGCCGCCTTCCCGCAGCTCGCATCCGCTCCGGTGGTGATCGCCGAAACCGACGATGCGCTGAGCCGGGTGCCCGACGCCGACGCCGCGATCGCCACCCTCTGGACCACCGCCTATCAGGTTGCGAAGCATCCGGGTGCGCGCCGGAAGTTCTACCTGGTCCAGGATTTCGAGCCGATGTTCTACCCCGCCGGGACGATATACGCGCTGGCGGAGGAGAGCTACCGGCTCGGTCTCTACGGGATCTGCAACACCGAGAACCTGGCCCGGATCTACCGCTCCTACGGCGGGACGGCGATGCACTTCACCCCGGCCGTGGACACCGAGGTGTTCCACGCCAGGGGACGCGTCGAGCACGGTCCCGACACCCCGCTCACCCTCTTCGTCTACGCCCGTCCGGGACACTGGCGCAATTGCTGGGAGATGGCGGAGGTGGCCCTCGACGAGCTCAAGCGGCGCATGGGTGACCGCGTGCGCATTCTTGCCGCCGGGTCGTGGTCGATGCCGGACCCGAGCGACTCGCTGCCCACGACCGCCCATCTCGGGCTTCTCGACTACGCCGACACGGGGGAGCTGTACCGGCACTGCGACATGGGTCTCGCCCTCACGGTGTCCGAACACCCCTCCTACCTGCCCCTGGAGTTGATGGCGTGCGGAGCGGCCGTCGTCGCCTTCGACAACCCCGCCGGGAGCTGGCTCCTCCGGGACGGCGACAACTGTCTGCTCGCCCCCCGGACCGTCGACGGCCTGGTCGACCGGATGGAGGCGATGGCCTCCGATACCGCACTGCGCCACCGGCTGGCCGAGCAGGCGATGAAGGACATCGTTGAGCGCAACTCCGACTGGGATGCCGCTCTGAGCGGCGTCTACGCCTACATGACCGACCCCGGGCGAGTCGGGGCCGCCGACGGCCTCGCCCCGGTGGAGCCAGCGGGAACCCACAGGGCACATCGTCGGGCGGCGCCGCCCGCGCGGCATGCCTGAGGAGCGACGCCCGGCATCCGCGTCAACGCGGCCCGCAGGCAGGGGCGCCCCGTCCCCGGCGGACCTGGTGTGGCGGGGGAACCGAGTGGCCGAGACCCCGGTTGCCTCCGTGATCATCCTGGTGATGGATGAGGTCGACCGCCTGGTCTCCTGTCTGGAATCTCTCGTCGCGCTCCCGGAGGCTCCGCCGCACGAGATCGTGGTCGTGGGCAATGGGACACCCGTGGAGACCCTGGCCGCGCTGGCCCACCGGGAGTCGCTGGTGGTCGTCCCCTGCCCCGTCAACCTCGGCTTCGCGGGCGGATGCAACTGGGGGGCCCGATTCGCCCGTGGCCGGCACCTCGTCTTCCTCAACGACGACACCGAGGTCGAGGCGGGCTGGCTCCAGGCCCTCGTCGACGTGGCGCAGGGCGAGCCCCGGGTCGGAGCCGTTGGCAGCCGGCTGCTGGCAGCCGATGGCAGTCTCCAGGAGGCGGGATCCGTCCTGTGGCGGGACGCCGGGACCCACCAGGTGGGCCGTGGCCTCGCTCCGGGCTCACCGGCGTACGACCGGGTCCGGGAAGTCGACTACTGCTCCGGGTGCGGTCTGCTGGTCACGCGCGAGGCATGGGACGCCGTGGGCGGCTTCGACGAGAGGTACTTCCCCGCCTACCACGAGGATGTCGACCTCTGCCTCGCGCTGCGAGCCCACGGGTTCCGCACCGTCTACGCGCCCGGGGCCCGCCTCGTGCACCATGGCGGTGCCAGCCTGCCAGATGACCTGCGGACGAGGGTCGCCATCCGCAACGGAAGGCGCTTCATCGCCAAGTGGGGCGATGCCCTGCGGGACTTCGATCCGCCGCCGGCCGGGGGCGACCTTGACGCGGTCGTGGCCGCGGCCATCCTCCGCGCGGAGCGCCGCCCACTGCCACCGTCGCAGCCCGTGGCTGCGGCGCGTCCCCCACTCCCGCCGGCCACCGAGCTCGAGGCGCTGCAGGTCCAGTCACGCGCCCTCCGGGCCGCCCAGAGCCTCAGCGACGACCTGCTCAATCAGGTGCGCAGGGACCATGTCAGGCTGGAGAGCCTCCGGCGGGTCGGCGCGCGCGTGCCGGGGGGCCGCGCGGTGCGGCTGTGGCGCCGGGAGGGTGCGGCCGGCGTGCTCCGCCGGCTGCGATCGCCACGCCAACCGCCGCACCGTGGGACGGGGCCCAGCCGGGTGCCCCTGGATGTCCAGTACCGCCGCTGGCGAAGCCGGACCGAGCCGGACGGCCGCGGGCTTCGGCAGCTGGCGGACGAGGCCCGGTCGGGGAGAGCGCCCGTCTCGATCGTTCTCCTCATCCCCTCCCAGCCTGGCGACGAAGGCGCGGTCCGTGCAACCTTGCGATCCCTTCAGGACCAGCCCTACGAGTGGTGGCGAGCCGCGGCGTACGTCGATCCCGGTGCTGGCGCGACGCCCGCCGACGGGCGCGTCACCTGGACGCCCCGCCAGCCCGGCGTCCACTGGGGGCCCTCCCTGCTCGATGCAGCGCGTCCCGAGCGGGGCGAGTACGTCGCCGTCATCGCCCCGGGATCCCGGGTGACCCGCCATGGGCTGCTGGCGGTGGCGGAGGCCCTCCGGAAAGCCCCCGACTGCGACCTGATCTACACGGACTGGGACGAGATCGACGCCGGGGGCCGGCGCCACACCCCGCATCTCGTCTACGGCTGGTCGCCGGAGCTGCTGCTGGGGCGTGACCAGATGGGGGGCCTGGTGCTGCAGCGCCTCGACCTCGTGGAACGCGCCGGGGGGTGGCGGGAGGGCGACGCCCCCGCGGAGACCTACGCGCAGTTGCTCCGCGCCTCCGAGCACGTGCGGGACCCGCGCCGTCTCCCCGCTGTGGCCCTCTCCCGACCGGCAGGTTCCGCGCACGAGCTGCCCGCCGCATCCCGCCGCCCCTGCCTCGAGGCCTGGGTCAGCTCCAGGTATCCCGGTGCCCAGGTCGAGACGGGGCGGGAGCCGGGGGTCACCGACGTCAGGTTCTACCCCGGACCTCCCCAGGAGGTGGACATCGTCATCCCCACCCGGGACCGGCACGAGCTTCTCCGCCGCTGCCTCGACAGCCTGGAGGTCAGCACCCACCCGCGACGTCGCGTGGTCGTCGTCGACAACGACAGCGGCGAGGGGAAGACGCTGGAATACCTCTCCCAGCTGCCCCACCGGGTCCTGACACACCCCGGTGCCTTCAACTTCTCGGCGATCGTCAACCGGGGGGTGGCGGCCACCACCGCCCCCTTTGTCGTCCTGCTCAACAACGACACGGTGGTGCGCACCCCCGGCTGGCTGGAGGCGATGCTGGAGTGGTGCGGACGCCCTGGCGTCGGCGCGGTGGGCGCCCGGCTCGTCTTCGGCGACGGGCGGGTGCAGCACGAGGGCATCGGCATCGGCATCGGCCGGGTGGCCGCCAACCTCGACCTCGGCTGGTCGGCGGTGCGCGCCTGCAGCGCGGTCACGGCCGCCTGCATGATGGTCCGGCGGGAGGCGTGGGATGCGGTCGGCGGCTTCGATGAGGGCTTGCCCGTCGCCTTCAACGACGTCGACTTCTGCCTCCGCCTCTGGCGGGCGGGGTGGCGCGTGGTCATGACCCCGCTCGCCGAGCTCCAGCACGACGAGGGCTCCAGCCGCGGGAATCTCGCACCGGAGGACGACTACCGCCGCTTCCGTATCCGCTGGGGTGAGGAGGACCGGCTCCGAGACGCCTTCCTGGGTCCGCACGTGGCCTGGCCGCGGCCGCTCACGCTCCGGATCCCACCCCGGAGTTCCCGGCGTCCCCGCTCCTGAGCGCGCCATCGGACGGCTGCGGCCGGCCCCGGGGCAGGCCGTGATCCGCCGACAGGGGCGGGGCTATTGGAACCAGCCGGCGACGTCGAGGATGGCGTTGATGGTCCCGAGCGAGTTGTAGAGGTCGACGGCGCCGACGTGGGCTCCCGTCTGGGCCAGCTGGACGATGGTGAGGTTGGGGGTGTTCTGCTGGGCGTCCACGTTGAGGTCAGAGGCGTTGGGGGTGGAGGGGCTGTCGGCTGGGTAGAGGGTGAAGTAGGTGAAGGAGGTGCCGTTGACGGCGGTGACGTTGGCGATGATCGCCACGGGTGGGGAGCTGCCCCCGGCGGCGGGGATGCCGTCCACCCCGGCCACCTGGATGGGGAGCACCTGGCCGGAACCGACGGTGTCGCCGGAGCACTCGGTGGTGTAGCCGGTGGTGGCGGCGCTGCGGGTGTCACAGATGCGCAGGCCCGGGGCGGCGTAGAAGGAGGCGCCCTGGGAGGTCTCGCTGCCGTCGCCGAACCAGCCGTTGACATCGAGGACGAAGTTGTTGGAGCCCAGTGAGTTGTAGACGCAGACGTCCTGGTCGGGGCCCAGCGGCACGATCACCCGGTTGGGCAGGTTGGTCTGGGCGTTGAGGTTGAGGTTGGAGAAGCCAGGGGTACCGCTGGGGCACTGGTCCTCACTGTTGGGGGGGACCACGCTCATGTAGGTGAAGGAGGTGCCGGAGACGGCAGTGAGGTTGAGGGCGACGGCCTCGGCGGTCCCGTTGGTGGGGACCGAGGCGGTGCAGGAGGGGTTGCCGGTGGGGCATCCGGAGACCACCACCCTGGTCCACTGGCCGGCCCCGAGGAGGTTGTCCGCCGAACTCCCCGAGCAGAGGGTGCCGGTGCCCCGGCGGGTGTCGCAGATGCGCAGCGGAGCGATGGTGTGGAAGAGGCCGGGGACTGAGGACGACCCCGCGGGCGCGGCGAAGTAGCCCTCGACGTCGACAGCGACGTTGATAGAGCCCAGGGAGTTGTAGATAGAGACCTGGCCGCCGGTCCCAAGGGCGGCGACCACCAGGTTGGCCTGGGTGGTCTCGGCGTTGACGTTGAGGTTGGACGCGGTGGGCAGGGAGGAGCCGGTGGGGAAGACGCTGAGGAAGGTGCCGGCGGTGCCGCTGATGGCGGTCACGTTGAGGACCACGGACTGCGCGGTGGAGGGCACCGACTGGCCCAGTGGGCTGGTGACGCCGGTGACCTGGACGTTCATGCTCTGGCCCTGGCCCAGTGGGCTGCCCGAGCACTCGGTGGAGTTGCCGCTCCGTGTGTCACATACCCGGAACGGCTGTAGCGCCGTGTAGGCGCCGGGACCTACCGGCGTGTAAGTGCCCGGGCTGAGCGGGCCATCCCACAACAGGCTCGAGTAGGCGGCGTTGAACTCGTCGACGTCAACGTTAGGGGCGTCACCTGGCCAACTGCCGGAGTTAATACCTCGTTCAAGGTACTGCCACGCCACCGTGTTGTTGTCGCAGCTGGGCGTTCCCGGAAACCCAGACCCAGTCCAGGCGGGAGTCTGCGACGCGTACGGGGTGTAGGACTGCTTCTCCGGTGAACTTGACCACAGCGGCACGGATCCGATCACGGAGTTGTTCTGCACCGCTGCGCAATACTGCGAGTTGAAGGGTTGGTCCGTGCCACCATTGGGGTTCTCATAGAAACCGGGGACGTATCTGCTTCCCTGAAACGCAGAGTAGTAGTAGTCGATGTAGTCGGTGGTGATGGGAGAGCCAGCCTCCACATCGCGGAAGATGGCCGTCCCTGTCGGCACGCCCAGACTCTGTGCCCGCGCTATTGCCTGCTGTGCGTCCGCGGTGCCTTGCGGTCCCGGGCCGATCGGGTTCGGGTCGCCCTGTGTCTGCTCGCCGAAGTCCTGGTTGGGGCTGTCGATCAGGAGGATGGCTACACCCGAACTCGAGATGAACTGGGCATCGGCGCTCGTCAGCGGTGTCTCACCACCCCACACCAGGTACTGTCCGGCAAACTGGGGAAGGGCTCCCAGGGTAGACTGCGTCTCGCTCAGGTCGTTGTCCACTTGGATGTTGTCCAGCGTGTCGATGCCCCAGAGGGTTGAAACCGCCTGTGCCGACACGGGTGCGGCGCGTGTCCCCAAGCTCACCATGGTGATGGTCACAACTCCGATGGCGAGGAGCCCGCGGCCTCGCCCAGCGCGCATGAGACGGGCGATCACCAACTCAGGCCGGCCCAACCGGCATCACGAACGCCGCTTACGGCCCGCTTGATGCTTTCGGGATCGGTGACGTGGAGGTCGCGTCGGAGACTGTCACTCGGGCGCATGCAGCCGACAATGCAACCGCGACGGTACCGATCGGCGGAGATGCAACACGACCGTCAGCGGATGCCATCCCGGCTGTCACAACTCGCAAGCACCCGCAAAGATTGCGAGCGCCTGCACAGTGCGCCGCGTCACACCGCGACACCATGCGACCACAGCGGAGGGTATGACGCGCCTGCGGCGTGTGCCCCAGGCTGCCAAGCGCTGCTATCATCGCGTCCGCGCGGTCGGGGGGCGTGCGGCTGGGGTCCGCCCCGAGGCGGGGAACCGCCCGAGATGGAGGTGACCAGGTGAAGGCGCTGATCCTGAGTGGGGGTACGGGCACTCGACTCCGGCCCATCACCCACACCAGCGCCAAGCAGCTGGTGCCCGTCGCCAACAAGCCCATCCTCTTCTACGGGATCGAGGCCGTGGTCGCCGCCGGCATCACCGAGATCGGAATCATCACCGGTGAGACCGGGCCGGAGGTCAGAGCCGCGGTCGGCGATGGGTCCCGATTCGGCGCCTCGGTAACATTCATTCCCCAGGAGGCACCGCTGGGGCTCGCCCACGCGGTTCTCATTGCCAGATCCTTCATCGGCGAAGACCGATTCGTCATGTACCTCGGGGACAACCTGATCCGCGACGGGATCGCCGAGTTCGTCGAGGAGTTCCGCCGGCTCCAGCCGGACGCCGAGATCCTGCTGGCCAGGGTGCCCGAGCCGCAGCGCTTCGGTGTGGCCGAGTTGGAGGATGGGCGGGTGGTCAGGCTGGTCGAGAAGCCGCCGGTGCCCCGCAGTGACCTGGCCCTGGTGGGGGTCTACCTCTTCTCCCCCGCGGTGTTCAGCGCCATCGAACGCATCCAGCCCAGTGCTCGCGGCGAGCTGGAGATCACCGACGCCATCCAGCGGATGATCGACGACGGAGCCCGCGTGGTGCCCCACATCATCAGCGGCTGGTGGAAGGACACGGGCCGTCTGGAGGACATGCTGGAGGCCAACCGCATCATCCTCGACACGCTCGAGCCGCGGGTCGAGGGGACCCTCGGCGAAGGCGTGCGGCTCGAGGGCAAGGTCGTGATCCAGCCGGGAGCTCAGCTTCGCAACTGCCTGATCCGCGGCCCTGCCATCATCGGCTCCGGGACGATCATCGAGGAGGCGTACATCGGGCCGTTCACCTCCATCTATCATCACTGCACGATCCGCAAGTCGGAGGTCGAGCATTCCATCGTTCTCGAGGGGAGTGTGATCGACGGTGTCGATGGCAAGATCGAGTCCTCGCTGATCGGCAAGGGATGCACCGTCTGCTCCTCTCCGGAGCGTCCGCATGCCTACCGGCTGATGCTGGG
>PMYJ01000046.1:0-25107 GCA_003170875.1 Candidatus Dormiibacterota bacterium | reverse complement strand
GTCATGGTCAAGACGTTCCGCAAGCACGCCGACCAGCGCGGGTACTTCATCGAGCAGCTCAAGCGCGGGGACCTCGATGACGAGGGACGGCCCTTCATTCCCGCCAACCCCTTTGCCCAGATGTCGCGCAGCCTCGCCTACGCGCGCGGAGGAAACCCGCCGGAGCTGATCAAGGCTTTCCACTGGCACCAGCGCCAGTGGGACTACTGGGACATCGTGCAGGGCAATGCCCGCGTGGTCCTCGTGGACCTCCGCGAGGGCTCCCCCAGCGCGGGTCGCTTCCAGACGGTGATCCTGGGGGAGCACGCGCCCAAAATGGTGGCCATCCCCCCCTTCGTCGCCCACGGCTACCAGGTGCTCGACCTCCGCGACGTCATCCTCAACTATTACGTGACCGAACCCTATGACCCGAAGGATCCGGACGAGGGACGCATCGCCTATGACGATCCCCGCATCGGGTTCGACTGGAGCATCGAGAACATCTGAGATGAGGCTGCTTGTCACCGGGGGCGCGGGCTTCATCGGCAGCGAGTTCGTTCGCATGACGCTGCGCGATCACCTCGAGGACTCCGTGATCGTGCTCGACAAGCTGACCTATGCCGGCAACGAGCGCAACCTCGATCCGGTCCGCGTCGATCCCCGCTTCCGCTTCGTCAAGGGAGACATCGCCGACCAGTCCGTCGTCGATCCGCTGGCGAGCGAGTGCGACGTGATCGTCAACTTCGCCGCCGAATCGCACGTCGACCGCTCGCTCGAGGCACCCGGACAGTTCATCATGACCGACGTCTACGGCACCTATGTGCTGCTGGAGGCGGCACGTTCGGCCGGTCACGAGCGCTTCCTCCAGGTGAGCACCGACGAGGTCTACGGAGACGTCGCCGATGGCCGCTCACGCGAGGGCGATCCCCTCCGGCCGCGCAGCCCGTACAGCGCCAGCAAGGCGGGCGGCGAGCTGCTGGTGCAGGCGTACCGCGCGTCTCACGGGCTGCCCGCCATCGTCACCCGCGGCTCGAATACCTACGGCTGGTATCAGTACCCGGAGAAGATCATCCCCCTCTTCATCACCAATGCCCTCGAGGATCGGCCGCTGCCCATCTACGGGGACGGGAGCGCGGTGAGGGACTACATCTTCGTCGAGGACCACTGCCGCGGCATTGACCTGGCGCTGCGCGAGGGGGTGCCCGGCGAGGAGTACAACATCGGCGCGGGGCAGGAGATCAGCGGGACGACGGTGGCCGAGACGGTGCTCCGCCTCCTCGACAAGCCCGCCGCCCTGCAGCAGTTCGTGAGCGACCGCCCCGGCCACGATCGCCGCTACGCTCTGGACTCCTCGAAGCTCCGCGCCCTGGGGTGGGAGCCGCGAGTCGATTTCGGCAAGGGGATGGAGACCACGGTGGCCTGGTACGTCGAGCACCGGGAGTGGTGGAGCCCCCTCAAGAGCGGCGAGTTCTGGGAGTTCTACCGGCGCAACTATAAGCCGGTGGGATCCGGCGCTCCCTGAGCTGTCTCTCGTGAGGATCGAGGTCGTCGGTTCCCGAGGGCAGCTCGGCCGCGAGCTGCTGAGGACGCTCGCGCGGACGTCTCACCAGGCCTCCGGCCACGACGTCGAGAGCGTCGACATCCGCGACCCCGGATCCGTCGCGGCGCTGCTGGACGATGTGCGGCCCGACGCCGTCATCAACTGCGCCGCCTGGACGCGGGTGGACGCCGCCGAGACCGAGGAGGCTGCGGCCGACGGCGTCAACGTGGAGGGCCCGCGAGTCCTCGCCGAAGCGTGCCGGCCGCGGGGCATCCTGCTCTGCCATCTGAGCACGGACTACGTCTTCGACGGCACCGCGACCGAGCCCATCGACGAGGCGGCCGCGCCCCACCCGCAGAGCGCGTATGGTCGCGGCAAGCTCGCCGGCGAGGAGGCCGTCCGCGCAACTCTGGCGTCCCACCTGATCGTTCGCACCGCCTGGCTCTACGGGCAGGAGGGGCCCAACTTCGTCCTCACCATGCTGCGGCTGGCGCGGAAGGGGGGCGCGCTCCGGGTGGTCGCCGACCAGTGGGGCTCCCCCACCTGGACCGGGCACCTCGCCCCCGCCCTGGTCCGTCTCGTCGAACGCGGCACCCCGGGCACCTACCATCTCACGAACTCGGGGAGCACGAGCTGGCAGGGCTTTGCCCAGGCGATCGTCGAGGAGGCGGGTCTGAGCGTGCCGGTGGAGCCGATCGGGACCGCCGACTATCCGACACCCGCCCCGCGGCCCGCCTACTCGGTGTTGGCCAACCGCGCCTGGGAGCGATTGGGAGAGGCTCCCCTGCCACCCTGGCGGGACGGACTGCGCGGCTACCTGGCACAGCGTGCGGCGGCGCCGCCGGAGGGCGCCACGACGTGACCGACGTCCTCGTGCTCGCCAACGAGCACGTCAATCGGCGGATGGCGGGACCGTCGATCCGCTCCTACGAGTTCGCCCGGGTGCTGAGCGCCGACGGTCACCGGGTCACCCTGGCCTCGCCGTTCCCCAGCGACCTCCCACCCCAACCCTTCTCGGTGACCACCTACGACGCGTCGAGCCTGCCAGCTCTGGTGGCGCAGCACCGCGTCGTCGTCCTGCAGGGGTGGGTGATGGAGCGCTTCCCCATGCTCCGCGAGGCGGACGTCCGCCTGGTCATCGATCTCTACGACCCCTTCCCCCTGGAGGTGCTGATCCTCTTCGGGAAGGAGGCCATGGAGAAGCGGATGCAGGCCCAGCGGGACTCCATCCGGGCGGTCACCGACCAGGTCCGCGACGGCGACCTCTTCCTCTGTGCCAGCGAGAAGCAGCGCGATTACTGGTTGGGCTGGCTGACGGCGGCGAGCCGGGTCAACCCTCTCACCCATCAGCAGGACCCGACCCTGCGGGCCCTCATCGATGTCGTCCCCTTCGGCGTCCCGGCGAAACCTCCTCGGCGTCAGCGTCCCGCGATCCGCAAGGTCATCGACGGTGTCGGTGAGGACGACCTGGTGGTGCTCTGGGGTGGCGGCATCTACAACTGGTTCGACCCGGTCACCCTCATCCGCGGGGTGGGGATCGCGGCCCAGAGCCTCCCCCGCCTCCGGCTCGTCTTCATGTCCACCGGCCACCCCAATCCCGAGATCCAGACGATGTGGACCCAGGTGGAGGCACGGCGGGTGGCCGCCGAGCTGGGCCTGGTCGGAACCCACGTCTTCTTCAACGAGAGCTGGGTGGCGTACGAGGATCGGGCCGACTGGCTGCTCGACGCGGATATCGGGGTCTCCACCCATTTCGATCACGTCGAGACCCGCTTCTCCTTCCGGACCCGGATCCTCGACTACTTCTGGGCCGGGTTGCCGGTGATCTGCACCGCCGGCGACACCCTGGCCGACGACATCGAGCGATTGAGCATCGGTGTGACCGTGGTTCCCGAGAGCCCCGAGGCGGTGGCGCAGGCCCTGGTGGAATTGGGGGGCGACGCCGCCAGGCGCGCGGCCTGTGGCGCCCGTTCGGCGGCTCATGCGGCATCGCTGACCTGGCCGGCGGTCGCGGCCCCGCTGCGGCGTTTCTGCGCCGGCCCGCAACCGGCGGCGGACCGGGGGCCGGGGCGCGCTCGCCTGCCGGTCCCCTTCACCCCGACCAGGGACGACATCGCCGGCGCTCCCGAGACCTTCCCTGCGGCGGGCGCGCCGCCGTCGCGTCCGGGCCTCCCCTACCGGGCGCTGCGCTCCGCCTACCGGGCGCTCCCCTCGGAGATCCGGCGCTCCAGGAGGTTCTCGAGCGCACGCGCGAGGGTGCTCCGCATCCTCGGTCGCAGCGGAGAGCGTCGCCGGTAGGCAGGCCGGGGCCGGCTCAGAACCCTCCGTGGGGGATGAGGTATTGGGCGAAGACGTACGCGTCCAGGCCGGCGAAGAGGACCGGCCAGAGCCAGACGAGTGCGTGGCGCGCCGCAGTGGGTATGCCCCTGACCGAGTCGGTCCCGGCGACGAGCAGGAGGCTCCAGGCGGTGATGGCGACCAACAGGTACCGCCCTTCAGCCTGGGTCGTCTCGCGGATGATGAGCACCCAGCTGATGATCGATCCGACAGCCGCCAGCGCGAGCGCGGAGAGGCGCAGCGAGGACAGGTCCCGGCCCCCCCAATGCCGCCAGACGATCCAGGCTCCCCGCGCCAGGCACACCAGCGCCAGCAGGCTCACCCCGACGTCCAGCAACCATGGCAGGGTGAGCTGATTCGCCCCACCGTCGAACCAGATGCTGTTCACGAGCTGATGGAACGAGAAGCTGAGTACCGATGGACTCAGGGACGGCACTGGGCGCACCAGACCTGCCACGAACTTCGTGAGATAGGTCCGGGTGGCGGCGCTCGCCAGGGGGTCTCCGTAGAGGGCGACGTTGCGGACGAACCACCATCCGCTCAGGGCTGCGAAAGAGACCACCGCCGCGAGTAGATCGCCCGGTAGCCGCCGGCGCAGGGACACCGCCGCCAGCAGGAGGAGAAGGAGCCCCGCAACCGGAAGGGAGGTGAGCTCGGTGATCGCCGCCAGCCCCAGGAAGACGCCGACGGCGGCGGCCCAGAGCCGATGCCGCCCTCCCCCGCGCAACCACAGGAGCAGGGCAAGCAGGGCAAGAGCGCAGAGGGCGAAATTCAGGGACTCGTTGGTCACCGCGGCTGAGACGACATCGAATTTGGGCCAGAGACCGACCGCCGATGCGGCGGCCGACGACACCGAGAGGCGCCGGGTGAGCATCCAAGCGGAACCGAATACCGCCAGGACAGTGACCAGCCCGTACCCAATGCTGGGCAGCCGGAGAAGGTGGACGGCGACCGCCATCTGGCGCTCCGCCGCCGTCGTGTAGGCGTGGTCGAAGCCGTCGAGGTTGGCTGCGTTGGTCGCTTCGACCGGGAGCGACGGCGTGAACGGCTGCATTCCGATGACCTTCATCCAGACGGCGAGCGAGAGGTAGTAGAGGGGCGGCTGGTGGGACTCGTCCCCGTTCTGGACGCCGATGAGGGGCAGCGAGTGGTGGTCCCGGATGTAGAGGGCGTACTGGACGTGGTAAGCCTCGTCGTTATTGGAGAGCGCGGGTGTCCTCAGGCTGGTCGCGATCGCCACCCCGAGAAAGAGGACGCACGGCACGGCGATGCCGAGAGCGAGCCGGGCGCGCCAGCGCCTTCCCCCTCCCGATCGGCTCACTTCCACGGGCGGCCCATCGTCACCGCGAACACCCGTCGCACCGCAAGCCCCTACCCGCTGACTCCGCAGATCGTGGTCACCCCTGCGGGGAGGGAGATCAGCAGTGCGGTACCCGCTGCCGTGTCGTTCAGATAGGAGGTGCTCCCGGCGGTGACGGGGAAGCTGTTGCTCCCGGTCAAAGCGAGGGACGTTTGCTCCAGCGCGAGCTGGGCGGTGACGTCTCCGCTCCCGGTCGGGGTGATCGCCACTGAGCCGGGCTGAGAGAAGGTCAGGCTGAGCGGCGCGGGCGAGGCGCCGTTGGCGACCGTCACACACTGGCCGGATGCCTGGGGGAGCGGCCACACCTCGGTTCCGACGGTGGGTGCAGAGCCGGTCACGAGGGGGGTGCGGGTGACGCTCACCTGGAGGTAGAGCGAGGCGTTGAGCGTGTCGGTTTCGGTCACCGGCGTGCTCATGGGGATCTTCCCTGCCGCGATCATCGAACGCAGGTCGCTGACGGTGAGGTTGGGAGAGTTCACCGGTGCCACCTCGGCGTCACCCCCGACGGCCATGGGCGCGCCCCCGGTCAGGAGATGGGCGGCGGCCAGAATCTGCCCCTCGGTCTGCTCCTGAACGGGGTTGTTGGCGGAGATCCAGGTGTCGATGCCGGCGATACCGTTGACCGCCACCACCGCCGTGAGGCCGAGCGCCACCCACCTTCCGGTCATGGAGTGATGGGTCAGCTGGGTGAGCACCAGGGCGGTGGCGGGGAGCAGCAGGACCACCCATTCGTAGGCGTAGTGCGTGAAGGTCGCCTCGTCCACGCCGAGGGAGATCCGGCCGACCCCGATGATGGCGAAGAAGACGAGCGCCACCGGGGGGCCGGCGAAGGCGAGCGCCTCCCGGCCCTGCGCCCGGCCCCGGTTGAGATACAGCCACACTCCGAGCCCGAGGGCGAGCACCCCACCCAGTCCGGTCCAGCCGGTGGTCCCCTCGATCGCGCTCGTCAGCCCGGTCCAGACGTACTGAGCGACCTGGGGCAGTTCCCATTTGGGAGCGGGAGTCGTCGAGATCGCTTCGTGGCCGATGAGCGCCAGCCAGACCAGGTACACCACGGCGGGCACCAGGGCGGCACGGAGCGCGGCCAACCAGCCACGGCGGAGCAGGACCAGGGTCGCGCCGAGCAGCACCACGCAGACGCCGATCCCCGAGCACATGATGGCGGCCACGCCGATGATCCAGTACCCGATATCCCGATCCCACCGGCTGGGACCCGAGTAGTCGAGCAGGAAGGCACCCAGCAGACCGAGGACGACGGGGAGGACAAAGCCGATCTGGAAGGACGAGGTGAGATTCTCGACGCCCCCGCCGAGCACCACGAAGGCCGCCGCGAGCGCGGTGGCGATCCAGCGGTCGCTGCCGAGACGCAGCATCCAGCGCCAGAGCAGGTGGGCCACGGCCAGGTGCGCAACCAGATCGAGAGCGATGTAGGGGACGTAGGTGCGCAGCCCGAAGATGTCGTAGAGGCCCAGGTTCAGGAGGATGGGGATGGTCGACCAGTGCTCGTTGTGGGGAAAGAAGAGATTGAGCGACTGGCCCGGCTGGAACCTGTTGAAGAACTCGAAGATGTCCCCGAGGAACCAGAGGTGGCGATCGAGGTAGAGAAGGACGACGAGCCCGAGCACGAGCGAGAGGTAGTGGGCGGGGGTCGCCAGCTCTTCGAGCCGCTCGCCGAGGAGGCGAAGCGGGGGACGGGTCGCCGTGGATCGCGGCGCCTCCCCGGCCGCCGCAACAGCGCCTCCGGGTAGGTCCGCGTCAGAGGTCGCGGGGTCGACGGGCGGCGTCGTTTCGCTGCTCACCCGATTCCCCGTCAGATCGTCCCGGCCGCGATCGCCTGCTCGATCCAGGGGATGACCTCGTCGAGCATGGCGTCCAGCGAGGTGGTGGCGGCGAAGCCAAGGACGCGCTCCGCCTTCTCGACCGAGGGCACGCGACGCTGAACGTCGTGCTCGTAAGGTGGGTCGCAGACGTACCGGAAAGGGACCCCATCTCCTCGGACGCGCTTCCAGATCGTCTCGGCAAGCTCGAGCACGGTGGTGGACACCGAGGTCGAGAGGTTGAAGTCGTCGTTCAGTGCGGCGGGGCTCTCCATGGCGGTCACGATGCCGCGGGCCAGGTCCCCTCCGTAGGTGTAGTGGCGCACCTGGCTACCGTCGCCGAGGAGGTGAAGGGGGTCCTGGCCGCGGAGCACCTTCTGGACCAGATCGGGGACCACGTGGCTCATGGCCAGCTTGACGTTGCCGCTCGGCACCTCGACGTCACCCAGCGCTCGGCCCTCGCCCACCCCGACGCAGTTGAAGGGGCGCACGATCGTGTACGGAAGGCCGTGCTGCTCCCAGGCGGCCCGGGCGAAGTACTCGACGGCCAGCTTCTGGAAGCCGTAGGAGGAGAGCGGGGGGGGGATCTGGCGCTCCTGCCCCTCGACGGACGGCCACGAGTCCGCGGACTCGAAGACCATCGAGGAGCTCATGTAGGTGACCTTCTGGAGACCGTGGTCGCGGTGGGCTTGGATGGCGGCGTCGCAGGTCGCCGCCATGATCCTTTCGTTGGTGGCGAGCAGGTCGTACGCGTAGGCGTGGAAGTACGAGATCCCACCGATCATCGCCGCTCCGGCGATGAGGTGGTCGCAGTCGGCGAGCAGCTTCGCCATCAGATCCACGTCCCGCGCATCGCCCTCGACGAGGCTATAGCCGGGGTGGTCGTCGTACGACTTGCTCACTTTCCCGTACTTGGAGAGGTTGTCCAGCCCGACCACCTCATGGCCCCGGCTCAGCAGCTCCTCCACGACATATCCGCCGATGAATCCGGCGGCGCCGGTGACCAAGACTCTGCCCATCTGTCTCCCCTCAGTGCGGTCGGCTCCTCTCAGGCTGGACAACTAGGGTCCAACGGCCCTTGGGCCGACCGCGACGCGATCGGCGGCATGCTACCAGACGCGGACAACCTCCAAGCGCTCCCGTCCTGACCGTCGAGCAGGCCCGTGGCTCTCACGGGTCAGAACCGACGGTCGTGCCCGTCATCGACACTCCGCACAGGCGTTCCGATCCGGTCGGAAGGGTCAGCATGGCAATGGTGCCGGCCGCGGTGATGTTCAGGTAGGAGGAGCCGGCCGGGAGCACCTCGGGCTGGGCGGCCGTGAGTACGCCAGGGGTGGTGGCCCAGGCGAGTTGGACGCTGGCGTCCCCCGACCCCGCGGTGATGATCTCCACCCAACCCGAAGAGGCAAAGCTCAGTCCGATCTCCGGCTGTCCACCCAGTAAGGCCAGCGACACGCAATCGCCTCCGTCGGAGGAGACCAGAGGTCGGAACTCGGGAAGGACGGACGGCGGTGTTCCCGATGGTGTCAGCGGCGTTGGGGTGACGCTCACCTGCACGTACGCGGCGGCGTCCAGCAGGTCCTGGTCGGTCACGGGAAGGTTGGTCGGCCAGGCGCCGGCCTGGATGATCGAACGCAGCGTGCTGACCGTGAGTCCCGGTGACCATGGCGCGACGCTCGCCCCGTTGCGCACCGCAAGCGGCGCACTCCCGGCGAGGAGTCGTGCGGCGCCGAGGGTCGTGCTCTGCGCGGCCCCGCTGAGCGGCGACAGGACCTGAAGGAGGCCGATCAAGCTCGCGACGCCGTTGACCACCCAGACCCCCGAGGCGGCGATCACCAACGTCCGGCCAACCACAGCTGAGCGCGCGCAGATCCGGCTCAGGGCCAGGCCGGCCGCCGGCAAGAGCAGCGCGATGCACACGTACCCATAGCGAGTCGAGCCGGCTCCGCTCGTACCGGCCGCGACCCGGGCCAGGCCGACCCCGATGAAGAAGGCCGGGGCGGTGAGCGCGCCAGCGAACGCTAGCGCCTTCGGCCCGCGGGCCTGCCGCCGTTCCCGATAGAGCCACGCGGCCATGACCAGGACGAGAACTGCGCCGGTTCCGACCCAGCCGGTCGTGTTATCGAGGGCGGCTGTGACCCCAATCCAGACGTACTGAGCCAGGAGCCACAGGTCTCCAAGCGGGGTGGGCGTGCTCGAGGGCGCTCCGTGGGCGATCAGGACAAGCCAGGCCAGGAAAACCAGGGCAGGGACGGAGACGACCCGCAGGGCCGCGGCGGGGCCCCGGCGCAGGAGGGCCACGAGGCCACCGAGCACGACCATGAAGACGCCGACGTTGGAGCACATGAGGCCGATGACCGCGATGGGCCAGAAGCCGACATCGCGAGCCTTGCCCTGGCCGTCGTGGTCGACCAGAAGAGCACCGATAAGGCCGAGAGCCACCGACATCTCGAAGGTGACCTGAAACCATATGGAGAGCTCCTCCGCGCCGCCACCCACCACCAGGAAGACGGCGGCCAGCGCGGTGGCCACCCAGGGGTCGGTGCCGACCCGCCGCATCCAGCGCCAGAGGAGATGCACCACCACCAGGTGGGTCAGGATCGTCCAGACGTTGTAAGGGAGGACGGAGTGCAGCCCCACCAGCTTGTACAGACCGAGCGTGAGGAGAAGCGGGACCGTCGACCACTGCTCCTGGTAAGGGACGAGAAGACCGAGAGAGTGGCCAGGTTGCATCCGCGCGAAGAAGGCGAACTCGTCGTTGAAGAACCAGGTGTGCCGGGTTAGATAGAGGAGGACGGCGAGGCCCGCGACCAGCGAGAGGTAGTGGGCCGGCTCTGAGAGCGCCACGAGACGCTCGCCCACCGTGTTCGAGGGCCGGGGAGGAGCCTCAAGCGCGGCCTTCGCAGTCTTCGGTGGCATCGGCGGCATCCTACCAATCGCTGTCGGCCTGGGTGAGGGGGACCGCCCCGGTGGACGCCCCATCACTCTTTCGGTTCGTTTGACCCGACCTGGGTACCCTGGTCGACCGTGCCGGTATACTCCCGCCACGTACCAGTCCGCCCTGGGGAATCGGAGGCTGCCCGTGTTCGAGCGGAACATCGCCATCATCGGCGGCTGTGGGCATGTGGGGCTGCCGCTCGGGATCGCCTTTGCCGACCGGGGGCAGTCCGTGGTGCTGTACGACAGCAACACCCGGGCGGTCGAGACGGTCAACGCCGGTCGCATGCCCTTCCGCGAGGAGGGGGCCGACGAGGCCCTGCCCCGGGTGCTGGCGAGCGGCAAGCTCACCGCCACCACCGACGGCCGGGCGGTCAGCACCGCCGAGGCGGTGGTGGTCGTCATCGGGACGCCCGTCGACCGCTTCCTCAACCCCGAGATCGGGGCGGTGCTGCAGGCGGTCGAGGCCGAGGTCGATAACCTGGTGGACGGGCAGCTTCTGGTGCTCCGGAGCACCGTCTATCCGGGCGTGACCGCGATGGTCACCAAGCGGATGAAGGAGCTCGGCAAGGCGGTCGACGTCGTCTTCTGCCCGGAGCGCATCGCCGAGGGCTACGCGCTGCGCGAGCTGAGCTCGCTGCCCCAGATCGTCTCCGGCCGCGACCCACGGGCCCTGGAGCGCGCCGGCGCCCTCTTCCGGCTGCTCACCCCGGAGATCGTCGAGCTCCTCCCCGAGGAGGCGGAGCTGGCCAAGCTCTACACCAACGCCTGGCGGTACATCAAGTTCGCGGCCGCCAACCAGTTCTTCATGATCGCCAACGACTTTGGCCTCGACTTCGAGCGCATCCGCCATGCGGTCACCTATCAGTACCCGCGGGCGGCCGACATGCCCGGGCCGGGCTTCGCCGCCGGCCCCTGCCTCTTCAAGGACACCATGCAGATCACGGCGTTCAACGAGAACCGCTTCACCCTCGGCCACGCCAGCGTCATGATCAACGAGGGGCTGCCGCTCTACGTGATCAGCCAGGTAGAGCGGAGATTCGACCTGTCGGAGATGACGGTGGGGATCCTGGGGATGGCCTTCAAAGGCGGATCCGACGACACGCGGTCGAGCCTCAGCTACAAGCTGAAGCGCCTGCTCGCCATCAAGGCCCGGGAGGTGCTCTGCACCGACCCCCACGTGACCACGGACCCTCACCTGGTGCCGTTGCAGGAGGTGATCGACCGCGCCGAGCTCTTGATCGTGGCGACGCCGCACCCCGAGTACCGTGACCTGCACGTGGAGGTCCCCGTCGTCGACCTCTTCAACGTCCTCGGCGACGGCGTCCGGATCTGATCCGCCGATGCCCCGCGTCTCCGTCGTGGTGCCCGTCTACAACGAGGGGCCGGCGATCGTCGACTTCCTGGATCGCGTTTTCGAGGCGGTAACGCTTCCCTGTGAGGCGCTCGCGGTCTACGACGACGCGAACGACACCACCGTCACTCACCTGGAGAAGTACGCGCGGCGAGAGGGCCGGCTGCGTCCCCTCCACAACACCTACGGTCGGGGACCCGCCGCGGCGCTGCGCTTCGGTGTCGACCACGCTGAGAGCGAGGTGGTGGTGGTGACGATGGCCGACGGNNAGCGACGACCCCCACCAGATCGACCAGCTCACCCGCCTGGTGGAACGCGGGGTGGTAGTCGCATGTGCGTCCCGCTACATGCGTGGCGGTCAGCAGGTGGGGGGACCCTGGACCAAGGGGGCGATCTCGCGACTGGCGGGCATGTCGCTGCACCTCGTCGGCAGGGTCGGGACCCATGACCCGACCAATTCTTTCAAGGCGTACTCGCGAGACTTCCTGCGCGAGGCCGGCATCGAATCGGACGCCGGCTTCACCCTGGGGATCGAGATGGTGGCCAAGGCCAAGCGACGGGGCCTGCCGGTCGCCGAGATCCCGACGATCTGGCTGGACCGCGCCGACGGCACGTCAAACTTCAAGGTTTCGAAGTGGCTGGCCCGCTACCTCCACTGGTGGCTCTACGCCCTGAAGCCGAGCGGCCGCCGGCCCCGGCCGCGCCCTCGGAACTCGACCTCCGACGGCCCGGATGACGCACCGCACTGACCCGGCGACGACGGCGACGCCAGCCTCCACCGAGGCGGGAGCGGTGACACAGCGGCCGCTCCGGAGCGTCCTCCTCGCCGTGGCAATTGCCCTGGTCGCCGCCGGGATCGTCATCAGCCGGCGCCCCGACGCCTTCACCAATGCCCAGTTCTATGCCGAGGACGGCACGCACTGGTTCTCCGACGCCTACAACCTCGGTGCCTGGCAGGCGCTGGGCGTCTCGCTGAGCGGTTACTTCCAGACGCTGTCACGCCTTGGCGCCGCGATCGAGGTCCCCTTCGGGGTCGGCAACGCTCCGCTCCTGTACAACGTCCTGGGTCTGCTGGTGCAGATAGCGCCGGTGATCTTCTTCCTGAGCCCTCGCTTCCGCGCCCTGGTGCCGTCGCTGTGGGTGCGGATCGCGCTCAGCGCCGTCTACCTTCTGATGCCGACCACCGAGCTGAACGTCACGCTCACCAATGCCCCTTTCCACCTGGCCGTCCTGGCCACCCTGGTGATCCTCGCTCCCGAGGCGCGCGGATGGGGGTGGCGGGCCTTCGACGTCGCGGTCATCGCCCTGACCGCGGTCACCGGACCGTTCGTCTACGTCCTGCTCCCGATCGCCGTGGTCTGGTGGCTGCTGCGCCGCCGCCGGGAGACGCTCCTCCTGATCGCCCTGCTGGTGCTGGGACTGGGCGCGCAGCTCTACGCGGAGACCCAGACGCCGCGCGCCGCCTACCCGCTGGGGGCGAACCTGCGCGACCTCGTGCTGCTGCTTTGCGACCGGGTCGTGCTCGCCGGGCCGTTTGCCGAGGAGGGTCACACCCACGTCTTCATGACCGGGCTGTCCCACGCGACCATCTGGGCGAGTCTGATCATCCTGCTCGCCGCGCCCGTGGTCGTCTTCGCCGCCCTCACGGCACCCTGGGAGCTGCGGCTCTTCGATCTGACCGCGCTCCTGTTCGTGGCCGCCGGGTTGGCGGTCCCGGCGGTTTCCGCCGCCGGCAATCAGTGGCAGATCATGACCATGGGACGCGCCGGGGAACGGTACTTCTTCATGGCCCAGGTGGCCTGGGTGGTCACCGTCCTCTGGGCGGCCTCGCGCCTCCGCCTGCCGCGGCTTCGGCAGGGGGCGTGGGGGCTGGTCGCGGTGGCCTTCGCCTCCGGGCTGGTGGTTGCCTGGTCGTACCCGGCGTTCACCGACGATCACTGGCCGCAGGAGGCGCGGCAGATCGAGATAGCCCCGGCCGGCACGCACCTCTCGCTCCCGGAACCCCCCGGCGGCCCCTGGACAGTCGCCATCACTGTCCGAGGCCGGTGACGCCCTCCCGGCGCGCGCCAGAGGGGCGGCCGCCCGGGATCGCCACGACCGTCATGGCGGAGGCAAGATGTCACGCCGCAACAGGATTGTCACATCCCTCGCAGACCGCTGTCACGATCGCGTTGCAAACGCCACAGTCGCCACAGAGCTGAGGCATCGTCTCGTCCATGCGGGCCCGCACCGGTCTCCTCACCACTCTTGTCCTGATCCCGTTCGTGTTGCTGATGCCCGCGTTCGCCGCAAATCCGTCGTCCGCGGCCGGCCCGGACGCGCCTGCGCCCGTGGCGGGCCAGCAGAACGCTGACGGTGGCCTTCCCACGGAGGTCGCGGTTCCGCGGAGCGAGGCCGGTGACACCCCCAACGTCATCTTCAACGACAGCGCCGCTACGGAGCAGCCGGGAATCTCGCCGGGAGGGCCGGCAACGCCGCTGCGGCACGCGAAGGTCGCCGAGGGTCGGGCGTATGCGGCCGAGGAGGCCTCCGGCGCTCTCCCCGACCCTGAGGTGCTCGGGTTCGCGCAGACCGGAGAGGTCACGTCGGGTCACTGGCAGAGCGACCTCAACTTCAACCTGCTGTCGACCATCGCCTACGACAGCATCAACCTGAACAGCGACGGCACCCTGATCAGCAGCGACTCGGGCTACCAGGGCTGGTGGAGCGGGCAGATGACCGACCTCATGAACACCGCCCATTCGGCCGGAGATCGCGTGGTGCTGGTCATCACCGACTTCAGCAGCAGCAGCATCCAGAGCATCGTCAGCAGTCCCACCTACACGCAGAACGCGGTCAGCGCGGTGGTGGGGCAGGTGACGGCTCGAGGCGCGGACGGGGTCAACGTCGACTTCGAGGGAACCACACCCACCGTCTCCGCATCCGATTTCACCAGCTTCATCGCCCAGCTGCGCTCCGCGCTGAACAGCCAGGCTCCGACCCAGAGCTACCTCACCGTGGACACCTACGCGTCCGCGTATCAGAGCGGTGACATGATGGACATCAGCGCGCTGAGCCCCTACGTGGACGCCTTTGACGTCATGGAGTACGACATCACCAACCCCTGCTCCAGCAACGCCGGACCGAACGCCCCGATGAACGACTATCCCTACAGCGTCACCCAGGTGATGAGCAGCTACCTTCGGCTGGTGCCCAACTGGCAGATCATCCTGGGCGTTCCCTATTACGGGTACAAGTGGTCGGTGACCGCTCCGACTGGTCAGGCGCCGACCACCAACTGCGCCGAAGCGGACACCTGGAGCGGGATCCTCAGTGACTTCAGCTGCGCCGAGCAGTCCACCATCCACTGGAACGCGAACTTCGACGAGCCGTGGGCGACCTGGTACAGCCCCTCGACAAACGACCCCTGCGGCGGTGACTGGGGCTCCTGGCGGGAGCTGTACTACGACGATCCCTCGGCGCTGTCGAACAAGTACGCGCTGGTGAACGATCTCGGGCTTCGCGGCATCGGCATCTGGGCGCTCGGTTACGACTCCGGCTCCAACGACCTCTGGGACGAGATCGCCGCCTCATTCTCGGTGGAGCACGGCAACCCGGGGCCGCCCTCGGCGCCGGACATCTCCAGCATGAGCCCGAGTGTGGGCCCGACCTCGGGCGGCTCCACGGTGACGGTGAACGGCTCCGACTTCGCGTCCGGGCTTGTCCTGACGTTCAACGGCACCGCCCTGCCCGCCTCCAATCTCACCCCGATCTCCTTCACCTTCACCACGCCCGCCGGCACGGCCGGCACCGTTTCCATGTCGGTGAGCGATACCTGGGGCACCAGCGCCACCATCTCCTACATCTACGTCAACCCCTCCCGCTATCAGCCGGTCACCCCGTTCCGCATCCTGGACACCAGGTCAAGTTCCTGCGTGAACTGCGCGGGGGGGCCGCTGGGGCCGGGAGGCGTCGTCACCCTGACCCTTGCCGGGTATCGGGATCCCGGCAGCGGCCAGACCATCCCGGCGACGGGAGTGACCGCCGTCGTCCTGAATCTCGCCGCGGTCTCGCCGACGGTCGGGACCGCGCTCTCCGTGAACCCGACCGGCACCGCCGGTCCCTCGACGTCGACACTCAACGCTCCCGCGCAGCAGAACGTCGCCAACCTGGTCATCGCGCCGCTGGGCAACGCGGGCCGGGTCGACATCTGGAACTCCCTCGGTACCGTCAACGTGGTCGCCGACGTGGTCGGCTACTACACCTCGACGTCCGGAAGTGCTGGCCTCTACCATCCGCTCGCGCCTGCGGTGCGGGTCTGCGACACCCGCGGTGGCCAGGGGACGGCCTGCAACAACGGGACCAATAACCCGATCGGCGCGGGGCAGGCTCGGCTGGTCCGGGTGGCCGACGGCAGCACGGGCGTCGTCACCGGCGGTGACGCCGAGGCGGTCGCCCTCAACCTCACCGCGATCTCGCCCACGGCGAGCACCTACCTCAGTGTCTACCCGCCCAATCCGAGCACCCACGCCTGCAGCGGTACGACACCTGCCACCTCGACCCTCAACGTCCCCGCTGCCATCAACCAGGCCAACCGGGTGGTCACCGCCGTAGACCCCACCGACGGCTCGATCTGCGTCTACAACTCAGTCGGGTCCGTCGACGTAGCGATCGACGTCAACGGCTGGTTCGGCAATGGAAGCGACGCCGGTGGGCTGCTCTTCCACCCCATCGGCCCCTCGCGGATCTGCGACACGCGGCCCACGCAGCTGCCCTTCGCGCCGCTCCCCTGCGCGGGCGAGACCCTGACCCCGGGCGGGACGCTCACCGTCCAGGTGGGCGGTGCCGGCGGGCTTCCCGGCTCCGGCATCGCGGCGCTCGCGGCCAACCTGACCGCGGTGTCGGGGACCAGCGCGACCTACCTCGCGGGCGAGCCCCACGGTGTCGCCGGCTCGACCTCGGACCTCAACGTCGACGCTCAGCAGAACCTCGCCAACCTGGTGACGGTGACGGTTCCGTCCGACCAGATGATCGACATCTACAACTCGCTGGGCAACATCGACGCCATCGTGGACGCCGAGGGTTGGTTCGGCTGATCCCCAGTAAGCTCTCATTCGCTGCGCGCACCTCATCACGAAGGGACCAGATCATGCGCACGCCTCTCTCGACGAGATCTCGCGCCGGCCGCGCCCGGCGGCTGGCGCTGGCATGCGCCGCGGTGGTGGGATCCCTCGCAGCGTGTCTGGCCGCCGGACCTGTGGGGGCGGCCAGCGGTCCCGCGCCGGGTGGAGCACAGCAGGCAAGCTCGGTCAGCGCCTCGGGGCGTCTCGGGCCGGTCGGTCCCGCCCACTCCCTCCGTCTTCCCAGCGTCGCCAACACCCGGCCGCAGCTGGCAGAGACCTTCACGGCTCCGTTGGGGCGCACTGCGGGGACGCCCACAGCCGGGCCCATGGAGTCTCAGCTGACCTCGTCCGCGGCACCGCTCGCCCTCCAGTCGGGAGCGGGCACCACCCTCAGCGGGCAGGAGGGTCTCAGCGACCAGGAGACGGCGTCGGACCAGACGGTCACGCCGCCCAACCCGGACATCGCCGTGGGTCCGCAGTGGGTGGTCGAGACCACCAACGAGTCGATCTACATCCGCCAGCGAACCGGCGCCGCCTATCCTGAGCCCCCCGGTGCCGTCTGCCCACCCCCGGTGCCCGCCTCCGCTCAGTTGGTCACCGACAGTCTGGGTGGCTGCGATCAGATGGATCTCAACGACTTCGTCTATGCCCCGGGATGGGAGCTGAGCGACCCCCACATCCTCTACGACCCGGGCGCCGGACAGTTCTACCTCTCCTTCTTCATCACCACCACGCCGGCGCCGGGCCAGTCCTGCCTGCCTGGCTACGAGCCCGCCGGTGAGACGTGCAGCATCGTCTTCGTCCTCCACACCACCGGGGGTGACCCCACCGGCCAGTGGGAGGGCTACTACTTCTACTCCTACTACGCCGACGCCATCACCGACCAGCCGATGATCGGGTTCTCCGGCGACAAGGTCGGCGTCTCCTGGGACGAGTTCAATGTCGCCACCCTCCATTGGGACGGCGACGAGTTCTTCGTCATGTCCAAGTCCCTCTTCCTGGGGAACACCACGGATCCGATCATCGACCCGCTGAGCACCCAGCTGGGTGCGCCCACCACGTCGTTCTTCAGCCTCTATCCGGTGTCCGACATCTCCGAGGGCTCCACGCTCTACTTCGTCAGCAACGACGGCTCGGGCGACCTGCCGGGCTCAGGCCCGGGACCCTCGCTCTTTGTCCTCGGAGTGACCGGGAACACGCCGGGAACCGTCGGCCAGACCTACCACTATCCCGGCATCACCGAATCGGAGCTGCCACCCGCAGCGCCGCAGAGCGGCTCCACCTATACGATCGACACCGACGACGATCGCATCAACGCCGGGATCCTGAGCAACGGAGCTCTCTGGACCGGCTTCGACGAGGGGTGCACGGAGGCCAGCGTCACGGTCGCCTGCATCCGCTACATCGAGGCATCGGTCAGCACTAGCGGCAGCCCTCCCACCACCGTCGTGTCAATCCTGCACAACCTCGACGTCGGCATCTCCGGCGCCTACGTCTACTATCCCTCCTTCGGGATCGATCCGACCGGTGACCTGCTGAGCACCTTCACCACCTCGAGCAGCAGCACGTATCCGAGCCTGGATGCGGTCGGTTTGGTGGCGGGAGCCGCTCAGCTCTCCGCCCCGGTCACGGTGGAGAGCGGGACCGGGCCCTACTTCGTGAACGGGCTGGGGAGGTACTACACGAACACCGGGGCCTGCAGCTCCGTGAACGACCCGGTGACCCACACCACCGCGTGCCGGTTCGGCGACTATGCCGGCGGCGCCATGGACCCGGAATACCCCGAGGACTTCTGGTTCGCCAACGAGATCCAGCTCGACTCGGCGCACCCCGACGACTGGGGCACCGCGGTCGGGCGTCTGACCTACTCGGGCCCCTCCATCGCCAACCTGACGCCGGCCGTCGGGCCGACGACGGGCGGCACGGGGGTCACGGTGAACGGCTCCGACTTCGGACCGGCGAGCACCTTCACCTTCGCGGGCTCCCCAGTGACCGCCAGCAGCATCACCCCGAACTCCTTCACCTTCATCGCTCCCGCCCATGCGGCCGGTTCGGTCAATGGCAGCGTCACCGACTCGCTGGGGAGCAGTGCGCTGGCGTCCTACCTCTATGTCCCGCCATCCCGCTACCAACCGTTGACGCCATACCGGGTGCTCGACACTCGCACCTCGACCTGTGTCCAGTGCACCGGCGGCTCATTCGGGTCCGGGCAGACGCGCAGCATCCAGGTCGGCGGCTTCACACCGTCCGGCTACTCCGGCACCGTCGTCCCCGCTAGCGCGACCGCGGTGGTGCTCAACGTGACGGCCGTGTCCGGCAGCCAGGACACCTACCTCGCCCTCTTCCCGGCAGGCGGCGCCGTGCCGACCGCCTCCACCCTCAACGCCAACCCCCAGCAGGTCATCGCCAACCTGACAACCGTCGCCCTGGGTCCCTCGGGCGGCAACCCCGGGTACGTCAACATCTTCAACGCAGCCGGCACCATCGACATCGTGGTCGATGTCGAGGGGTACTACCTCAGCGGAGGTTCCGGCACGGCCGGCGAGTTTCACGCCCTGTCACCCCCAGTCCGGGTGTGCGACACCCGAGGCGGGCAGGGGACGGCCTGCAACCCCGGGACCAGCGACCCCCTGACGGCCGGCCAGAGCCGGCTGGTCGCGGTAACCGACGGCACCACCGGGGTGTCGACGGGCAATGACGCCGAGGCGGTGGTCCTCAACCTCACCGCGGTGAGCGGGAGCACCCTCACCTACCTCACCGTCTACCCGCCGACCCCCAGTGGGGCCGGACCACCGACCTGCGGCGCACCACCGGCCGCTTCGAACCTCAACGTATCTGCCAACACCAACCAGCCGAATCGGGTCGTCGCCGAGATCACCCCGTATGGCGGAACCGGCTATGTCTGCGTCTTCAACGATCTCGGCACCATCAATGTCGTCGTCGATGTCAACGGCTGGTTCGGCAACGGCTCGGACACCGGCGGGGCCCTCTTCTATGCCCTCGGCCCCTCGCGGATCTGCGACACCCGATACACCCAGGGGACCCAATGCGCCGGGGAGCCGCGCGGTCCCGGTCAGACGGTGGCGGTTCAGATCGACGGCACCTACCCGCTGCCGGCGACGGGCATCGTGGCCCTCGTCGCCAACGTCACGGCGGTGAGTGGGACCGCCGCCACCTTCCTCACGGTCTACCCGGATGTCGCTTCCACACCGGTGACCTCAGACCTCAACCCACCCGCGTTCACCAACATCGCCAACTGCGTGATCGTCGCGGTCCCCGCCGATGGCAGGATCGACGTCTACAACTCGCTCGGCACCATCGACTTCATCATCGACGCCGTCGGCTGGTTTCAATAGCCGGATCGGGGAGGCGCGGCCCGGAGGTCCTCCTCACGAAACCCCCGTTCAGCTCGGATGGCGAGGACGAGTGGTGTGATGAGCGGGTAACGATGGCGTCGCCGGCCGGTGGCTACGCTGGATTGGCGATGTCGCGCCCGTATGGTGGGGGCGCTGTGACCGGATGGCGCGTGAACTTCCGCGGTCGCCCTCTATTGGGCATCGTGGCCGGCGTTGCCCTGACTGCGGCCATGATGAGCGTCGCCCCACCGGTCGGGGCGGCCACCGTGCCATGGGGCACGGTGCTGGTCCCGGGTAGCAGCTGGGCGGGGTCCTCTGCCTCTCTCGGTGACCTCAACGTCTACAGCAACGGTACCGGGAACCAGGATCAGTGGGGACCCTACGGCTGGGACTACGAGTGCTTCGAGCTGGCGGCGCGATGGGCGGAGATCGCCTACGGCGATCCCTGGAACGGCTGGGACGCCTCCTACGCCTACCAGATGTACGCGACCGGCCCGTACCAGACCCCGCCCTTCCTCCAGCAGCCCAACGGGGGCACCGTCTTCCCGGCGTTCGGCGACCTCCTGGTCTTTGATCAAACCTCGTTCGACCCCTCCGGCCACGTCGCTGTTGTCTCGGGCGTCGGCAATGGTTACGTGAACATCGTCGAGCAGAACTGGGGTGACCCGGACCCCACTGGCTATGCCCAGCTCCCGATCGGCGGGGACGTCGGCAGCACCTGGGATCCCACCTACATGCCGCCGCGCTGGGGACTCCCGATCCTCGGCTGGTTGCAGTCGTCAGTGGCTCCCGCTTCGGACCTGGGCCCGGTCGGGCCGGGATCTCAGCCGGCCCTCCCCAGCGAGACCGCGCCGTCCTCTCCCGTCGAACCCGGCTATCGGGTCACCCCGCCGACGCCCACCGCGGTGGCGACCCCTCTGCCCACTTCCACCCCATCGGCCGACCCGGCGATCGGCACCGTGGGTCCGAGCGCCTCCCCACCGACCACTCTTCCGGCGGGCGCCACCTCCGCGCCCCCACCCTGTGGCTGCACCTGGGGCGCTCAGTTCCTCCCCACCGGCGAGGTTGCACGTGGCCCGAATCCCGAGGTGGCCCAGCCCCCACCGTCTCCGTCCCTGCCTGTCGCCGGAGCGTCGTCGACCCCGGAGGTCCGCCCCGAGATCAGCTCCATCCCGCCGAAGGACGTTCCCCCGCCGCCCATCCTGTAGGCCGCGACCTTCCGCCCGGGTCCAGGTCCGGGTTCCCCGCCCTCTACCCGGGCGCCCAGCAGGCTGGCGGGTCCGTCTGCGAGTAGATGTCGGCCCCGTCGCAGGTCGTGTCGTCGGCGACCCATTCCGAGCCCCCGGGGCCGGCGACCATCGACACCATCATGGTCACCCGGCCGCCGGGGAAGGTGAAGGTCACGTCCAGGGTGCTGGGAGCGGCCGTCTCGGAGATGTCGACGCTGTCCCAATTGCGGCTGCAGCGGCACATCGGGCGGTATGGGCGGCCGGCCACGGCGTAGAGCGCGGCCAGCCGCTGCTCCATGCGAGAGCTCACCGGGCACGACGCGTAGTCCCCGGTCACATCGCCGCAGGCGCTGCCGGAAGCAGGGAAGAGGACCAGCGCCGCCGCCTCCTGCGCTGCCGGTGTCGTCGCCGAGCTCGTGGCGCTCACGGACGGACTCGGGCTCGTCGTCATCGTCGCGGTGGCCGGGGATGGGGTTGTCGCCGGCGCTGCCGGAGTCGAGGTCGCGGAGGTCGGGCCGGACGGCACCTTCGCGGGGGCTTGGACCAGCACGAGCAGAAACGCTCCAAAAGCAGCGGCGATGAACAGGAGGAGCAGGGCCGTGAGGAGTCCGAGGTGGCCACGACCCGTCTGCCGGCTGTGCCTTTGGCGGTACCGCGGCAGATCGAGGGCGGTGAGCCGGTCTGGCCCAGGATGGAGGTCATTGTCCGGTTGGCGGAGCGGATCGGGGTCCGGGACAGTCATGCCGCGAGTCATGCGACCCTAACGTACCCCAGCGACGGCATCAACGCCCGGCCCACTCCGTGATACGCCTCGCCCCGCCTCAGCCGGCCGTGCCCAGTCGCAGAGAACCCGTCCAGCTCGGTCCGCCGGAGCCCAGGACCCGCTGCTGACTCATCGACCACGGCAGGTTCTGGGCCAGGTAGATGCCCTGGTAGGTGCCGCCCCAAAAGACGTCCTCTATCCCCTCGGTGGCCACCGGCTGCGGATCGCTCTCCAGCGGCCCGTCGCCGACCAGGGCTGCGCCCGTCCATCCGTTGTCCCAGAGGTCGTGCCATAGGTTGCCGTCCGTGCCTCGCCAGAGCACGTCGATGGAGCTGTCGAGCGCCACCGGCTGCGGAGCACCACCCAGCATTGCCGTCGTCAGCTGCTGCGGCCCGCTCCACCGCGAGGCCCAGGAGTCGGCCCAGAGCGTTCCGTCGGTCCCCTGCCAGAGGACGACGACACTGCCCAGCATGCCTGCGACAGGATGGGGGTCAGAGGCCAGATGCCCACCCAGGCTGACGGGGCCGTTCCACTGCCCGTTGAACCATTCGTGCCAGAGGCTGCCGTCGAGCCCGGTCCAGAACACGTCGATCGGCCCCGTTCCCGCCGCGACCACCGTGGTTGTGGAGTCCGGGGCGGCCACCGGCATGGGGTCCGACGCCAGGCCGCTGGACACGAGGGTCTGAGGCCCACTCCACCCGCCCGCGGAGGACGTCCAGGCGTGCACCAGCGATCCGCCCGGACCTTGCCAGAAGACGTCCAGCTCACGGGTGCCCCATGCAACTGGTTGTGGATCTCCCTCTATGGGCCCCTGGGACAGCATCTGGGGCGCCTGCCAGCCGCCCTGGTCGATGGTTCCCCAGAGGTTCCCGTCCTCCCCGCGCCAGACGACCTCGACGCTGCCGTTCCACACCACCGGGTGAGGGTCTGATGCCAGCCCGACGATCCCGGTGTCGGTGGGTGCCCCCCAGCTACCGCCGTCATATGACTGCGCCCAGAGGTCCCCGTCAGCGCCTCGCCAGACCAGCTCTTGGGCGCCGCTGGCAAGGCTGACCGGATGGACGGTGACGCCGCGCTCGATCACGACCGCCGAGCTGAACCAGTACGCGAACCGCTGCTCGAACAGTGTCATCGAGTAGGTGTGGAACAGGCCGTCCCAGGGGTCGTCGAGGGTCACGGTCCCGGCGGCAAGGTCATACCCCACCAGCACCTGGGTGTGCTCTCCCTGCGCGTACCAGACCTGGCTGCCGCTCCAGGTCGTCCAGTAGCCGACGGTGGTCGGCTCCATGAGGTGGGGCGCCCAGACGATGACCGGGTCGCCCTGGGCGACTGCGTCGTACAGCTGTTGCGGCGCCCATCCCTCGTGGCCTTCGGCGATGACGCCGGCCGCCCGAGCCGCTCTGACCACGGGTGGGTAGTAGACGCCGTAGCCCGTCCAGGTGATCTCTGATCCGTTGACGTTGCCCACGAACGACTGGTACGGGTCGCCCCACTCGACGGGGGCGCCGTTGCTCCCGAGCACCGCAGGTCGCAGGTCGGCCCCGAACTGGCTGAGCGCCCAGTTCTGGGTGATGTTGACGCCGATCGCAGCCAGGGCGATCTGCAGCGCCGCCGCCTCGCAGTCGAGGGGGTGCTGCTGCGTGATCCGCGGGGCGCTGATGGTGGCGCTGACCGCGGCTCCGGCCGTGGTCGGCTGGGCGAGCAGGCCAAGGATCGACCCGACCAGTGCCGCCGCGATCCCCGCCACCTGGGCGCGACGCGGCAGGCACCCCCGAGGTCGCGCCGAGGACGTGATGTCGCAGGGGCTCACGGCGACACCAAGACTCGGACGCAGCCCGGGCCGCGAACGTGGAGCTGCCATTCCGTCATGGGCTTGTCACCGGAGGGTGAGGACCGGCGGCCGGCTGACCAGCCGGCGAGCTCGCTCACCTCTTCGGTGGGCACGCACCCGACCCTGCCCATACCCCCGGGCGGCCCCTGGCCCCGGTCAGGTCAGGTCCCCGCGTCCACGGCGTCCATCCTGGCGGTGCGTTTGTGTTGATCGGTGCCTCTCCAGCCAGGCCGGAGCGGTCGGGAGGACTGTGTGTAACTGCAAACGCGAATGCAAGCAAGCCCCTCGTTCGGTGGCTATACTGCCGCCACATCATGGAGTCTTCCCGTCGCTCGCGCCGCGTCCTCGTGGTGGGGTGGGGATTCCTCGGAGCCGCGCTGGGGAATCGCATCCGCGACGAGGGCCTGGAGGTGCGGGTTCTGACGCGGAGCGAGAGCACGCGCACCCATGCCGCCCGCCTCGAAGGCATGAGCGTGATGATCGGCGATGCCGGCGACCCTGGGTTCCTCGCCGAATCCATGGAAGGCGTGGACCACGTGCTGTGCGCCGCGGGAGGCCTGCTCCCCCTGGCCGCAGCGGCGCAACCGCTCGACGACGTCCACGCCGCCCTCACGCCACTCCTCACCATCCTGGAGCACCTCCGTCGGAGGCCGTGCGCAAGCCTCGCGTTCCTGTCGTCGGGGGGCACCGTGTACGGGAATCCGACGCGGGTCCCCGCCAGTGAGTGCGATCCGCTGCAGCCCATCTCCACGTACGGGGTGTCACGGCTGGCATGTGAGTTGTATGCGGAGATGTACGCCCGCACCTGCGGGGTCCCGGTCCAGATCTTCCGCTTGGCGAACGTGTATGGGCCAGGGCAGAGCTCGGACCGCAGCCAGGGCGCCGTCGCCGTCTTCCTCCACCGGGTCGCCGCCGGCCTCCCCCTCCGCATCGTCGGGGACGGCTCAGCCATCCGCGACTACGTTCACGTGGCGGACGTGGCCGAGGCGGTCACCCGCATCATCGCCGGGGATCTCCCTGTCGGGACCGTTAACGTCGGCTCGGGTTGTGGCCACAGCGTCCTCTCGCTGGCCAGACAGGTGGGGGAGATTATCGGTACTCAGCCCGTCCTTGACTTCCTTCCGGCGCGGCGCCATGACGTCGACTCCATCGTCCTCGACATCGCCAAGCTGACGTCGTTCATGGACTACAGACCGATCGACCTGCACCAGGGGCTACAGCTCACCTGGCACCATGTGATGGCGGGCCAGCTCGCGGTCGACCGCGCCACCCCTCCCTACACGCCGATCGTCCAGGTGGCCGCGGACGCCGATGGCCTCGAACCGACCGCTGCAGCTTCGTAGCCTGGGGCGGAGGCTTCTCCGTCGGCGCTCCGACCGATCTCTTCGGGGCTGGTTTGACCAGCCGGGAGGCGATCTCCTCCTCCGGGGGCCTCAGCTCTTTGTGGGTTGGGCGCTGGAAGGCGACCATCCCGTCGCCAAGGTCGAGCTCATCTTCAACCG
>PMYJ01000171.1:36328-43095 GCA_003170875.1 Candidatus Dormiibacterota bacterium | reverse complement strand
GGCTGTCTGGTCGAGGCGGAGCGGGGGAGGGCGGGAGCCCTGGCCGGTGACGTCGTCGAGATGCTCCCCGCCGCCCAGGAGCGGCTCCGGCGTGCCCTGGAGCGGCGCCGGGCAGGGCGGACAGCGGGGTGACGTGGGGGCCGGCCGCAGCTCCCGCCGGCCGGCAGCGGTACACCCGGTGGGCGGATGTCGACGCCGCCGCGATCCGGCACAACCTCGGCGTGATCCGCGACGTGGTGGGCGATGGGGTCGCGGTCATGGCCATGGTCAAGGCCGGCGGCTACGGTCACGGGGACACCCTCGCCGCGGCGGCCGCACTGGACGGCGGCGCCTCCTGGCTCGGCGTCTCCTCCGCGGAGGAGGCCCTCCACCTCCGGGCCGAGGGCTTCGCATGCCCCCTCCTCATCGCCGGCGCGGCCTCTCCCGCGCATCTCGCTGCGCTGGTCGCCGCCGGTGTCGACCTCGCCGTCTGGGACCCGGACCAGGTCGATGACGCCGCGGCGGCCGGCGCCGGCACCCCGGCCCGCCTCCACCTCAAGGTCGACAGCGGCATGGGCCGGCTCGGCGCCCTCCCCGCCCAGCTTCCGGAGCTGATGGCTGCGGTCGACCGGGCCGGGGCCAGGGTCGAGCCGGTGGCGGCGTTCACCCACTTCGCCGACGCCGAGGACGACCCCGGGTACACCCTCAGTCAGGACGCGGTGTTCCTCGAGGCGGCCGCCGCGCTGCGCCAGCGCTGGCCGGGCCTGCTCCTCCATGCCGCCAACAGCGCGGCTGCCCTCGGGCTTCCCGCGACCCGCCACGACCTGGTCCGTTGTGGCATCGCCATCTACGGCTACGCGCCGGCGGGCGCCCAGGGGGCGGCCCGGCTCCGTCCGGCGATGTCCTTCCACGCCCGGGTGACCCAGGTCAAGACGGTGCGGGGCGGGCAGAGCGTCGGGTACGGCCGCACCTGGGTCGCAGAGCGGGACACCCGCGTGGCGGCGATCGCGGCCGGCTACGCCGACGGCGTCCAGAGGGCACAGTCGAACCGCGGCTCGGTGCTGGTGGGTGGCCGCCGCTGCCCGATCATCGGGCGCGTCAGCATGGATCAGCTGACCGCCGACGTCTCGCTCGTCGAGGGTGTGAAGGCGGGCGACGAGGCGGTGCTCTTCGGCCGCCAGGGGGGCGTATGGCTCGGCGCCGACGATGTCGGGTCCGCGGCCGGCACCATCAGCTACGAGGTGCTCTGCGCCGTGTCAGCGCGGGTCCCGCGCCTCCGGGTCGATGCCGGTGAGGGTCAGCCGGGCCCGTAGATGAAGCCCTGGAAGTAGGTCGCGCTGTCGGGGAGCAACCGGTAGTCGACCTGATCCCAGCCGTTCCAGTTCATCTCCGAGATCTCGAAGTCACCGGCGGGTACGACCGCGACGCTACCCACTCCGAGGTCCGGTCCGACCACCTGGACGTAGGCGACGTGCGCGTACCAGGCGTTGGCCCCCCCCTGGCCCTGGTCCCAGACGGCGACGGCCCCGACCTCGGGGACCGAGCCCTCCTGGTACCCCATCTTGGAGGCGTTGTAATACCAGGCGTTGGCGTTGCCGCCCCACGGGATGCAGCGCTGCGTCGCCACGTACCAGGTGCAGTCGCCATAGGCGAAGCTGTCGGAGCAGCTCGTGCTGCTGGGCACCGCCGCCGTCCCGCCCAGCTCGTTGTCGATCTCGTCGATCTGCTCGGCGAGCTGCTGCGCCGGTCCGGTGAACTGCTCGAGGATCTGGTCACGCTGATAGACGATGGTCAGCAGCTGGTTGGATTGGGTCGACAGCTGGCCCTCGAGCGCTGACGCTTGGGCAAAGTCGTTCTGGAGCTGGCCCTGCTTGGTGAGCAGATCGGCCTGGTCGTGGCCGAGGGTGGTCTCCAGCCCCTGGATCTGGGCGGTGATGGTGGATGCCCCGGAGAGGCTGTCCATCGCTGCGGTGAAGTCCTTGGCGTTGAGCACCGCGGTCATCACCGTGTCGCCCGAGACGCTCTCGTAGGTGGCCCGGGTGAGGGTCGCCAGTGCGTTGCGTGCCGAGGCCTCCTGCGCCTGATCGGCTTGGATGTCCCCGTTCAGGGTGGCGAGCTCGGAGTTGAGGGTGGCGAGCTGGGCCCGGTCCGTGTTCAGGGCGGCGGTGGCCTGGTTGAAGGAGTTCTCGGCGTTGTTGAGAGCCCCGGTGGCCGCGCTCTCCTGAGAGCTGACGACGGAGAGCTCTTGGAGGAGTTGCGCGCGCTCCGCCTCGAGCTGGGCGGTGGTGTCGGCACGGACCGGGGTGGCTCCGGTGGACAGGCCGAGGCCAACCACCAGGACCGCCATGAAGGCAGGGATCACCCTCCGGGTTACCCGCAAATCGATCTCCCCTGTCGTCTCCCCGGTCTAGCAACCCCTTCCGGAGCCGGATCGCGAGGACCGAACTCGCGGGACTCTACGAGTTGGGGGCGGTCGCGGTCAACCCTACGTGACAGTGTCGTTATCATGAAATGTGAGTTTTAGCTCCCCGCGGTACCCGCTCGAGGGCCACACCGCTCATCTGGCGGGGGCGGGCTGTGATTCTCCGGACGCGCGCCAGGAACTTCTTCAGGCAGGGCGTGTTACAGTTCACCGTGGGGCGCGTGACGGTTTCCCGAATGAGACCGCCGCCATTCTCCGGGTCGGTGAGCGGCGGCCACCCCTCACGCGGGGCTGGCACCGCGGGCTGGCTAGAGTCGGTCGGATGGATGACGTATCCCCGCCGCCCGGGCTCGGCTTCGACGCCGGAGGCCCCACCCTCCAGGAGATCGGCGAGGCGGAGCTGCTCCGGCGGCTCACCGCGGTCGCCCGGCGGCACGGCGACGATCGCCGGCTGGTGGTGGCGAGCGGCGACGACGCCGCAGTGTGGCGACCGCCCGGCGGGGCGGGGATCGTCCTCAGCCAGGACGCCATCGTCGAGGGCGAGGACTTCCTGCGGGGCTGGATCGATCCCGAGGCGGTGGGCAGGCGGGCCCTGGCCGTCGCCCTCTCCGACCTCGCGGCCATGGGGGCCCGGCCCGCGCTCTGCCTGGTGACGCTCTGCGCCCCCGGGACGAGCCGGGTCGACGACCTGCTCGCCATCCAGGAGGGCATCTGCGCCGCCGCCTCCGAGGCGGGGTGCCGGCTGGCCGGGGGCGACGTCAGCGCCATCGCCGGACCGCTCGTCATCGACGTCGTGGTGGTCGGGACGGTGGACCCCGGCAGAGCCCTCCGTCGCGACCGCGGCCGGGCCGGGGATCTGCTCGTGGTCACCGGGTGCCTGGGTGGTGCAGCGGCCGGCCTGCGCCTGCTCCTGGACGGGCGGCGAGTGCGCGTTCCCGTGCCGGAAGGACGCCACCGCGGCGAGGGACACGGCCACCCGGCGCGTGGGCACGCCCACCCGCCGGCAGAGGGCGATGCCGCCGCCGAGGCGGAGGAGCGCTGGCTGGGGCGCCAGCTCCGGCCGCGAGCCCGGCTGGGGGAGGGGCAGGCCCTCGTCCGGCTCGGCGTCGCCTGCGCGGGCGACCTGAGCGACGGGCTCATCGTCGACGTCGGTCGGATCACCGAGGCGTCGGGCTGCGCCGCGGAGATCTGGTTGGAGAGCGTCCCCGCCGAACCGGGCATCCGCGCCCTCCTCGGGGAGGCGTGGGTGGACGCTGCCCTCGGCGGGGGAGAGGACTTCGAGCTGGTGGCGGCCGTCGCCGCCGAGCGGCTGGACGGGCTGCTCGCCCGCTGGCCCGCCGGCCTGGAGCCGCTGCACGTCGTCGGCCGGCTCACCCCCGGCTCCGGCCTCCACCTCTTCGACCGCCGGGACGGGAAGGAGGTCCCACTGCCGCCGGTCACCTCCCGGCACTTTCGGCAGCAATGAACGGCCCCGCTCTCGCGCTCATCACCGATGGGGTAACCGGCACCGAGGCGGTGGCGGCACGGCTGGCGGCCGGGCTGCGGCCCGGCGACCTGATCGCCCTCGACGGGCCGCTGGGAGCCGGCAAGACGGCCTTTGTCCGCGGGCTCGCTGCCGGTCTGGGGGTGGATCCCCGGGTCGTGAAGAGCCCCACCTTTGTGCTCCACCACGTCTATGGGGTGCCGCCGCGCCTCCACCATCTCGACCTCTACCGTCTCGGGCCGGGCGCCGCTATCGGCCTGCTGGACCTCGACGGCCTCCTCGAGAGCGCCCCGGCCGCGGTGGAATGGGCCGGCTACGCGGACCTCGAGCCGTGGCGGCCGCTGCGCCTGCTCCTCGACATCGCCGGTGACCGGCGGCGCCGCATCGAGGCACGCGACCCGGACGATGCCCCGGCTCGGCTGATGGCCGCCTGGCGCGCCGCGGTGGCCGGCACGTGACCGGCGCCGCGCGGTGGGAGCCATGAGCATCCTCGCCATCGACACCGCCTCCCGTCACCGCCTGGTGGTGCTGCGCGCCGGCCGGGGCGGCGAGCTGGTCGCCGCCCGGACCGCAGGCGGCGGCGCCGCCCTGCCGTGGCTGGACCGCTCCCTGGTCGAGCTCGGGGTCTCCGGTCTGGAGGCGGTGGTGGTGGTCACCGGGCCCGGCTCCTACACGGGCCTGCGGGCGGGCATCGCCGTCGGCATGGGCGTGGCCCACGCCCTCGGACTTCCCCTCTACGGCGTGAGCAGCCTCGAGGTGGTGGCGAGGTCGGCACCGGACGGCGAGACCGAGACGCTGGCCCTCGTCGAGGCGGGCCGGGGCGGGGCCTACGCCGGCCGATTCCTCCGGCGTGAAGGCATCCTGGAGATGCACGGGGAGCCGCGGCGCGTCAGCCTCTCGTCGGTGGCCGTCGGGGAGCCTCCGCCGGTCACCCTCGACGCCCTCGACCTCCCCGGCATCCGTCCGGGCGACCCGGTGCGGGCACTTACCGCGTCGATCCCCGCCGCCCTGGCGCGGCTGCCGCTCGGGCTTGCCGGACTGGCCGCGACCTATCTCGACTGACCGTGACGGAGCGAGGGCGGGAGCCGGAGGCTCCCGGTCCGAGCGGAGGAGCGGTCAGTACCGCTGCGAGCACTGAGACCGCCCCGGGAGGTGCCGGACTGGCTCAGGAGCACTGTCGCAAGTGTTATCCGGGGCCCTCGCGTATTATCGACGGCGATGAAGGTCGCGCCGCACCTCCTCATCGAGCGGATGCGCAGTGGTGACATCCCCGCAGTCCAGGCGATAGAGCGTGAGATCTTCCTCTCGCCCTGGCCCCGGAATGCGTACGCGTCCGAGCTCTCCCAGAACCGCCAGGCCCACTACTTCGTGCTCCGCGACGGCGGCCGGGGCGACATCATCGGCTACGGCGGGCTCTGGAAGGTCTCCGACGAGGCCCACGTCACCACCATCGGCGTGCGCGCCCAGAGCCAGAACCAGGGTCTCGGCACCGGGATGTTCGCGGCACTGGTCCAGCGCAGCTACGAGCTCGGCGCGCGCTGGATCACCCTGGAGGTGAGGGTGACCAACGGGCACGCCATCCGGCTCTACGAGCGCTTCGGTTTCAAGGCGATCGGGCGCCGGCGTGGCTACTACACCGACAATGGCGAGGACGCGGTCGTGATGTGGAGCGACTCGCTGCATGCGCCCGCCTTCAAGGGCCGGTTCGTCGACATCCTCCAGGGCATCGACATCGTGGGCATGGGGCCTCCGCCCCCCTCCGAATACCCGCGCCGGTGAGCTCCCCACGCGGCAGGCCGCGTGGGGGCCCCGTTTCTTCTCAGAGGGGCTCGCCGCGCCCCATCGGGCAGGAGCCCGACGGGGACCCCTCTCTTTTCTCAGGGGCTCGCCGCCCCTCGCCGGCGCGGCCAAGCCGCGCTCGGCAGTCGCCGGGCCGTGGGCCCGCCGTCCCGCCATGAACATTCTCGCCATCGAGACCTCGTGCGACGAGACGGCGGCCGCGGTGGTGCGCGACGGTCGGGAGATCCTCTCCAGCCACGTGTCGTCGCAGATCGCCCTGCACGCTCCCCACGGGGGCGTCGTTCCCGAGCTGGCGGCGCGCGCCCACCTCGAGATGCTCGCGCCCGTGGTCGACGCGGCACTCGCCGGGGTCGAGGGCGGCTGGGAGGCTGTCGACGCCATCGCCGTCACCCGCGGTCCGGGTCTGGCCGGATGCTTGGTGGTGGGTGCCGCCTACGCGCAGGCCGCCGCCCGGGCTCGTGGTCTGCCCATCACCGGCGTCTCCCACCTGGCCGGCCACGTCTATTCGGCCTGGTTGGCGGACGCGGAGCTGGAGCCGCCCTTCGTGGCGCTGGTGGTGAGCGGCGGCCACACCGACACCATCGAGCTCTCTCGGCACGGCGTGGCGCGCCGCCTGGCGAGCACGCGCGACGACGCCGTCGGCGAGGCCTTCGACAAGGTGGCCCGGATGCTCGGGCTCACCTACCCGGGTGGGCCGGTGGTGGAGCGGGCCGCCCTCACCGGTGACCCGCGCGCCTTCCCCCTCCCGCGCACCCGGCTGGAGGGCGCCTTCTCCTTCAGCGGGCTGAAGACGGCAGTGCGCTACGCCATCCGCGACCTGCCGGCGGAGGAGGTGGACGAGCGCGGCATCCCGCGCCGTGCTGAGGTCCGCGACTCGCTGGCCGCCGCCTTCCAGGAGGCGGCCGTCACCCAGCTGGTGGACGGGCTCGAGGCGGCGGTGGAGGAGACCGGGGCGACCTCTGTGGCGGTGGTGGGCGGCGTCGCCGCCAACCGGGCGCTGGCCGAGCGGGTGGCCCGCCGCTTCGCCGGGCTCCGAGTCTCGGTCCCGCCGCTCCGGCTCTGCACCGACAACGCCGCCATGAT
>PMYJ01000171.1:23485-36321 GCA_003170875.1 Candidatus Dormiibacterota bacterium | reverse complement strand
CCCGGGATGTCACCATCGGTTTCAGCGATGGCACAAATCCCCGCTCCCGAGTCCGGGCACCTCAGCGAGACCGCCGGACGCTACCTGGAGGCGATCTACTACATCGCGCACGAGGGCGACGTGACCCGGCCCGGCGGCCTCGCCGACTGGCTGGGGGTGAGCCGGCCGACGGTGACCGTCACCCTCCACCGGCTGGCCCGCGACGGCTGGGTCGAGGTGGCCGAGGACCGGAGCATCAGCCTCACCGCCGCGGGCGAAGCGGCGGCCTCCGACCTGGTGCGCCGCCACCGCATTCTCGAGCGCTGGCTGGTCGACGTCCTCGGCCTGGATTGGGCCGCCGGGGACCGCGAGGCATCCTCGCTCGTGCACGGGGTCTCCGACGAGGTGGTGGACCGCCTCGACCAGCACCTCGAGCACCCCCGCTCCTGCCCTCACGGCAACCCCGTCCCCGGTCGGGGTACCCTCCCGGCCGGACTGGTCCGGCTCGACCTCCTGCCGCCCGGAGAGCCGGCGGAGGTGGTGAGGATCTCCGAGGTCGCCGAGCACGAGGCTCCCCAGCTGCTCCGGCTGCTCCACGAGCTCGATGTCACGCCGGGCCGGAGCGTGACCGTCCGCACCATCGGGGCGTCGCTCGGCGTGGAGGTGGAGGGAACGGCGGTCGCGCTGGACCGCGGCGCGGCGCGGGCGGTCTGGGTTGCGCCTCGCGGTTAGCGCGGGGTCGGGGTATGCCCCGGGCAGCGCGCTGCCTGAGTTGCGCCTCTCGATTAGCTTAGACTAAGCTAACTGCCGCCCTCGACCGGGGAGGACGGGCCCCGGCCGGCGTCGCTCTACGACACAGGCCCGTGGGAGACGAGCCCTCCGCATGACAGCCGCACAACTTCGCGTGCTCCGCGCCGGGTGGAGCGCGCTCGGGGTGGCGCTGGCGGCGGGGTGGCTGCTGGTGGGCTGCGCCGCGTCATCGGGATCCGGGGACCAGATCACCCTCTACAACGGACAGCACCCGCAGACCACCGAGTCGCTGGTCAGCGCCTTCGAGAAGGCGACCGGGATCACCGTCAGCGTCCGCAACGACGACGAGGACACCCTGGCCGACGAGATCGTCTCGGAGGGATCGCGCTCACCCGCCGACGTCATCTACACGGAGAACTCGCCGGCCCTCGAGTACCTGCAGGGCAAGGGCCTGCTGGCGTCCGTCGACCCGTCTACGCTCGCCGACACCCCGAGCCGGTACGACTCGGCGCGGGGCGACTGGGTGGGGGTCTCGGCTAGGGTCAGCGTCCTCGTCTACAATCCGTCGCTGATCTCGGAGAGTCAGCTGCCCACCTCCATCCTCCAACTCGCCGATCCCCGCTACCAGGGAGAGCTGGCACTCGCCCCGGGCGAGACCGACTTCCAGCCGATCGTCACCTCGGTGGCGCGCACCTACGGGTCGGCGGCCGCGCTCACCTGGCTCGAGGGGCTCAAGGCCAACGCCGGCAGCCACATCTACCCGGATAACGAGACCATCTCCGACGAGGTCAACCGGGGAGCGGTCGCCTTCGGGGTCGTCAACCAGTACTACTGGTACCGGATGGGCTCCGAGCTCGGCGCCTCCAACGTGCACTCCAAGATCGCCTACCTCGCCCCGCAAGACCCGGGGTACGTCCTGGACGTCTCCGGCGCCGCCGTGCTGCGATCCAGCACCCACCAGGCGGCGGCCCAGAGATTCCTCGCCTTCCTCGTCTCGGAGCAGGGCCAGGAGATCATCGGCCGGTCGACCAGCTACGAGTACCCGATCGCCTCAGGGGTCGCGACCGCCCAGCCGGAGACGCCCTTCGGTGAGCTCCAGCCCAACTCCATCACCATCCCCGAGCTGGGCGACGGGTCGACCGCCATCTCCCTGATGCAGCAGGCCGGCCTGCTGTGAGGCCGCCGGGCCGGTCGCGGGCTCAGGGCTCCGGTCCCGGACCGAGCCTCCCGTGATCGCGACCCGGGTCGCCGCCGAGCCTCCGGTGGTCGCCGATCCGATGGTCCCGCCGCGCCGGCATCTACCTCCCCTCTTCCTGCTCGGGGCGAGCGGCGCGGTCGCCGTCGTGCTGCTGGCACCGCTCCTCTTCCTGCTCATCGAGGCGAGCGGTTCCGGGGTCGGCACCATCGCCCACCTCATCTGGCGGCCGCTGACCGCCACCCTGCTCTGGAACACCGTCCGGCTCACCGTGGTGGTCACCGCACTCTGCGCAGTGATCGGCACCCTGACGGCCTGGCTGGTGGAGTGCACCGACCTCCCCGGCCGCCGCATCTGGGCGGTGCTGCTGGTGATCCCGTTCGCCATCCCCGACTTCGTGGTCAGCTTCGGGTGGGCGTCGATCTCGACCTGGGTGCAGGGATTCCAGGGCGCGGTGCTGGTCATGACCCTGGCCGTCTATCCCCTCGTCTACCTCCCCGTGGCCGCCAGCCTGCGCGGCGCGGACCCGGGACTGGAGGACGCGGCCCGCAGCCTCGGGCTGGGCCGGGTCCGCACCTTCCTGCGGGTGACCGTCGGGCAGGCGCGGGGCGCCATCCTCGGCGGTTGCGTCCTGGTCGCGCTGGTGATCCTGGCGGAGTACGGCGCCTTCGAGATCCTCGGCTACCAGACCTTCACCACCGAGATCTTCACCGAGTTCCAGGTCTCCTTCAACGTGCCCACCGCCTGCGCCCTCTCGCTGGTGCTGGTGGTGCTCGGCGGCCTGATCCTCGGTGGCGAGCCCGTCGCACGGGGAAAGGGCCGAGCGGTGCGCACCGGTGCGCAGGCCCAGCGGGCGATCCGCCGGCACCGTCTGGGCCGGGCCACGCTGCCCGTCCACGCCGCGCTCGCCATCCTGGTCGCCCTCGCCCTCGGTGTGCCGTTCGGCGCCAGCGTCTACTGGATGTTCGCGGGGGGGGCCTTCCTGACCGGGGTCTCCCTTCTGGACGCGGGCTGGCACACCGCCCTCTACAGCGGCGTGGCCGCGGCTCTCGCCACCCTGCTGGCCCTGCCCGTGGCCCTGCTCGCCGTCCGCCACTCCGGTCGCGGCGGGCGGTTGCTCGAGCGGAGTACGTACCTTGTGCTGGCCATGCCCGGCCTCGTCATCGCCCTCGCCATCAGCTACTTCGCCGAGCGCTACGCGGCAGGCTTCGGATACCAGAGCGCCACGCTGCTGATCGCCGCCTACGCGATCCTCTTCTTTCCACTGGCCCTGGTCGGGGTCCGGGCTTCCGTGGCCCACGCCCCGGTGGCTCTCGAGGAGGCCGCCCGTTCCCTCGGCCGGCGTCCGGACGAGGTCTTCCTGCGGGTGACCCTCCCCCTCATCGGTCCGGGGCTCGCCGCCGCCTTCTGCCTCGTCTTCCTCGCCTGCGCCACCGAGCTGACCGCCACCCTCGTCCTGGTGCCGACCGGCGTCCAGACCCTCGCCACCCAGTTCTGGGCGTACCAGCAGAACCTCTCGTACGGTCAGGCCGCGCCCTTCGCGCTGGTCATCATCGCCATCGCCGCCGTGCCCAGCTACGTCCTCGCCCGCTACTTCGACCGCCTGCCCAGCCGGGCCGGCACGGCCTCGTGATGTCCGAGCCCGGCGCTCCGATCGCCCCGGACCGCATCGGGTCCACCAGCGTGCCCGCCGCCGCCCCCGCGTCCCTTGCGGCGCCCACGGCCACCGAGGGCCTGACGGCCGCCGACCTCCACAAGGCCTTCGGAGACCACCCCGTCCTGCGTGGCGTCGACCTCACCGTGCCGGACGGCGCCTTCGCGGCCGTGCTCGGGGCCTCCGGCAGTGGTAAGACGACCCTCCTCCGCATCCTCGCCGGCTTCGAGCGACCCGACCGGGGGGTCGTGGCCGTGGGTGGCGTCATCCTCGACGACGACCATCACCATCTCCGTGCCGAGCGCCGGCGCGTCGGCTACGTCCCGCAGGAGGGGAGCCTCTTCCCTCACCTGACGGTGGAGGGCAACGTCGGCTTTGGGCTGCGCGTGCGTGAGGGCCGGGAGGCGGAGATCGCCGAGCTGCTCGAACGCGTGGGGCTCTCCGGCCTGGGGCGCCGCTACCCGCATGAGCTCTCCGGGGGGCAGCAGCAGCGGGTCGCGCTGGCGCGGGCCCTGGCCGTCCGGCCGCGCATCGTCCTTCTCGACGAGCCCTTCGCCTCCCTGGACGCCGGCCTGCGGGCGACGGTCCGGGCCGACGTCCGGGCCGCGGTGCGGCGCTCCGGCGCCACCGCCGTCCTGGTCACGCACGACCAGGACGAGGCCCTCTCCATCGCCGACCTGGTGGCCGTCATCCGGGACGGCGTGGTCGCCCAGGTGGCACCCCCTCGCGACCTCTACGAGTCCCCCGTCGACCCCGACCTGGCCCGTTTCGTGGGCGAGGCCAACCTGATCGAGGGCATCTCGTACGGCTCGGCAGCCGAGACCCCTCTCGGCTGGCTCGAGCTCCGCGACGGTCACCGGCCCGCCCGCCAGCAGGTCACCGTGCTGGTGCGTCCGGAGCAGCTCCGGGTCGCGGCGTCCGCGGGGGGAGGCCCCGGAGTGGCGGCGCGGGTGGTCGAGACCGGCTTCCACGGCCACGACGCCCTCGTCCGGCTGGTCATGGAAGATGCCGCCGCCTCCCCGATGGTCGCCAGGGTGGTCGGCGGCATGCGGCTCGAGGCCGGTGCCCAGGTCACCCTCAAGGTCACGGGACCCGTCCACTGCTGGCCGACTCCGCCGGCCGGAGACGCCAGCCCGGATCTGCCCGCAGCCCAGCCGGACGCCGGGCCCGGCTGAGCCCGGGGGGAGCCGGGGGCCGGGTCGCGGTGGACCCGAGATCACCCCCCAGTTGCGGTCCTGGCACTCGATTCGCTAGAGTGTTAGCAGTCACCCGTCCCGAGTGCTAAAAGTGGAGGTCGCACCGTGGCCTTGAAGCTTCGCCCCCTGGCTGATCGCGTCGTCATCAAACCCGTCGAGCGTGAGGAAATGACCAAGAGCGGGATCGTCCTCCCCGACACCGCCAAGGAGAAGCCCCAGGAGGGGATCATCGAGGCGGTCGGCAGCGGCAAGTACAACGAGCGCACCGGCGAGCGGATCAAGCTCGACGTTGCGGTCGGAGACCGGGTGATGTATGCCAAGTACGCCGGCAGCGAGGTCAAGATCGACGATGTCGACTACCTCATCCTGTCCGAGAAGGACATCCTCGCCGTCGTCCAGGCCAAGGCCTGAGCCGGCGGTCGTCCTGACGCCCGGCGTGATGGCGGCACGGCCCGTCCACGTTCGCGCCGCCCTCGCCCGTCAAAGGAGCTGAGAGAGCATGCCTGCTAAGCAACTTCGATTCGACACCGAGGCGAGGCAGCTGCTCCGCCACGGCGTGGACGCGGTGGCCGACGCCGTCGCGGTGACCCTGGGCCCGCGCGGGCGCTCGGTGGTCCTGGACAAGAAGTTCGGAGCGCCGCTCATCACCACGGACGGGGTCACGATCGCCCGTGACCTCGACTTCAAGGATCACTTCGAGAACATGGGAGCCCAGCTCCTCCGCGAGGTCGCGGTCAAGACCAACGACCTCGCCGGGGACGGCACCACCACCGCCACCGTGCTGAGCCGGGCGATGATCGACGAGGGGCTGCGCCTGCTCGGCGCCGGGGCCTTCCCGGTCGAGCTGCGCCAGGGGATGCTGGCCGCCGCCGCAGCCGCCGCCGGTGCGGTGCGCGAGCGCTCCCATCCCGTCGACACCAATGCGGACATCCGGCGCATCGCCACCATCAGCGCGGACGACGCGGAGATCGGCGAGATGCTCGCCGACGCCTTCGCCAAGGTGGGCAAGGAGGGCGTGGTCACCGTCGAATCCGCCGACGGCATCGAGACCACCGTGGAGGTGGTCGAGGGGATGCAGCTCGACCGCGGCTACGTCTCCGCCTACCTGGTCACCGACCAGAAGGAGATGGTCGCCGAGCTGGACCACCCGGCCATCCTCATCACCGACGCCAAGATCAGCGCGGTGAGGGACCTCCTGCCGGTGCTGGAGCTGGTCGCCGGGGCCAAGCGGCCCCTGCTCATCGTGGCCGAGGACGTCACCGCCGAGGCGCTCGCGACCCTCGTCGTCAACCGCATGCGGGGCACGCTCACCGCGGTGGCGATCAAGGCCCCCGGCTTCGGCGACCGCCGCAAGGCGATGCTCCAGGACCTGGCGGCCCTCACCGGGGCCACCGTGGTCAGCGAGGAGGTCGGCATCCGCCTGGACGGGGTCACCCCTCGTCATCTCGGCACCGCCGACCGGGTGACCGTCACCAAGGACGACACCACGGTGGTGGGCGGGGGTGGCGATCGCAAGGCCATCGACGCGCGCTGCGAGGAGATCCGCCAGCAGATCGAGGAGACCGACTCCGATTGGGATCGGGAGAAGCTGCAGGAGCGGCTGGCCCGGCTGGTCGGAGGGGTTGCCCAGATCAAGGTGGGGGCCGACACCGAGGTGGCGATGAAGGAGCGCAAGGGGCGGGTCGAGGACGCCCTCCACGCCACCCGCGCCGCCCTTGAGGAGGGCTGTGTCGCCGGCGGGGGTGTCGCCCTGATCCGGGCCCGCGACGCCATCGACGCCCTCAAGCTGGACGGAGACGCCCTCGCCGGGGCGCGCGTCGTCCGTCAGGCGCTCTCCGCGCCGCTCAAGCAGATCGCGGCCAACGCCGGCCTGGAGGGGGCGGTCGTGGTCAACAAGGTCGCCGAGCTGACCGGTGACGATGGATTCGACGTCGTCACCGAGGAGTACGGCAACCTCGTCCAGCGCGGGATCATCGACCCCACCAAGGTCGTGATAACGGCTCTCACGTCCGCCGTCTCGATCGCCACCATGATCATGACCACCGAGGCTCTGATCGCCGACGCCCCCGAGCCCGAGGACGAGGACGAGGAGGGCCACGGCCACTCCCACGGCGGCGGTGGCGGTGGTTTCGGCGGTGGCGGCTTTGGCGGCGACGACGACATGGACTTCTGAGCCCGAGCTTCCCCACGGCGTTCGACGCCGACAATCCGCGTCACTGAGGTGGCCGGCCCGGGTCAGCGGCCCGTCATCTAGTCAGACCGGCGGAGTGCTGGCGCGCAGCACGCAGAACTCGTTGTCCTCGGGATCTGCCATCACCACCCAGGTCACCTCGCCCTGGCCTATGTCCTTCTCGCGCGCTCCCAGCCCGATCAGTCGCTCCACCTCTCGCTGCTGGTCGTCCGGCCTGAAGTCGAGGTGGAGCCGGTTCTTCACGTCCTTGGCCTCGGGCACCTCGAGGAAGAGGATGTCGGGCGAGCCCTCGCCCGGCTCCAGCCACCGGTCGCCGTCCTCGTCAACCTGCAGCGGCAGGCCCAGTGCGGCGCTCCAGAACCGGCCAACCAGCTCGGGGTCCCGGCAGTCGATCACGACGCTTTGCCAGTGCAGGGGCATCCCGCGAGTGTAGCTGCCGCTCCTCCAGCCGGTGCGTCGACCGCCCGCCACGAGCGGAGGCTCGACCCGTCCACGCGGCCTGCCGGGTAGAGTTGCCCGCGTGCTGACCGTAGAGACCCCCAGGCTGCTCTTCATCTCGACCCCGACCTCGGTGATGCGGACGCGGCTCGCCCTCGCGGACTTCCTCGCCGAGATCGCGGTCGGTCCCTGCGCGACGGCCGGCCCGGACGGCCGTCTCACCGTCCACTTCCCCGAGGAGTGGCCGGGCGAGGACGCCCTCCGGATGTTCCCCATCTGGGTCGCCCGCCGCGATCGGACCCCGGATCCGGGGCCGTGGTGCGACGGGGTGGTCGTCCGGCGCGAGGACCGCCTGGCGGTGGGGAGCATGGGGTTCAAGTCGCCCCCGGACGCGACCGGCACGGTCGAGATCGGCTACGCGGTCAACCGCTCCCTCTGGGGTCGCGGTTATGCCACCGAGACCGTGGCGGCCATCGTTGCCTCGGCTCTCGCCCAGCCCGACGTGCGCCGCGTGACCGCCGAATGCCTGCAGAGCAACCCCGCCTCGGCTCGGGTGCTGGAGAAGAGCGGCTTCCAGGGAGTGGGCCAGCGCAGCAGCGTGGAGGGGGAGCTGCTGCTCTGGGAGTGCCGGGTGCCCGTCGCCGATAGGCCCCCGGTGGAGGCGCCCGTCGCGGGCGAGCTCGGCGGCCCAGCCGCCGGGCGGGCGTAGTCCGGTGTGCGGCATCTGCGGCTTCACCGGCCGTCGCGACCCCACCCTGCTCCGGGCCATGGCCGCGTCGATCCGGCACCGCGGTCCCGACGACGACGGCTTCCTGGAGACCGACGCGGCTTCGCTCGGCTTCCGACGGCTGGCCATCATCGACCTCGACACTGGCGCCCAGCCGATGTCGACGGACGGCGACCGCCTCCACATCGTCTTCAACGGTGAGGTCTACAACTACCGCGAGCTGCGCACCGAGCTGGAGGCGGAGGGGCGGCGGTTCACCACCAGGAGCGACACCGAGGTCGCCCTGCAGGCCTACGCGCAGTGGGGCCCGGCCGCCTTCCAGCGGTTCAACGGCATGTGGGCGATCGCCCTCCTGGACCGCCGCGGCGCACAGCCCGAGCTCGTCCTCTGCCGCGACCACTTCGGGATCAAGCCGCTCTTCTACGCCGCGCACGACCAGCGGGTGGTCTTCGCCTCGGAGATCAAGGCCATCCTCGAGGACCCGACCTTCCCCCGCAAGGTCGACGAGCAGCAGCTGTACGAGTACCTCCGCTTCGGCCTCTACGACCACAACGACCTCACCTTCTTCTCCGGCGTCCGCCAGGTCGCGGCCGGCGCCTATGTCACCGTCGACTCCGCCGGCGGCACCCGGGAGACCCGGTACTGGACGCCGGTCATCAGCGAGGACGCGGACCCGGACCCGAAGGAGTTCCTCCGCCTCTTCACCCGCGCGGTCGAGCGCCGCCTGGTCGCCGACGTGCCGGTCGGCACGTGCCTCTCGGGAGGCCTCGATTCCTCCTCCATCGTCTGCGTGATGGACCGGCTGCTCGCCCAGCACGTGCCCGACTCGGTATCGCTGGGCGACCGTCTCAAGACCTTCTCGGCGGTCTTCCCGGGCGACCCCATCGACGAGCGGAGCTACGTCGAGGCGGTGCTCGCGGTTACCTCCGCCGACCCCACCTGGGTGCAGCCGACCTCAGAGCAGTGGCTCGCCGAGCTGGAGACCTGGGTCTGGCATGCCGAGGAGCCGATGATCACCACCGCGCCGTACGCGATGTGGTCGGTGATGCGCGCCGCCAGCGAGAAGGTCACCGTCCTCCTCGACGGCCAGGCCGGTGACGAGCTGCTCGGCGGCTACGTCCCCTACCAGTACGTCTACCTCCGCCAGCTGCTGCGGGAGCACCGCTATCGCGAGTTCGCCGCGGAGTCCGCGAAGGCGCGGGACACGGTCGGCCGGCTGGCCCGCCGCCGGCTCTGGGAGGGCCGCCACCAGGTGGACCTCGGCTCCCTGCTCCGCCTGGAGTGGACGCGCGGGAAGAAGCGGCCCGACGACCCCCGCATTCAGGACGACCTCAAGAGGCGGCTGCTCCAGGACCTCACCACCTTCTCGCTCCCCTCGCTGCTCCGCTACGAGGACCGCAACTCGATGGCCCACTCCATGGAGTCGCGGCTCCCCTTCCTCGACCAGGAGCTGGTGGAGTGGATCCTCCGGCTGCCTGCCTCGGCGATCGTCTCCGGGGGGTGGTCGCGACGCATCATGCGCGAGGCGATGCGCGGCATCCTGCCCGAGACGATCCGCCAGCGGCGTCGCAAGATCGGCTTCACCACGCCCGAGTTCCGCTGGTTCCGCCAGCAGCGCTCGTCGATCCAGTCGCTGATGCGGTCGCCCTCCTTCCAGTCACGGCCGTATTGGGACGCGGACGCGGTTGCCGACGCATTCCGGGTCGCCTGCGTCGGGGGCAGCGAGGAGTCGCTCTTCTTCTGGCGCACCGTCAACGTCGAGCTCTGGCTGCGGGTGTACTTCGAGGGTGGCGCTCACGGCTCCGCGTCCGGCGCCACCCCGGGCAGCTCGTACGCCTTCACCGCCCAGGGCGACCGGGCGGCGGGGGCGGCACTCGGTGCCGAGCAGTTGGTCGCCGCCGCCCATCCCAACCCGGGCCGGCACCTGATCATGCGGCGCGACGGCCACCCCTGGGCGCGCATCCCGCTCCGCGCCGAGCTGGTGCGCAACCGGGACGAGCTGGGCGCCGCGGTGGAGGTGGCCCTGGGAAAGGCGTGGGCCGCCGGCATCGCCCTCGAGCCCGGCGACGTCGTCGCCATGAGCGAGAAGGTGGTGGCCATCACCCAGGGGCGCTCCTTCCCCATGGACGAGATCAAGGTCACCCCGCTCGCCCGCCTGCTCTCCCGCTTCGTCAGCCGGGTCCCCATCGGCATCGGCTTGGGCCGGCCCCAGACCATGCAGCTGGCCCTGGAGGAGGCGGGGGCGCCGCGCATCCTCCTCGCTGCCGCCTGCGCCTCCGTCACCCGCCCCTTTGGGGTCCGGGGCGTCTTTTACCGGGTGGCCGGATCCCGCGTGTCGGCCATCGACGGTCCGACCGCCTACACCCTCCCTCCCTACAACACCCACGCCAGCAAGGCGCCGAGCGACCCGGACGGGGTCGCGGAGCGGATGAGCCGAACACTCAGCGAGAAGGCCGGCATCGACATCGCCGTGGCCGTGGTCGATACCAACGATCTCGCCGCCGACGTCCTCGGGGCGAGCGCCGGGGTTGACCGCTCCACGGTCAGCCGGGTGCTCGCCGACAATCCGATGGGGCAGACGGGAGAGCAGACCCCCTTCTGCATTCTCCGGCGGCTGGCGTAACACGCTGTCAGATTCGCACCGACCGTTTCCCACATAGGCTCGGGGAACGTGACCAGGACGCGACCTGTCCGTTCTCCGTGAAACGAGGGTCACGGTTACTCTGATCGCGCCGATGTTCGAGTCCGGGGCGCTCCGCAATGCGATGCCGTACACCCCTGCTTCGCAGCGGCCCGACCGCTTCGCCGTCCGGGGCGTGACAGCCGCGTGGACAGCCGGGGCCGCAGTCCTGATCATCGTCGGGATGTGGCTCCAGCACTCCCGGCTGGATCTCACGTGGATCGTCCCCCTGGCCCTCCTGGCAGCAGCCGCCCTCGCGCTCGCGCTGCCCCTGGAGCGCGTCCCGCACCGCGGGCAGGCGGTGGCTGCGTGTTGCGCCATCGTCCTGGTACTCAGCGTCGAACTGATCTTCCGGGTCCGCGCGGTCGACGTCGCCGCCCTGGTCACGCTCCCGCTCGCCGTGCTGGCCCTCCGCCACGGGGGCAGGATCTTGGGCATCGGAGTCGGCCTGGCCCTCGTCGAGGGCCTCATCTCCCTGGCGGTCGTCCGCGATCCCTACATCGTGGTGGCCACGCTCGCCGCGATCGTCGTCGCCGTCACCGTCAAGGCGCTGAGCGGTCATGGCGCCGACCGGGCACGATTCGACTCGGTCGCGTACACGGATTTCCTCACCAACTGTCCCAATCGCCGGGCCCTCGACTCGGAGTTGCCCCACCGGCTGGAGACGGCGCGGCACCGGGAGACCTCGCTGGCCATCGCCGTCATCGACCTCGACAGGTTCGGCTCCTTCAACGAGGACTGGGGTCACGCCGCCGGGGACCGGCTGCTCACCGACGTGGCCACCGTCCTCCGCTTCACCCAGCGGAGCGACCCCGACGCCTCCGGCCTCTCCTACCTCGCCCGGATCGGCAACGACGAGTTCGCCGTCGTCCTCGAGCGCCTGACCACGACGGGGGTCGCCGACGTCATCCGCGACGTGGAGAGCGACCTCCCCGGCGGCTGCACGGTCAGTGTGGGGATCGCCTTCTGGGATCGCCGGGAGACCGCGGACGACCTCATGAACCGCGCCCTCCGCGCCCTCTCCGCCGCCGGCAAGGCAATGGGCGGGGGCCGCGTGGTGGTGGACGAGGGCGCCGGGTCTCGTGCCGGGAGCTGGCTGGAATCGGTCCCAGCCATCGTCGCCCGCAAGGAGATCGAATCCGTCTATCAACCCATCCGCGACCTCAACTCCGGTCGCCTCATCGGTTACGAGGCGCTGGCCCGTCCCACCGGGGCGCCCAACGAGACCGAGGTCGAGGGGATGTTCGCCGCGGCACGCCGCCTGGGCGTCTCCCGCGAGCTGGAGACCCTCAGTCAGGTCTCGGCGATGAGCGGCGCCCACCGCCTGCTCGACCGGGGCGGCTCGCTCTTCATCAACATCAGCGTCGGCGCGTTCACCGACCCCGACCGTGACCTCGACGTGATCCTGGGGCACCTCCGGGACGCCGCCTTGAGACCGACCCAGATCGTCCTCGAGGTCAACGAGCAGATCACCCGTTTCGGCCGCTTCGCGGAGGCCTGCGCCCGCTACCGGCGCGCCGGGTTCCGCTTCGCGATGGACGACGTCGGCGAGGGCCTGTCGACCATCGAGGCGATCGCGGTCGTCCGTCCGGAGTTCATCAAGGCCGCCAAGAGCCTGGTCGTCACCGCCGACGACGCCGGTTCGGCGGCGGTCATACGCGGGCTGGTGGAGGTCGCTCGCAGCCTGGGCGGCGAGATCATCGCCGAGGGGCTGGAGACCCGAGAGGATTGCGCCCGCATGCTCGGGCTCGGCGCCGCCCTGGGGCAGGGCTGGGCGCTGGGCACCCCCAAGCGGCTGCGCGACGTGCTGGCCGCCCGGGGCGGGGAGGACGCAGCTCCCGACGGCGTGCACGGCACCGACGGGCCGGAGCGGGCCAGGCCGGCCCTCGTTCCCGCCCACCGCCCGACCTGACGCCGGCCGCCCGGTCGCGTGAACCCGCACGGGGCGGGTAGCTCCCACCCGTAGAATCCCGGGCGTGGTCTCCGGCACCGATGCGCTGCTCGCCGCCCTCAACCCGGCCCAGCG
>PMYJ01000171.1:0-23459 GCA_003170875.1 Candidatus Dormiibacterota bacterium | reverse complement strand
CGGGTGGAGAAGCTGCTCGGCTCCGACATCAGCGGGATGTGGGTGGGCACCTTCCACTCCGTCGGGGCGCGCATCCTCCGCCGTGACGGCGACGCCATCGGCATCCCCGCCAACTTCGTCATCTACGACGAGGCCGACCGGTTGGCGGCGATGCGCCGGGCGATGCAGACGGCCGGGGTGGACGTCAAGCGCCTCGCGCCCACCAAGGTGGTGCACGTGGTGAGCGCGGCCAAGAACGAGCTGCTCGACGCGGCGGCCTTCGCCGCCCGGGCGAGCGGCTACCTTGAGGTCGAGGCGGCCCGCATCTACCGCGCCTACGAGGCCGAGCTGGCCGCCGCCGGGGCGCTCGACTTCGACGACCTGCTGATGCGCACCGTCTTCCTGCTCCGCGACATCCCCCCGGTGCTGGAGCACTACCGCCAGCGCTGGAGCCACCTCTTCGTCGACGAGTACCAGGACACCAACCACGCCCAGTACCTGATGGTGTCACTTCTGGCCGCAACACGTCGCAACCTGACGGTTGTGGGCGATGACGATCAGGCGGTCTACCGCTTCCGTGGCGCGGACATCCGCAACATCCTGGAGTTCCAGAAGGACTTCCCCGACGCGCATGTGGTGACCCTGGAGCAGAACTACCGCTCCAGCCAGGCGATCCTCGACACCGCCCACGCCGTGATCCGGGTGAATCAGGATCGCGCCGCCAAGCGGCTGTGGACCGAGCGCGGCGGCGGCGAGCCGGTCCGGCTCATCCCCGTCTACGATGAGCAGGAGGAGGCGCTCGCGGTCTGCGGCGAGATCGAAAGGCTGATCGGCACGGAGTCGTACTCGCTCACCGACTTCGCCGTCCTCTACCGGACCAATGCGCAGTCGCGCGCCTTCGAGGACGTGCTCCTCCGTCGCGGCATCCCCTACCGCCTGGTCGGCGGTCTACGTTTCTACGAGCGCAAGGAGGTGAAGGACGTCCTCGCCTACCTCCGCTTGGTCGCCAACCCCCGCGATCCGGTCGCCTTCGGACGGATCGTCAACGTCCCCCGGCGCAAGATCGGGGATCGCAGCGTCGCCGAGCTGGAGCGCATCGCGCGCAAGCGCAAGATCTCGCCCTTCGAGGCGGTCGAGCACGTCGGGGAGGAGGCCGAGCTGGGCCCGGCCGCGCTCCAGGCGCTCTCCGGCTTCGCCGAGCTCATCGCCGGCCTCGGTGGGCTGAGCCTCCGCCTCCCCGTCCCCCGTCTCCTGGAGCGGATCGTCGAGGTGACCGGCTACCAGTCGATGCTCCGGGACGGCACCCCCGAGGGCGAGGAGCGCTGGGCCAATGTGACCGAGCTGGTCGGCTACTCGGAGGAGTACGAGGACGTGCCGCCGCCTGACGGCCTCCATCAGTTCTTGGAGAACGTCGCCCTGGTCTCCGACGTGGACAGCCTCGACGACACCAAGAGCGGCGTCACCCTGATCACCCTCCACCAGGTCAAGGGCCTGGAGTTTCCGGTCGTCTTCCTGGCCGGGATGGAGGAGGGGCTGCTACCCCACGTGCGTGCGCTCGAGGAGGGCGACGAGGGCATCGCCGAGGAGCGCCGCCTCACCTACGTCGGGGTCACCCGCGCCCAGCAGCGGCTCTACCTGCTGCATGCCTTCCGGCGCCACCTCTACGGGAGCGCCCAGAGCGCCCAGGCGTCGCGCTTCCTGGCCGACATTCCCCCCGAGATGCTCACCGTGGTGCGCCGGCCGGGAGGGCCGCCGGTGACCGCGCCGCGCCAGCCCGGTGCCGTTCGCGAGGCCGTCCACGCCCAGGCGGTGCGAGCCAACCCGGTCGAGATCGCACCCCAGCGCTACTCGGCGGGGATGCGCATCGAGCATCCCAAGTACGGGAGCGGCACCATCCTCAAGAGCACCATGACCCGCGCCGGCGAGGAGGTGGTGATCCGCTTCGACGAGGCGGGGATGAAGATCTTCGCGGTCGCCGACGCCAAGCTCTACCTGGCCGGGGGCTGATCAGTCCGGCGTCCGCCGGCGTCATGGCCTCGAGAGCCGGCTGACGAGCGTCGTGAGCCGGCGCTCGTCCACCTCGTAGGGCACGTCATGACCCTGGTAGGGCAGCACGACGAGCTCCTTGTCCGCGTTGGCAAGGCGCCGGAACATGCCGAAGATGGTGCTCGGCGGGCATATCGGGTCCCAGAGGGCCACGGTCACAATCGCGGGGCAGGAGACGCGGGGGGCGAGGTTGGCGGCGTCGAAGTGGGCGAGGGTTCGAAACGTCTGCTCCTCCCAGTCCGGGCGCCTGCGCAGGAGCTCCGCCACCTCCAGGTACGGGCCCTCCGTCGCCGTGGACACCCCTCGCGGGAAGTCGCACAGGAAAGGGACGTCGGCCCAGACGAAGCGGGCCCGCCTCGACAGCGCTGCGGCCGCCAGCGCCAACCCGCCGCCCTGGCTGGTCCCTGTAACTGCCAACCTGCCCCCATTCACCTCGTCGAATGAGGCGAGCGCATCGATCGCCCGCACGGCGTCGACGTACACGTACCGGTAATAGTGAGTGGCGGGATCCCCCAGTCCCCGGGTCAACCAACCGGCCCCGTGGCCGGCCTGAAGCGGCGGGTCCTGCGAGTCGCCGGCCTGGCCCCTGCAGTCCATGGACAGCACCGCCGCCCCCTGAGCCGCGAGTGTGTACAGCTCCAGCGGGCGCCCGCCCCGGCCGCCGTAGCCGTGGTACCAGACCACTCCCGGGAAAGGCCCATGGCCGTCCGGGCGCGCGTACCATCCGGTGATCCGCGCACCGCCGAGGCCGCTGAAGGAGAGCTGATGGTGCGTGACCCCGGCCAGCCCCGGACCGGCCGGGGTCAGGTCGACGTCCAGCGCCGTCTGTCCTGCGGCAGCCAGGGTGTCATCCCAGAACTCCGCGAGGTGTGGCGGCGGTTGGGTCTCCGGCACGTAGAGATGAAGCTGGTCGAGCGAAACATCACCGCTAGGCATGTCCGAATTCTCCCGCTTCGTCCCCCCACGCCGCGGGTGCTGCCGCCGGACCCTCCCGGCAGCGGGTCACCGTGCGGCTCTCAGGCCCAGATTGCCTGCTCCGTGTCCGAGTCGAAGAAGTGGAGCGCCTCGGTGTCAACCGCCAGCGTGGCGTGCGAGCCGGCCCTCAGGGTCGAGTGGGGGGACACCCGAGCCACTCCCTCGGCTCTGGACGTGCCGGCCTTGATCGACGCTCCGGCGGACAACTCGGTCGCTTCGATGGCCGCCTCAGGCTCATGAGAGGGGGCCCTCGGGGCCTCGATCGTGAAGTGGAGCTGGATCTCGTTGCCCAGCGCCTCCGTCAGCTCGACGTCCGCGCTCAGGGTACCGTCAGGAGGGGCCGGGAGCAGGGCGGCGTCCGAGAGGCTCTCCGGCCGGATGCCGAGGATGAGCCGCCGATCGCGGTAGGCGGCCAGGGCGGGACGGGTAGCCAGTAGCCGCGCCGGCAGGGAGAGGAGCTCCGGGCCCACTCTGACCTCGGAGCCGGACGGCGAGATGGTGGCTTCATAAAGGTTCATGGCCGGAGAGCCGATGAAGCCAGCCACGAAGAGGTTGTCCGGGTGATCGTAGAGGTGCTGGGGCGTGCCGCACTGCTGAAGCGTGCCCATGTGGAGGACGCACACCCGGTCGCCCAGCGTCATGGCCTCGGTTTGGTCGTGGGTCACGTAGAGGGTGGCGACTCCCACCCGGCGCTGGATGTGCGAGATCTCGGCCCGCATCTGCACCCGCATCTTGGCGTCCAGGTTGGAGAGCGGCTCGTCCATCAGGAACACGGCCGGGTCCCGAACGATGGCCCTGCCCATGGCGACTCTCTGGCGCTGCCCGCCCGAGAGCTGACCTGGCCTGCGCTTCAGGTACTCGGTCAGGCCGAGCAGCTGGGCCGCTGCCTCGACTTTGTCCCTGATCTCAGCCTTCGGTATCCCGCGCAGGTTCAGGGAGAAGCCGATGTTCTCCGCCACCGTCTTGTGCGGGTACAGGGCGTAGTTCTGGAACACCATGGCCACGTTGCGGTCCTTGGGGGTGAGGTCGTTGACAACCCGGCCATCCATGCTCACCGTGCCGGAGGTGATCTCCTCGAGCCCCGCGACCATGCGCAGGGCGGTCGTCTTGCCCGAGCCTGACGGCCCCACCAGCACCATCAACTCGCCCTCGGCCACCTCCAAGTCCAGATCCGATACGGCTGGCTTACCGTTCGGGTAGATCTTGGTCAACTTGTCCAGGCTGATCGTCGCCATCGCCGCGAGTTCCCTCTGGTGAGAGGCTCCTCTGCTCGGAACCTTTCTGAAGCATAGCGAAAGTTTCTAGGGATTGAGTAGTGTAGTTGGCTCCGCCGCCAGCACCCGCGACGCCAGCCGATTAACGGGCCAGATCGCTTCGCGCGCTCAGCGGACAGGGAGCTGTGGTCTCACGGGGCACCAGTGTCGTCGCCAGCTCGATGCTGCGGGCCTCGGGGCGCTCGCCTGGTTCCTGGGCGAGCAGCAGGCCCACGGCGGTGGTCGCCATCTCGGCCAGGGGCTGCCGGACGGTGGTGAGCGGGGGCGAGGTCCAACGCGCCAGCGGCAGGTCGTCGAACCCGACCACGCTCAGGTCGTCGGGCACCCGCAGATGCAGAACGCGAGCCGCCTCCAGCACTCCCATGGCCTGGAGGTCGTTGCCGGCGAAGATGGCGGTGGGCCGCTCCGGCAGCGACAACATGGCCGTCGCCTCCCTGAACCCACCGTCGACGCCGAAGTCGCCCCACTGCATCAGCTCCGGCGCCAGGGGCAGCCCCGCCGCCTCCATGGCCGAGCGGTACCCGTCCATGCGGGCGCGGCTGCACAGCAGGTCGGAACGGCCCGAGATCACCCCGATGCGGCGATGTCCGAGCTCGATGAGGTGACGGGTGGCGGCCAGGCCGCCTGCCCAGTTGGTGGCCCCGACGGTGGTGACGCTCGGGTCCTGCTCGCCGCGGGGATCGACGACTGCGAAGGGCAGGTGGCGCGACCAGAGCTCGGCCTTCTCCTGGTCGCTCAGCCTGGACAGCAGCAAGATGATCCCCCGGGTGCCTCGGGCGCAGATCTGCTCCAGCCACGTCTGGGGCCCTGAGCTGTCCGACAGGGAGGTGAGGGCGATCGTCAGGCCGGCACGGGCGGCCGCGCTGACCGCGCCCTTCACGATCTCCATGGCCCAGGCGCTGTCGAGCTCGGGGAAGACCAGGTCGATCACGGGTGGAGGGGCGTTGCCGGATGAGGCACGGCGCTGGTAGCGACGCTCCAGCAGCAGCGTCTGGACGCGCTGGCGGGTCGCCGCCGAGACCTCGGATCTGCCATTGAGCACCTTTGAGACCGTGGCGGCGGATACCCCTGCGGCCTCGGCTATCTGGGCGATGGTCACCTTCGCTGGCCATTGCCGGCTGGCCCGCTGAGCTAGGTTGCCCTCGTCTCCTGTGAGCGCTTCCATACCCCGCGAGCCTACCATTCGCCGGGGCGCTTCCGAAACATTTCTCCGCGCCGCTCGGGAGCGTGGAGACGTGAGGGTTGAGACCAGTTGACGTCAGCTCCGCGTTGCGCGAGGATAGGCGCCGTCAGTCGAATGATTCCGTCATTTGACGAAAGTTTCGGTACGCCGGAGGTTAGGGCTGGGTATGAACAGATCACCTCAAAAGGATCGAGCGCGCCACAGGGGGTGGTCGCTGCTGGTGGCCGCGGTCGGCGTGGCGACCTTGGCTGCCGCCTGCGGTTCCTCCTCGACGACCTCGTCGGCCTCCGGTAAGACGGCCACCATCAACGTCTGGTGGGTGACCAACGGGACCAACGTCAACGACCTGTGGTCGTCGATCGCCACCGACTTCGACAACTCCCATCCCGGCGACAAGGTCAACATCGAGATCGAGCCCTCCAGTAACTCCTACAAGACCAAGCTGCTGACCGCGCTGGGCACCTCCAGCCCGCCGGCCCTGTTCTTCTCCTGGGGCGGCGGCCCGATGCAGCAATACATCTCAGCGAAGGTCATCCAGCCGCTCGGTGACCCGGGGCAGAGCGACGCCGGCAACCCGTCGTGGAAGGGCAAGTTCCTGGCCTCGAGCCTCGACGCGGTCACCTTCAACAGCCAGATCTACGGGATGCCCATCCTGGGCACCCAGCCGGTGTTCTTCTTCTACAACAAAGCGGTGTTCAGCGCTGCAGGGCTCAGCTTCCCCACGACCTGGACCGACCTCCTGAGTGACGTCCAGGTGTTCAACTCGAAGGGCATCACCCCCATCGCCCTCGGCAACGCGGACCAGTGGGAGGGCCTGATGTACCTGGAGTACCTGACCGACCGCATCGGAGGGCCCCAGGCCTTCCTCAACGTCCAGGACAACAAGGCGAACGCCTGGTCCGGGTCGGCGGTGCAGCAGGCGCTGACGGACATCCAGACCCTGGCCAAGGACAACGCCTTCAACACCGGCTATGACTCGGTCACATACACCAACGGGTCGACTGACGCCCTGGTGTACCAGGGCAAGGCCGCCATGCAGCTGATGGGTGACTGGGACCTGGGTGGCATCCAGTCCGACGATGCCTCGATCATCACCAATAACGGCATCGGAATCGGTGACTTCCCGACCGTCCCCGGGGGCACGGGCAACCCCGCCGACCTCGAGGGCAACACCACCAGCTACACGGGCATGGCAGCCCACATCAGCACGGCGCAGAAGTACGTGGCCGAGCAGTTCCTGCAGTACTTCTACAGCCAGACCTACGCCACAGCAGAGATCGGTGACGGCCAGGTGCCGGTCATCAGCGGTACGTCCAGCCTGCTGACGGCGTCCAGCCTGGGCACGTACCTGCAGCCCGTCTACGCCGACGTGGTGAACGCGCCCTACTTCCAGTACTCCTGGGACCAGGCACTGGGGCCGACCAAGGCAACCCCCATGCTCGACAACCTCGCCAATGTCTTCGAGTTAACGGAGACGCCAACGGCGTTCGCCGCAGCGATGAACCCGTATCAGAAGTAGCCAGCCCTCCAGCCGGCCGGCCGGGGCCGCCTTCGGGGCGGCCCCGGGTGGCGAAGGGTCCCGGCCCAGCCTGAGGTGAAAGCCTCCGGAGAGGGACCCTTCGCCAGCCACCGGCGCCGCTAACCTGAACAGAACCTACCGGTGAGACGTTCATGAGCGTGTCCAGCACGATCACCCACGGCGGCCAGTTGCCGATCTCCGGGCCCGCACCGCGGTTCGGCGGGGGGCAACGGCTGCGCGCTGACCTGGCCGGCCTGTCCCCGACCCTGGTCCTCTATGGGGCGTTCATCGTCCTGCCCATGGTGTTCGCCCTCTTCCTCAGCTTCACGAGCTGGGACGTGGTCGGCCAGCTCACCTGGGTGGGGTTGTCCAACTGGTCGAGGTTCATCTCCGACCCGATGGCACACAACTCCCTGGTCGTGACCCTGGAGCTGGCGGGCCTCTCGTGGGTGATACAGACCCCCCTGGCCATGGCCCTGGGCATCTTCGTCGCCGGGAAGCAGCGCTACCGGGCCGTCTACGCCGCCATCTATATCCTTCCCCTGCTGATGTCGACGGCGGGGCTGGCCCTCATGTGGCAGGGGGTGCTCGCACCCACCTTCGGGGGCCTCGCTGGACTGGGGAACAGCCTCCATCTCAGCTTCCTGAACCAGAATTGGCTGGGCGACCCGAGGTTCACCTTCTTCGTGATCGTCGGCCTCATCACGTGGCAGTTCGTCCCCTTCCACACCCTCATCTATCAGGCGGGCCGGCGGGCAATCCCGGCCGAGTTGTATGAGGCGGCCAAGATCGACGGGGCCGGCCCGGTCCAGACGTTCCTCCACGTGACGCTGCCCCAGCTGCGCTACACCATCGTCACCTCCTCCACGCTCATCATCGTGGGCTCGCTCACCTACTTCGACATCATCTACATCCTCACCCTCGGCGGGCCCAACAACACCACGGAGGTGCTGGCGATGGACATGTACAACGCCGGCTTCGTGCAGACCGAGTTCGGCTACGCGAGCGTCCTGGGGGTCGTGCTCGGTGTCCTGGGGATCGCCGTCGCCCTCACCCTGGTGCGCCTCACCGGCTTCGGGGAGATGCAAAGCGGCCAGGAGGGAATCTCGTGAGCTCGGCCGAGGTCCTTCCCGCGGCCCATGGCGACGGCGAGCGCCACCGCAGGGCAGCCTGGCTGCGCTCGCTCAGGCGGTCGCTGCGCCCGACCAGGGTGGTCGCCTTCGTTCTCGGGACGCTGTGGCTCTGCGTGGTGCTGTTCCCCATCTACTACATGGTCCTGACCAGTTTCCGCTCCCAGAGCCAGTACCTGACCGCCAACCCCTGGCTGCCCACCGGTGGCCTCTCGTTGTCCTCGTGGGCGAACGTCTTCTCGAGTACCGGACTGTTGACGGACTTCGTCAACAGCCTCCTTTACACAGCGGGGACGATCGTCCTTGTCGTGGTGCTGTCGCTGCTGGCGGCATTCCGCATCGTGCGCCACTCCACCCGGATGGCGCCGATCTCGTTCCGCGTCATCCTCTTCGGTCTGGCCGTGCCCATCCAGGCCGTGCTCATCCCCATCTACGTGATCATGGCCAAGCTTCAACTCTACGACACCTTGATCGGGCTGGTGCTGGTGACGTCGGCGGCGCAGATGGCGGTGGCGGTGCTGCTCACCGTCAACTACGTGCGCTTGATCCCTGGTGAGCTGTTCGACGCCATGGCGGTCGACGGGGCCAGCGAGCGCACCGTGTTCCTCCAGCTGGTGTGGCCCATGGCCCGCCCCGTGGTGGGCGTGGTGAGCATCTTCGCCGGCCTCGGGGCCTGGAACAATTTCATCCTCCCCCTCATCCTCACCCAGTCCACAAGCACGACCGTCCTGCCCCTCGGCCTCTTCCAGATCTCCACCACCAACGCTGGCTTCGGCGTCAACGTTCCCATCGTCATGGCGGCGGTCATCTTCTCCGTGCTGCCCTTGCTGCTCCTGTACCTAGTTCTGCGACGCCAGTTCGTCAAGGGGATCGGTGGCTTTGCTCTGCAATAACCCCAGCGCAGACCGAGGCTGCGCCGCGCCACCCTCTCTTGGAGGTTAAGACCTGCCTGTGACCACTCCTGCGTACTCCGACCCGTCCAGATCCGTGGACGACCGGGCGGACGACCTCCTCCGGCGCATGAGCATCGACGAGAAGCTGGCTCAGCTGGGCGCCGTGCGCTTTCCTGACCTGATCCAGGACGAGCGCTTCGACAGGGAGACCGCCCTCCGCGTGATCCCCCACGGGATCGGCCAGATGACACGCGTTGGCGCCACGACTGGGCTCAAGCCGGAGCAGAGCGCGGAGCTGGTCAACGAGATACAGCGGGCGGTCGTGGAGGGCACCCGCCTGGGCATCCCGCTGGTCGTCCATGAGGAGTCCCTGGCCGGCTACTGCGCCCGGGGGGCGACCGTCTTTCCCCAGGCCCTCGGCCTCGCCTGCAGTTGGGACCCAGCCCTGATCGAAGAGGTCGCGGGGGCCGTGCGCCGCCAGTTGCTCGCCGTCGGGGCGCGCCACAGCCTGGCCCCGGTGCTCGACATCGCCCGAGACCCGCGATGGGGACGGTTGGAGGAGACCTACGGGGAGGACCCCGTCCTGGTGGGCACCCTGGGAGCGGCCTACGTGCGGGGCATGCAGACCGGCGACCTGGCCCACGGGGTCCTGGCCACGGGCAAGCACTTCCTTGCCCACGGGCTCTCGGAGGGAGGGCGCAACCATGCCCCGGTGCAGGTCGGGCCGCGAGAGCTGCGCGAGGTGTACGCGGAGCCGTTCGCAGCGGCCATCCGGGAGGCGGGCCTGGCCACGGTCATGAGCTCGTACAGCTGCGTCGACGGATTGCCTGGCAGTGGGTCCGCGGAGCTGCTCACCGACCTGCTGCGCGGGGAGTTGGGCTTCGACGGGATGGTGGTGGCCGACTACTTCGCCGTGTCGTTGCTCGCCAGCTACCACCGGGTGGCCGCCGACCGGGCCGAGGCCGCGATCAAGGCGATCTCCGCCGGTCTGGACCTGGAGCTGCCCGCCCTCGACTGCTTCGGCGAGCCGCTGAAGGCGGCGCTTGCCGCTGGGCGAATGCCCGTGTCCGTGGTGGATGCCGCCGTCCGCCGGGTGCTCATCGGCAAGCTGCGTCTGGGGCTGTTCGAGTCGCCGTATGTCGACCCCAGCGGGGTCAAGGCGGTGTTCGAGGATCCAGCCAACGTGTCGCTGGCCCGGGCCGCCGCCACCAAGGCCATCGTCCTCCTGACCAACGACGGCGTGCTGCCGCTCTCCCGGTCCATCCGCAAGCTGGCGGTGATCGGCCCGGCCGCCGACGACCGCCGGCTGCTCCAGGGCGACTACCACTACCCGGCCCATCAGGAGGTGCTCCTCGACCCCGCGGGCGCCTTCGCGGGCGGGGGGCCGCTGGGCGATCCTTCGGCCCTGGAGGGTGGCTCTTCCAAAGGACACAACTCGGCTGCCGAGCCGGGTGCTTCAGTCCGGGCCGCCGTCGACGCCGAACCAGAGCCGGCCGGCGGGTTCTCCAGCTTGATCCACCTTCCCAGCGGGAGCGGCGCTTTCAAGCCCGGCCCGTACTACACCGACCACGTCACGCCGCTGCGGGGTCTCCGCGACGCCCTCGGCCCGGCGAGCGCGATCATGCATGAACGGGGGTGCGACCTGACCGGCGACGACCGCAGCGGCTTCCCTGCCGCGGTGGCGGCGGCGGCCGCGGCCGATGTCGCCGTCCTATTTCTGGGCGGCAGGTCTGGACTCGACCGGGAGTCCACCGTCGGCGAGGCCCGCGACGCCACCGATCTCCGCCTGACCGGCCTGCAGGAGGAGCTCGCCGTGGCGGTGGCCGCCACCGGCACGCCCACCGTCGTGGTCGTGATGAGCGGCCGCGCGCACGTGCTGACGGGGGTGGTGGATGCTGCCTCCGCGCTCGTCGCTGCCTGGCCTCTCGGGGAGCAGGGTGGCAACGCCCTGGCCGATGTCCTGACCGGGAGAGCCGAGCCGGGAGGCAGGCTGCCCCTCAGCCTCCCCCGGGCCACGGGCCAGGTTCCCATCTACCACAGCCAGCGCTCTGGCGGCGCCCGCTCCATGTTCTACGGCGCCTACACCGACTGCGAGCACACGCCCCTCTTCTGCTTCGGCCACGGGCTGGGATACACCAGGTTCGATCAGTCGGAGCTCAACGTCACCGCCACCGACACCCTCTCACCCGCATCCGTCGAGCTGACGGTGACCAACACCGGCGCCAGAGCTGGCGAGGATGTGGTTCAGCTCTACGCGTCGGACCTCGTGGCCTCGGTGGCTCGGCCGGAGCTGTCCCTTATCGGATTTGTCCGAGTCGCCCTGGGCCCGGGGCAGCGCCGCAGTGTCCGCTTCGAGGTCCACCCGAGCCGGCTGGCTTTCTACGACGAGGCCATGCGCTTCGTCGTCGAACCAGGGCAGTTCCGTTTCTCGGTCGGGGCCTCGGCAGAAGACCTCCGCCAGCAGTGCGTCGTCGAGCTGGCGGGCGGTGTGGCCGAGTACTCGCAGCGAGGTGTGGTGGCGGTGCGAGCCTCCGTGGGGGAGGCGACGGCCGCCGAGGCGCAAGCGCTGAGGTGAAGCTGAGCATCGCCGTGGCCAGCCTCTGCCCCTGAGCGCCATCAGTCCGGCGTCCGCCACCCCGGCTCGGCCGCCGTGATCAGGGTCAATCCGTCCGCGATGGGGACGATCACCGACTCCGTGCGCGGATCCACCAGCACGTGCTCGTTGAACTCCCGCATCAAGTGGGTCCGCTCGTCCGGCTCCGCCGTCCCGGCCACCCAGCCGCGGTGCAGCACGTTGTCGACGGCCATCAGACCGCCCGTTGCCATCCGCGGCACCAGGGCGTCGTAGTAGGCGATGTATTCGGTCTTCTCCGCGTCGATGAAGGCGAAGTCGAAGAGCGGCCCCATGGGGAGACGGGCGAGCGTCTCCAGCGCCGGGCCGAGGCGCAGCTCGATCCGGTCCGTCAGCCCCGCCCTCTCCCAGTAGCGGCGCGCCATCGAGGTCCACTCCTCGTTGACGTCGCAGCAGAGCAGCCGTCCACCGGGCGGCAGCGCCCGGGCGATGCAGAGGGACGAATAGCCGGTGAAGGTCCCCACCTCGATCGCCCGTCCCGCCCCGCACAGCCGGACCAGCAGCCGGAGCAGCGCCCCCTCGTCGGGGCTGATCTGCATGTGGAGCTCGGGGTAGGTCAGGCGGGTCTCGTCGACCAGCTCCGCGAGCAGTGGATCCGACAGCTTGGCGTGGGCGGCGAGGTAAGCGCTGATGCGCGGGTCGAGGAACGCCGACGCGTGAGCCATCTCGCGAGAACCGTAGCAGTCCGGGGTCGCCACACCGGGCTCGTCGACCGCGCGTCGGGTTACTCGGGTTGTCAACGCAGCAGGCAGCCCCTCAGTAGGCTGCGGTGAAGCGCTCCCCCACGAACCTCCCCTGCTCGACGGCATCGAGGACGGCGCAGGCGAGGTCCGCCACGCTCAGCCGGCTGTCGCCGCTGGCGTCGAGGATTGGTTGGTCGGACGCCGCGACCCGGTAGACGCCCGTCCGGATCTCATCCGTCAGATGGAATGGCGGCGGGCTGAAGTAGCTCCACCGCAGGGGTCCGCCCGGCGATCGTCGGAGGATCTCGAGTGCCTCGGCCGCGGCGAGGGCGCCCGGCCGGTACCCCTCCGGTAAGTGCGGGTCGTCCAGGAAGCGCTTGCCCGGCTCGGCCTCCAGGCTGGCGCCGCCTCCGATGAAGATCAGCCGCTCGACGCCGCAGGCCGGGAGGAGGTTCACCAGCACGGTCGCGGCGTCGGGGACGGTGCGAGCCCCCTGCGGACCGCGACCTGCCAGGGCCGCGATGACGGCATCATGCCCGGTCACGGCCGGCGGAGGGCGCTGGCGTCCAGGACGTCGGCCGACACCTTCGCAACGCCTTCGAGATCCGGGAGCGTGGCGAGGTCGCGGGCCACGGCGGTGACGCGGTGACCTCGGGAGAGGGCCTCCGCGGTCACCACCCGGCCAACCCGACCCGAGGCACCGAGGACGGCGATTGTCAGTGGCCTCTTTGCGGTGGTCACCGGCTGTGGCCTTCCGCGAACGACCACAGCAGGCCTGCGAGCTGCTCCGCGGTCTCCAGTTGGGGGAGGTGTCCGGCTTCGGCGATCACCTGGAGTTGGGCGCCGGGGATGGCGCGGGCATAGGCCTCCCCGTGTCCCAGCGGGATCATCCGGTCGGCGGCGCCCCATACCACGAGTGTCGGCGTGCCGATGGCCGGGAGACGGTGGAGAAGGGTCGGATCGCACAGCGTGGCTCCGCCGTAGGTCTTGAGGGCCGCCCGGTTCGCGGCGATGACGGCCTTCTGCGCGTCGGGGACCTTGGAGAGGTCGATGCGGAAGGCGTCCGGGTTGAAGTAGCTGAGATTGGTGATCTGGTTCAGGTCCATGGTGAAGACGTCAGGGGCCGGGTGCTCGGGGATCTCCAGGCCCCCGGCATCGACGAGGACGACGCTGCTGACCCGCGGGCTGTGGAGCAGCGCCAGCTCTGCCGCGATCCACCCGCCGATCGAGTTGCCGACGACGCTGACGTCGGAGAGGTCGAGCTCGTCGAGAAGGCCCGCATAGACCTCGGCCAGGGCCTTGATGCTGGCGAGCCCCTCGGGACGGGGCGTGCCGCTGAAGCCGGGGTGGGTGGGCGTGACCACCCGCGCAGGCTGGCTGGTGGCCAGTAGGTCGGCGAAGCGCGCCATGGACTGGGGACCGGCGCCGCCGTGCAGGAGCAGGAAGGGATGTCCCTCGCCCTGATCGGCGGTCGTGACCTCGACGCGGCCGGCGGCGGTGGTCACGGTGGTGGTGCTCGTTGGGCTCATGGTGGGGCTCCTGGGTGATCTTCCGGATCGAGGGCCTCCGCGGCCATATCAGTTACCTTATATCAAGCCATTGATATAAGCAAGCTGGTATCCGGAGGCTATACTGGGCAAGTGCCTCGAACCCTCCAGGACATCGGACTGGCCGTCAAGCGGCTTCAGGCTCGCCACCACCGGGCGCTCGATACCCGGCTCGCCATCCTGGGCATCAGCCTGGTCCAGTGGGACGCCCTGCGCCACCTGGCCCGGAATCCCGACGCCTCGCTCCATGACCTTGCCCAGCTGACCTTTCAGAGTGACCAGGCCTTCGGCGCGCTGGCGGGACGCATGGTCGAGCGCGGCCTCATCGAGCGCGTTCCCGGCCCCGGTCGGGCAGTCCACCATCGCATCACCGACCGGGGGCGGCGGCTGCTCGCCGAGGCCAGCCCGCTGGTCGATGACGTGCTCGCGGCCTCGTTGGGGACGCTGGCGCCGCCTCAGCTCGACCTGCTCGGTGACCTGCTCGACCGGCTGGCGACCTCCGAGATCTCGCCGCGCTGACTGGCGGCCCGCACCCCTCGCCGCGGCCGGCGCGCCCTCCAAAACCAGGGCCCGCCGCTTCTCCACAATCGCCAGGGAGGCGCAGCGCGACACAATTCGGTGGACCGATGACCGAGACCCCGACCAGGCCGACCCCCGAGGAGGCCCGCCGCCGCGCCGGCGAGCTGAAGCGGGAGCTGGAGCACCACGGCCACCTCTACCACGTCCTCGACCGCCCCCAGATCACCGACGCCGAGTACGACAAGCTCTTCCGCGAGCTGGTCGACCTGGAGGCGCGCTATCCCGAGCTGCAGACCGCGGATTCGCCCACTCAGCGGGTGGGCGGCGCCCCCGCGGAGGCCTTCTCCAAGTACCGGCACCGGACCCCGATGCTCTCCCTCGCCAACGCCTTCTCGCTGGCGGAGGTCGAGGCCTTCCGGCGGCGCATTCAGCGGATCGTGCCCGACGTGGACCGCTTCGTCTGCGAGCTGAAGATCGACGGGCTGGCCATGTCGCTCACCTATCGCGACGGCGAGCTGGTGACCGGGGCCACCCGCGGCGACGGCGTCGAGGGCGAAGACGTCACCGCCAACGCGCGCACCATCCGCTCCATCCCCGTCCGCCTCCGCGGCGTCCCCGGCGGGCTGCCCCGCGAGTTCGAGGTGCGCGGCGAGGTGTACATGCCCAAGCCCAGCTTCGCGGCCCTCAACCAGCAGCTCGAGGAGGACGGCAAGCAGACCTACGCCAACCCGCGCAACGCCGCGGCGGGGGCGGTGCGCCAGCTTAACCCCACGGTGACCGCGAGCAGGGGCCTGCAGACCTTCATGTATCAATTGGACCCGCCCGGTCCCGCCCGCTCCCAAACTGAGGTCCTGGCGCTGCTCGGGGAGATGGGCTTCCGCGTCAATCCCAATTGCCGGGAGGTGGACGGCGACGGGATCGCCTCCTATCTGGAGCACTGGGGGGACGCCCGCCACGACCTCGACTACGGGACTGACGGTGTCGTCATCAAGGTCGCGGAGCGGGAGATCCAGGCCGAGCTGGGTGCGGTGTCGCGCTCACCCCGCTGGGCAATCGCGTACAAGTTCCCGCCCGAGGAGCGGGAGACCCGGGTGCAGGACATCCTGGTCAACGTCGGGCGCACCGGGACCTGCACCCCGGTCGCGTTTCTCGAGCCGGTGCTGATCGCCGGCTCGACGGTGCAGCGCTGCACCCTGCACAACGAGGACGAGGTGGCGCGCAAGGACGTCCGGGCCGGTGACACCGTGGTCGTCCACAAGGCGGGCGACGTCATCCCCGAGATCGTCCGGGTGGTGCTGGAGATGCGTCCCGCGGACGCCATGGCCTGGATACCTCCGACCAGCTGCCCAGTCTGTGGCTCCGAGCTCGTCCGCCAGGAGGGGGAGGTGGCCCGCCGCTGTGTCAACCCGCTCTGCCCCGCGCAGCGCTGGGAGCGGCTCATCCACTTCACCGGCCGTTCGTCCCTGGACATCGAGGGGATGGGCCCCATGGTCATCGCCGCCCTCATCGAGGCCGGCTATGTCGAGGACGCCGCCGACTTCTTCCGGCTAACCCGGGAGCAGGTGCTGCAGCTGGATCGCTTCGCCGACCGCTCCGCGGACAACCTGATCGCGAGCATCGCCGCCCGCCGGCGGGTGCCGCTCCACCGGCTGCTCAACGCCCTCGGCGTCCCCAATGTCGGGGAGCACACCGCCCTGGTCCTTGCCGCACATTTCCGCTCCCTGGAGCGGCTGGAGGAGGCCACCGAGGAGGAGCTGCTGGAGGTGGAGGGCATCGGGCCCATCGTGGCCGCCGCCATCGCTCGCTGGTTCCACGGTGAGGACGGCAGGAAGCTCCTGCGCAAGCTCGCCGAGGTCGGGGTGGAGGCAGAGACCGCGCCGGTGGTGGGAGAGGGGCCGTGGACGGGACAGGCCTGGGTGCTCACCGGGTCGCTGGAGGCGATGCCCCGCCCCGACGCCGAGGAGCGCATCCGCCGGCTGGGCGGCAACCCCGGCTCGAGTGTCAGCCGCAAGACCCACACCGTCGTCGCCGGCCCGGGAGCCGGCGGCAAGCTGGAGAAGGCCCAGCGGCTGGGGGTGCGGGTGATCGACGAGGCGGCGTTCCTGGAGGAGCTGGAGGCCGCGGAGGGGTCGGGCTCCGGTTCTGGTTGAGATGAAGCATGCGGTGCTGCCGGCGCAGTTCGACGCCGAGCTTCCCGCGGCGGGGGAGGGGCGGGCCGAGCGCACTTTTACTGCGGTTGTTGCGGCCACTCCCCGAGATTGAGGGTCACCCGCCGCCACCTGTTCAGAGCGCTGCGGGTCGAGTGAAGGAGGCCTGAAATGGCCATTTGGGAGGACCTGGCATGATCATATTCGGCGTCATCCTGATGCTCATCGGCTTCCTGGCGGGCATTGCGCCGCTGTGGACGATTGGGGTGATCCTGGTCATCGTGGGGCTCGTGCTCTCGATCCTGGGCATGGCCGGACGCCCGGTCGGTGGCCGTCGCTACTACTACTGAGCGAGCGAGGAAAAAGCATGGGCGCTGCAGACGAAGCCAAGGGCAGAGTCAAGGAGGCTCTGGGCGACCTCACCGACAACGACAAGCTGAGTCAGGAAGGCAGGATTGACCGAGCACGAGGTCAGGTCAAGGACGTGGTCGACAAGGCTGCGGACAGAGCCGCGGGCAAGGACAAGGATTAGAGACACTCCCCCCGGGGCCGGCGGGTTACGTCCCGCCTACCCCCGGAATCAGGAGCCCCTTCAGGTGGGCCGGAAGGCGATCGAAACCGGCTCGCCGGAGAGCGCCACCGGCGTGCCGGCCGCGTCCGTGCTGACGTTCAGCACCGCCAGCCCCTGGGGCGGTCGCGTCCCGGAGGTGTAGCCGAGCAGAGCCCTCGTCCCGTCCGAGCTGAACGCTGCCGCGGTGTACTCGGCGTTGAGGGTCGTCCACAGCGTGGTGCCGCCTGGGAGTGCGATCTGCCCCGCTCCGGTGGACCCCACCACGTATGCGCTCGTGCCGCCGGGGGCGACGGCGATGGCTTTCGGTGTGCCTCCCGGGACAGAGATCGCGGTACCGACCTTGTCCTGCGCGGGATCCACCGCCAGCGTAACCGGGGTGACCGAGGCCTCGCCATTGCCCCCGAGAACGTAAGCGGTGCCTCCGCTCGGGGTGATGGCGATGGCCCTCGGATCCACACCGACCGAGATCGGAGCTCCGGGGCTGTCGGTGGCGAGCGAGATGGGCGTGATCGTCCCGTCGCCCGCGCTGACGACGTATGCGGTGCTGCCGTCTGGCGTGACGGCGATGGCGACGGGGTCTGCTCCCACCGGGATGGGTGAGCCCACGGTGCCGCTGGCGAGGGTGATCGGGACCACCGACCCGGTGTCGTAGCCGGTGGGATTGACGACCGCGAGGAGGGTGGCGCCACTCGGGGTGATCGCGAGGGCGGTGAGGCCGGCGTTGGCCGCCACCTGGTTGGGCGCCCCGACCGTGCCCGTCGCCAGGTTGACCGGCGTCACCGTGGCGACGTCCCCATCGGCCACGTACGCGTAGCGGCCGTCGGGGGAGATGGCGACGGAGGTCGGGGCGGCGTCGATCGTGAGCGGCGCCTCCGCGACGCCGGTCGTCACGTCGATGGGGACCAGCTTGCCGTCATTCACCGCAATGTACGCGATCAGGTCGGACGCCGGAGGGGTTGGCGTGGGAAGTGGGGTGGGGCCGGCAGATGCCGCCGTGGCGGTCGGCGTCACGGTTGCGCTGGCCGCGGCGGTTGCCGTCGCCCGCGGGGATGGGGTCGGGCTGGCGGCCGGGGTCGCCCTGGTACCACCGCAGGCGGTCAGAAGCAATGCTCCGATGACAGCCAGGGCGGCGGGCAGGTGCCGGCGATCGCGCCGACCCCCGGTTGCCCGCTGCGCGAGGGTGTCGATGACCTCTGCCATTGCTGCTCCAACGGGTTGTGGGGGCGGGTGGTTACTCATCTCCGCCGCGCGGCCGGTGCCTCCCCGACTAGGGACGGATGGCGATCGCCACCGGCTCGCCCGCGAGGATTATCGGGGTGCCGGATGTGCCCGCGCTGAGCTTCACCCGGAGCACGCCGTTGGAGCCCCCGGTGCCGTCGGTGAAGCCGAGCAGCGCTGTGGTCCCGTCCGGGCTGATGGCGACCGCGGTGAAGGTGCCAGAGATCACGCTCCCGAGCTGGGCCCCGCTTGGGAGCGAGATCAGGTTGGCCCCGGTCCCGCCCACCACGACGGCGCTGCTGCCATCGGGGCTGACGGCGATGGCCTCGGCCTCGCCGCTCACCGCCGAGATCGCGGCCCCGACCACGTCCCGCGCGGGGTTCTCTGACAGCGTGATCGGGATGACCGCGCCTGCGTCCAGGCCGTCCATCACGTAGGCGGCGTCCCCGTTCGGGGTGATCCCAATGTCGACGGGGTTGCCACCGACGACGATCTTCGGACCGGGAGTGCCGCTCGGGAGCGCGATCGGCGTGATCGTGCCGTCGCCGCTGTCGGCCACGTAGGCGGTGGAGCCGTCGGGGGTGATGGCGATGGCAACGGGATCGGACCCGACCGGGATCCCCGGCTCCGGGGTGCCCTTGGCGAGACTGACCGGCACCACCACCCCGGTCGCCTGGGCGGCGGAAACCACGGCCACATAGGCGGTGGCACCGCTCGGGCTGATGGCGATCGAGGAGATCCCGCCGTTGGGTGCGATGGGGATCGCCGCCCCGGCGACGCCGGTGCTGAGGTCGATGGGCGTGATCGTCGGGGCGAAGGCGTCGGCCACGTAGGCGGTGCGCCCGTCGGGGGTGATCGCGATCGCCTCCGGCCGGAGGTCGGCCAGGATCGGCGCCTCCGTCCTGCCCGCGGTCACGTCGATGGGGACGACGTTGCCATCCATCGTGGGGGCGTAGGCCATCAGGTCGGTGGGGGGCGGGGTTGGCGTGGGAGCCGGAGCCGGCGAGGTGGGCGAGGCGGACGGCGCACCCGAGACGGTCGCGGACGCCCCGGCTGAGGCCGACGACGAGCCTGTGATGCCTCTCGGGGTCGCCCCTGTGGTCCCGCAGCCGCCCATCACCACGGCGAGACCCAGCCCGAGCACGGCCATTGCCGTCCGGTGGCCACTCCGACCCTCCCGTGCGGCTCTCCGGAGAAGGCTGCCTCCCTGCATGGTCCCGCCGACTGTACCGGGTGCCCGATCCTCCAGGCTCGCCTCCATCTCGACGTCCGGACGCAGCTCCTCCCCGTGCCCGCTCCGGCGATACAGTGACCCGGTGGCCACCACGGAGCGCCCGGCCCGGCTGATCGACAACCCCGATCTCCTGCGCGAGCGGCTCCGGGCCGCCCCGCAGGGCCCCGGGGTCTACGTCATGCGTGATCTGGCCGGCCGGGTCGCGTACGTGGGCAAGGCGGCGGTCCTGCAGAACCGGCTCCGCTCCTACTTCACCGGGATGCCGAGCCTCCCCGACCGGACCCGCCGGCTGGTCGAGGGTGTCTTCGACTTCGAGGTGATCGCCTGCGCCAGCCCCCGCGAGGCCCTGATCCTCGAGAACACCCTGATCAAGCGCCACCGACCGCGTTTCAATGTTCGACTCAAAGATGACAAGAACTATCTGTACCTGAAGATCCCGGCACCGGGCAGCCCCGACACCCACGCTCCCGGCACCGCCCGCGAGCAGCTGAGAGCGCCACGGGGCGAGGCCGGCCAGCGGGCGACGCTCTTTCCGCGCCCTTACTACACCCGTAAGGTTCAGCGCGACGGGGCGCGCTACTACGGTCCGTACACGAGCGCCCAGTCACTGCGCACCACGGTCCGCTCGCTGCGCACCATCTTCCCCTTCCGCACCTGCGGTGACGAGGTCTTCCGGAGGGGCCGGGTCTGCCTCGACTACCACATCAGGCGCTGCAGCGGGCCCTGCGAGGGGCGGATCGACGAGGCCGGGTACGCCCATCTCCTGGAGCAGGTCGAGACCTTCATGGAGGGCCGGAGCCCGGTGCTCGCCGATGAGCTGCGCCAGCAGATGGAGGAGGCGGCGACGTCCCTCGACTACGAGCTGGCCGCGCGCTTCCGCGATCGTCTCCGGGCCATCGACCGGATCAGCGAGCGGCAGGATGTCCTGAGTGGCCGGCGCGGCGACCACGACGCCGTCGCCATCGTCGTCGAGGCGGGGCGGGGGATGGCGGCGGTGCTCACCATCCGCGGCGGCCGGGTGATCGGCTCGGAGACCCACGAGGTCGAGGGTGTCGCCGACCGCTCGCCGGCCGAGTGCCTGAGCGCCTTCCTCCCCCAGTTCTACGGCGGGTCACCCCAGCTTCCCCGGACCATCGTCGTCTCGGACGCCGCCGAGGACCTCGTCGACATCGCCGACTTCCTCTCCGGCGAGCGTGGCGGCCCGGTCGACGTTCGGGTCCCGCAGCGGGGCGAGCTGCGCCGGCTGGTGGAGCGGGCGCGCGAGACGGCCCTCGCCGCGCTGCGCCAGCGCCGGGTCGTCGAGGACTTCGAGGCGGAGCGGACCGAGGCGCTGCTCGCCGATCTCGCCACCCGCCTCGACCTGGAGAGCCCGCCGCGCCGGATCGAGTGCTACGACATCAGCAACACCATGGGCACCAACTCGGTGGGCTCGATGGTGGTCTTTGAGGATGGCCGGCCCCGTCCCGGTCACTACCGGCACTTCGGGATCAAGACGGTGGAGGGCGCCGACGACTTCGCCTCCATGGCGGAGACGCTCCGGCGCCGGTTCGCCCGCCATCTCCGTGCCGTACAAGAGGAGGCCGACGGCGACATCCCGGTCGCCGATCCCGACGGCAGCAACGGCGCTGAGACCCCGCCCGATCCGGATGGCGCCGATCCGCGGGGCGTGGCAGCCGGCGAATCCCGGCGGGGCAGGGCCCGGCCGGAGGAGAGCTTCGCCGCACTCCCCGACCTCCTCCTCATCGACGGGGGCAAGGGTCAGCTCGGCGCGGCCCGGGGCGTCCTCCTCGAGCTGGGGCTGGGGGACGTGGCCGTCTTTGGCCTGGCCAAGCGCAACGAGGAGCTCTTCCGTCCCGACGACCCCGAGCCGATCGTGCTGCCCCGGGAGTCGCCCACCCTCTTCCTGGTCCAGAGGGTCCGCGACGAGGCCCATCGCTTCGCCATCACCCAGCACCGCGCCCGGCGGGCCAAGTCGGCGCTCCGCTCACGGCTCGACGTCGTCCCCGGCCTCGGTCCGGTCCGCAAGCGCGCCCTGCTGCGCCGTTTCGGCACCGTCGAGGCCATCGGCCTGGCGAGCGTCGAGGAGCTCTCCGAGGTGGTACCCGAGGTGGTGGCCCAGAGGATTAAGGAGCTGGTGTAGGCGGCCAGCTGGCGGGACCGCCCCATGGCGGTGGACCCGGAGGTGGGGGAGGGGGCGGACTCCCGGGGTGGCCCAGCGGCGGTGGCCCCGGGCTCGGGGGTGGAGGCGGAGGCGGCGGCAAACTGCCGGGAGCGCCCCAGGGCGGTGGGCCCAGGGGTGAGGGAGGCGGCAGCCAGGTTGCGCCCAGGTCACCGACGGCTCCGGTGACCCGAGGTTCGCCGATCGCGGGAGTCAGACGCCGGCGGAGGTCCGTGAACCAGGACGTGGTCGAGGCGGCGCAGAGGGTGGCGAGCGCCAGGGCCAGGATGCAGAGGAGGGCTCCGATGCCCAGGTGGACGGAGAACTCCTCGGAGGCGTTGGGTCCCCCCATCCTGCTCAGGATCGACGCGCTCTCGATGACCCACTGGCCGAGCACCGCGACCGCGGCCGCGGCACAGACGATCGCGACCCCGGCCACGCGACGGGTCAGGCTGCAGTACAGGCCCGCGAGGATCAGCGCCAGGAGGAGCCACATCGCGGGCTGCACGCCGAGATTCATCACGCCGGCGTCGAATGTGGTCGGGCTCTCGGTGCGGGCCTCCTGGCTCAGGTAGCCACACCCGCTCGGCGTCTGCAGGTCCACGTTCGGGGTGCTTCCGACGAGAAGGTTGACGCCCGTGTACGTGGCCCAGTTCCAGTTGCTGAGACTCTGCAGACAGGGCTGCTCGGCGGCGCTCAGTCCGCTGCTCGAGGTCCCGCCGATTGAGGTCTCCGATGAGATCAGCCCCTGGTCTGCGCTGACGTTGCACGACACGCTCGCGAACGGCAGCAGGACGCAGAGCCCCGCCAGGAGGAGAAAGAGCGGGGACCCCAGGTGCGCCGCCAGATCTCTGATTCTCACCCGCATTGGCCGAACCTCTGCATGTGATCGATGCGTGCACCAGCGTATGGCCGTCCCCCGGAGAAGATGCCTCAGCTACGTCACGTGCCGACCACAAGGCGCCCGTGCCCACTCCCCCCTACAATCGCGGCGAGATGACTGCTGACGCGGTGCCGCCCGAAGCCTGGATCCTGACCGGCATGAGCGGGGCGGGAAAGGCCACCGCGGCGCGCGCCCTGGAGGCTGCCGGGGCGGCGGTGGTTGACAACCTGAGCCCCGATCTCGTCGCCGCCTGGGCCGAGGAGCCGCGGGAGGTTCCGCACGTGGCGGTGGTCGACGCCCGCCAGGGCGGGGCGATCACCGGTCTGATCCCCCCCGCCGGGGTGCGCGTCCTGTACCTCACGGCCCCCGAACCGGTGCTCCTCAAGCGCCTCGCAGAGAGCACCCGCCCCCATCCGTGCAGCGCAGCCGGAGGCCCGGCGGCGGCAGTGCGGCGCGAACAGGACCTGCTCACCGGCCTCCGTGCCGCGGCTGACGCCGTCATCGACACCGGCGAGCTGAGCCCCGAGGAGCTGGGCCGTCGCGTGGTCGAGCTGGTGGCCCCGGCGGGCGGGGAGGCGCCGCTCCGGGTCGCGGTCTCCTCCTTCGGGTACAAGTTCGGGCCCGAGGTGGAGGCTGACTGGGTGGTCGACGTCCGTCTTCTCCGCAATCCCTTCTGGGATCCCGAGCTGCGACCCCGGACCGGGCTGGACGCCCGGGTGCGCGACTACGTCCTCGCCGATCCCCACACCGATGAGCTTTGCGATCGTCTGAGCGAGCTGCTCTCCTGGGCGTCGACCCACTACGCGGCCAAGGGCCGCCGCCACCTCCACGTGGCCGTGGGCTGCACCGGCGGCCGGCATCGCTCGGT
>PMYJ01000185.1 GCA_003170875.1 Candidatus Dormiibacterota bacterium | reverse complement strand
CCGCCCGGGTGACCGCTCTGACGGTAGTTGAGGGACAGGTCGATGCACTCGTCGACGATGTCCTTGAGGACCTCGTACCGAGCAAAGTCGGGCTCTGCCGCGGCATGCAGCCGAGCCACCTCGGCACCCGATCCCGCCGCGCCGCGGGCAGCTGTCGCCAGGTCTGGCGGAGTGGTCATGGACACCTCCCGAAACGGGCTCCCCCGGCGCTCAGGAGCCCGCGCGGGCCCTGCTGAGACGAGTCTGAGTGGGCCTCAGTCCGCTCCTCCTGTCAAGGGCTTCGCCCTCGCTGTCTGCACCATTGCGAGCACGTGAGGGCTCTCGACGGCCGCCGCAAGCCCTCTAAGAAGGCTGGCAGAAGCTGCTACTCAACTCGAAATCGGGGAGTGGAGCGGGAGACGGGACTCGAACCCGCGACATCCAGCTTGGAAGGCAGTAGCCGCATTCGGCGCCTTTCCGGCCGCCGTCTGGTGATCGAGGCGTCCCTCGCCGGTGATCACCACGTCGCTGGCTTTCAGGGCTTCGTCCAGCCCGACCGCGCGGGCAACGAGCGCCGCGCCGGGGAGAGGGCGGGCTCCGAGGGCGGCGAGCCCGTAGGCGGCACCCCAGGCGGCACACGCGCCGGCCAGGGTCCGCACCGACGGAGGGCACCCCAGCGTCCCGTTCGAGGATCAGGGCGAGGCGTTCCAGTCTGGCCTCGAGACGAGCCACGTCTACCGGGCTCGCCCCCTTCTGAGGTCCGAAGACGGCCGCGGACCCCTGATCGCCCAGAAGCGGGTTGCTGACGTCGCCGGCCACGTCGATCCCGCACCTCTTCAGCCTCGGGTCAACCCCTGAAGTCCGCCCGATCTAGCTCGACCAGCGCCCCGCCTCCAAGTCACAGCGGCTGACCTGAACGGTCGAGCAGGCGGGCCCCGAGGGCAACCAGCAGGCCGCTGCCACCATCAGTGCAGGCTGAGCCGCCCACCCCCACCACCAAATGAGATGCGCCGCTGTCGAGAGCACGCGCGATGAGCTCGCCAACGCCGTGGGACGTCGCTTACAGGGGGCGGAGCCGCCCCCCGACCCGCCTCAGCCCGGCGACCTCGGCCACATCCACTACAGCTGTCGATTCGTCCATCCTGCCCAGGCGGGCTCTCACCGGACGACCCAGCGGCCCACAGATCTGATGGCCTTCGACACGACTCCAGTGTGCTGCCGACGGGAGGACATCTAGGGTGCCATCACCGCCATCGGCCATCGGCAGCATCTGAGTTTCGGCCCCTCGTCACGAGCCCCCAGCGCCAGCGCTTGGGCGGCCGCGCTGACGCTGAGGCTTCCTTGAAGGCGTTCGGAGCGCAGAACACCCGCATGGCGGCATCCTAGTCAACACGGATGGACCGGCGCAATCTCAGGCTTGCCCCAAGATTGCGCACCCAGGCGAACCGCAGCGGTGCACAGCCACAGGCGCGTCACTATCGCCGGGCGAATCCTCGAAACCGGACGAAGCGCCATCGAGCCCGATGCGACCTGTGATCTAGAGGACTCCGGCTATCGTGCCCGACGTGACTCACCAGCGAACTCATGTGCCATCTCGCCGGCGGCGGCACGTGGCGCGTCGAAGAAGCCGCCTGCAGTCCGGGGCGCGGCCGGATCGACCATCCGTGCTGAAAGCGGAGCCGGCTGGGCCTGCCCGAGAATCGGCGCGTCCAGCTCGGCCGGATCGGCGCGCGGCGGACAGCGGGTGTCGTAGCATTCGGCCATGGTCGATATTCTCTGCACTCTTGCTCTGCCCGATCCCTTCCCAGCGCGGGTTTTCGAGGCCGCGACATTGCGGGTCCTCGGCCACCTACCCACTCACGATGAGCTCTGCGCTGAGCTGAGGACTCATCCCGTCGACGTTCTCTGTCCCCAGTTTGGTGACCGCATCGACGGCGCCGTCCTCGACGCCGCGAGTCCGCGGCTTCGGAGTGTATGTGTCTATGGCGTCGGATATGACAACGTCGACGTCGTGGCGGCCACCGAGCGCGGCGTCAGCGTCGGCAACACGCCAGGAGTGCTCACCGACGCCACGGCGGATCTCACCTTCGCACTGCTGCTCGCGGCCGCTCGTCGCATCGTTGCGGGCGACATGACGATGCGGTCCGGCGAGTTTCCCGGCTGGACGCCCGACTACCTGCTAGGCTTGGAGCTCCGAGGCTCGCTTCTCGGCATTGTCGGATTCGGCCGCATCGGCCAAGCGGTGGCCCGACGAGCCCTCGCCTTCGGCATGAGGATCGGCGCCTATGATAGTGTCGGCGTTCGGGTACCTGATGATCTAGCCACACGTGTCCGAGTCTTCGATGACCTTCAGTCGCTCCTTGCCGAGAGTGACGTGGTCTCGCTTCACACGCCGCTCACCGAGTCAACCTACCACCTGATCGACGAACGTGCGCTGCGCCGAATGAAGCCGACCTCGGTGTTGGTCAACTCCTCGCGCGGGCCGGTGATCGACGAGGTGGCACTGGTGCGGGCGCTGCGCGAGGGATGGATCGCTGCGTGCGGACTCGACGTCTACGAGGATGAGCCGAGGATGGCACCGGGTCTGGCCGCGTGCCGCACTGCGGTGCTGGCTCCTCACATCGGCAGCGCGACGGTGACGACCCGCGCAGCCATGGCGGAACTGACCGCCGCCAACGCGCTGGCCGCCTTGGCCGGGGAGCTCCCCCCTCACTGTGTCAATCCCGAGGTCCGGAGCCTATCGCCTGGCCAACAGCAGAGCCGTGATCAACGTTCCTGACGACCCTCGGGCCGTCAAGGTAGCCCGGGCCCAGACCATGGTGCACGTAAGCATCCTGACCTAGACGTCGGCGATCAAGCCGTGCCCGTGCATATGTCGATTGCTAGCAGGAGCAGACACTCAACTCGGAAGCTAAGTCGTGGAGCGGGAGACGAGACTCGAACTCGCGACATCCAGCTTGGAAGGAAGGTGCTCACATTCGTATTCAGAATCGCCCCGGAGCCCTGGATGAGCACAATCCTTCAGGTTCTCGAGAGTAGGCTCTCACTCACTGGAGCTTCCTTCCTGCGCCGCATCGCACGCATCCACCTCCTCATCCCACTTCATGGTCGTCGCGTAGGACTCCAATCGGTCACCTGAGCGGGCCGGCCAGTCTCACGCGGCCTGGGATGGGCCAATTGCGGCGACTACGAAGACCTCGTAGACTTCCGCTGTTGGAAGAGGAACTGTGTCCACACGGGATCAGGCCGGCATGGTGTGTTGCCTGCCGCAATACAGGCACCGTCTTCATCTCCTCAGGCGGGCAGGCGTACCACCGCACCGCCGATTGCCCCGGCCTGCGCGATGGCCAGCGACGCGTGGAGAGGACGGGCGGTGACGCTGCGCCAATCGAGGCTGTGCTCCTGGCCTCTGATCGAGTAGGCGGCCGCCGAGCCTGCGCCGTGTGTAAGCCCCCGGAGCGCCGGTGAGTGGCCTCGACGGCCCCCAAGGCGATTCTTCAGGCGCGGTGACCTGACGTTTGATCCTCGGTCGCTCAGATCCGGCGCTTCACCGCCGAGCGCTGGCCGTTCAGCCCGAGCGCAGGATCGCCAGAGGGGCCCGAGGGGGTTGTGGATGGCTCGGTGGTTGGGCCGGTGGGGTGAAGTGATCGCCCTCAGCCCCGCTTCACCAAGTTCGATGCCGCCGCCCGGCCCCGCGCGCCGGGGGCCCACCAGCGCCTCCGCACCAGCTCGACCACTGAGATCGACGAGGCTCCAGGTCGATCGACGAGTTCGGGCGGAGCCGCCGCGGTGGGCCGGCTGATCTGCGACCACTGTAGCGCCCTGAGAACCAGCGAATACCGGTAGGGCGCGCGGTGATGGCAGCCCTGGGGGAAGTTGCGGCATCCCCAGAACGGACCGAAAGGGCCACTTCGGGGCACCAGGCGGACACCGCAGCGGTTGCAGGGAGGCGGGTCGAGCAGGACCGGGCTCTCCACCATCCCCGCGAGTTGCAGGAGCCGGGTGAGCTCCGGCCTCTCGACCACCCGCACTTCACACTCCGAGGCCAGCTTGCGAGCCCGGGGCATGAGCTCACTGTT
>PMYJ01000109.1 GCA_003170875.1 Candidatus Dormiibacterota bacterium | reverse complement strand
TCCCGGCGGACAAAGACGTCGGTCGGCACCCCCCGCTCCGCGAGACCCTCGCAGAGGCGCCGGACCCCGAGATTCATCCCGCCGTTCTCCCCCCGCCCCAGCTCGCTGAGAGGAGAGGCGTGGACCGAAACGACGGCGATGGCGCGGCCACTCGGCGCGGTCATGCTCTCCAGTCTAGCCACCGAGCCTCGTTGCGCCGTCAACCACCCCCGGAGGGCCGGGCGTCCCGGCGGCTATTGCCTGCCAGCCGCGCGCCGCCACCGGGTCCCACCACGCCCTCCCGGCCTCGACCATCAGCACGGCCGGATGGAGGTTGACCGTGGTGCAGCAGTGGGCCGGGATGACCAGGAGGCGGTCGCCGATGCGCAGCCCGGTCCGGCCACCCGTGGCCACGAGCATCCCGTGCTCCTCGCTCATCCGCTCCAGCACCAGGTCCTGGTGCCCGGCCGCGATTCCGTAGCCGCGGAGCAGGCTGAGCCGCGCGTCGGCGGCGAGCGCCTTGGACCCGGCGTCGATGACGGCCCGGTCGGACGCGGGTGTCGAGACCACCGTGGCCACCACCCCGAGAGCGCACTCCTCCACGGTCATGGCTCCGAGCACCACCTGCTGGGCGTCGCCGTACACGTACGAACCCGGCCGCATCTCGGTCGGCCCGGCCTGAGTCCACGAGGCGGTGGGCGTGGAGCCGACGCTCAGCTCCCGTACGGCGATGCCGGCGGCCCGGAGCTGGGCGGCCGTCTCCAGCATCACCTGCTGCTCGGCCTGGGCGACCCGGGCCAGCTCGGCCCGGTCGGCGACGGCGTACGCGTGGCCGGGAAAGGTGAGAAGCCCCCGGAACCGCTCCATTCCGATCGCCGCCACGAGCGCGGTCACTCCGGCGACGGTGGCCTCCCCCGGCGCGGTGCCCACCCGGTGGTGCCCGCTGTCCACCTCCCAGAGCACCTCCACCTGCTCGGGTAGGGCGGCGGCCACCTCCACGCTGTCGGTGCTCACCGCGAGCCGCCCGACCCGCTCCGCCAGCGCCGCCAGCCGGCGCAGCTTCATCTCCCCCACCGGGGGAAAGGCGATGAGGAGATCGCCGGCGCCGGCGGCGGCGAAGACCTCGGCCTCGGTGAGCGTCGCCGCCGTCAACCCGGTCGCGCCGTGCTCGAGCTGGCGACGGGCGACGAAGGCGCTCTTGTGGGTCTTGGCATGAGGCCGGAGCGCGAGGCCGCGGGCGTTGGCGCGGGCCTGCATGGCGGCGAGGTTGGACTCCATCGCGGTGACGTCGACAGTCGCAACCGGCGTCTCGACGGCCTGGGCGGCGGCGATCACGCGCTCGGCGTCCATCAGCACGACAGTGTAGGAGGTCGGTTGCGCTAGCTCGGCATCGAGGCCACGCGGTGGAGGGCGGTGAACACCAGCGGCTGGCCGCATAGGATGAGGGGCGAGGCCCAGGGGAAGATGGCCAGCCCGGCACCCACGACCAGCCAGGTCAGCAGGCCGATCTGCCACCACCCGCCCCCGACGCAGCTGCGCGCCACGAGAAGGATCATCGGGAGGCAGAGAACGTAGGCTCCCGGGTTCAGGAGCCACGCCCCCCACTGGGTGCTGAACTCGGGAATGAGGAAGGGGCCGAGGGTCACCACCCCCGTGAGACCGAGCACGAGGGCCGTCACCACGTACGCCATCACCGCGGTCGGGATGAAGCTCGAGGAGAGGAAGAACGCGCGTCCTGCCGCCGCGGGCGGGGCGCTCGACATCGAGCGGAGGCTCGACCCAGGCGGCGGGATCGGCGCGAGGTGGCGCCGCGACGGCTGGCGCCGGCCCGACGCGGGCCGGGCAACCCATGCTGGACGGGCGACGTCTCCCCCATCTCCGCTCTGCACGACGACTCTCACGGCGCCCAAGGTAGAGACCGGCGAGAGCACGGACATCAGGGTTTCCCCTGAAGTCTCGACTCAGCCGGAATCCGCCGGGTTAGCCGGAATCCGCGGAACCGACCCCGGGTGCATCCGGACGGTGCACCCGCTCACTCGGGCCAGTACTGCTCCTCGTGGACCGCAGCGGCCTCGAAGCCGCCTCTGCGGAGCGCGCCCTTGACGTTGTCGATCATCTGCGGGTTGCCGCAGATGAACGCGGAGGCCGAACCCGGGCGCAGCTCGAGCCGGTCGGCGTACTTGCGCACCACGTCCTCGACCCGGCCCCGCTCCCCGGGCCACTCGGGGTCCAGCCAGGGCCGGCTGATGGTGGGGACGTATTCGAACCAGTCGAACTTCTCGGTGAGTGCCCCCATCTCGTCCAGGTAGCCGAACTCCGAGGAGACGCTCGCGCCGTGGAGGAGCACCACCCTCCCCGCCGGAGACCACTCGCCGCGGTCGAGCCGCCGGAGCAGGGTGCGGATGCAGGAGACGAAGGGGGCGATCCCGGTGACCGTCGCCACGAAGATGTGGGCCTGGCCCTCGACCGGCGCCTCCTTCAGGAAGAGGCCCTTGCAGCGGCGCCGGACCGGCATCTCGGCACCGACTTCCAGCCTGTGGAGGGGAACGGTCAGCTCGCCCTCCGGGACCCGCTCGATGAACAGCTCGATCTCGCCCTCCTCGGGGGACGAGCAGATCGAATAAGGCCGTTCGATGAGGCGGTCGCCGATCGGGAGCGCGAGGGTGCAGTACTGGCCGGGCCGGTAGCCGAGGTCGAAGTCGGTGGCGATCCGCATCACCCAGAGACCCTCGGCGAAGTCGCGGCGGCTGACGATCCGGGCGGTGCCGAACTTGGTGGAGTCGACCGTGAGGGCAGATTCGATCATCGGGCGACAGTGTAGGGGCCGTGGGCAGCCCCCGGCTCGGCTTATGTGACCCTGGTCACGAGCCGACGGCGGACCAGCGCCCGACGGACCGCCCGACCGGCCGGGTCAGACCTTCTCGGTGTCCACCAGCAGGAGCCGGACGGTGCTCGTCGCCAGCTCGCGGCCGTCCTGCGCGTCACGCATGGTCACCGCCCACTGGTGGACCCGGCGCCCGGCGTGCCGCACCGTCGCCTCGGCGTCGATCCTCTGCCCGGCGCGGGCGGTGCGGAGGAAGCTGGTGTGGTTCTCCAGCCCCACGGCCCCCCTGCCGGAGCCGTCGCTCCCCGCCGCCACCATCGCCCCGATCGACGCCAAGGTCTCGGCGACGGCGGCGTAGACGCCACCGTGGACCAGGCCGTACGGCTGCAGGTGCTGCTCGCGGATCTCGAGGTGGGCCGTCACGCGGGTCGGGGTGACCTCGTCGACCTGGAGGCCGAGCAGGCCGATGAAGCCGGCGCTGGGATCGAAGCCCCCCAGGAGCTCGGCGGGCGTGGTCATCGCGGGCGCACCGGCTGAGGAGCCCGGTCCATCTCGGCCCGGTAGCGCTCCGTGAAGGCGCGGAGCGATGGGGTGATTGGTTCGTCCAGCTGGCTGCGACCCTCGAGTGCCTCCGCAGTTTTGAGGCCGTGGCCGGTGATGTACGCGACCACCACCTCGTCGCCCTTCCACCTGCCCGCCTCGGCGAGCCGGCGCAGGACCGCGACCGTGACCCCGCCGGCGGTCTCGGCGAACACTCCCTCGGTGCGGGCGAGCAGCTCCACTGCGTCGAGGATCTCGTCGTCGCTGACGCTCTCGACCACGCCCCCGCTCTTGCGGGCGGCGCGGATGACGTCCTCCCCGTCCGAGGGGCTGCCGATGGCGAGGCTGCGGGCGACGGTGTCGGGGCGCCGGACCGGTGTGACCGGGTGGTTGCCCGCGAAGGCGTCGGCGACGGGCGCGCAGCCGGAGGCCTGGGCACCGGTGAGCCGGGTGTGGGGCGGCCCGTCGACCAAGCCGAGATCGACCAGCTCGCGGATCGCCTTCTCGGCCTTGACGAATTGGGAGCCGGAGGCGATCGGGATCACGATCTCGTCGGGGAGGCGCCAGCCCAGCTGCTCCACGGTCTCGTAGGTCAGGGTCTTGCTGCCCTCGCTGTAGAAGGGCCGGACGTTGATGTTGCAGAAGGCCCAGGGGACCTCGTCGGCCAGCTCGCTGCCGAGCCGGTTGGCGTCGTCGTAGGTGCCGTTGACCCGCACCAGGGTGGGGCGGAACACCGCGGTGGTCGAGCTCTTGGCCGACTCGAGGTCGGCCGGGATGATGATCACCGCGCGCATCGCGGCGTGGGCGGCGTAGGCGGCGACGGCGTTGGCCAGGTTGCCCGTGCTGGCACAGGCGAGGGTGTCGAAGCCGTGCCCACGTGCCCAGCTGGCGGCGACGCTCACCACCCGGTCCTTGAAGGAGTTGGTCGGGTTCTGGGTGTCGTTCTTCAGGTAGAGGTTGCGCAGGCCGAGCAGGTCGCCCAGGTTGCGGGCGCGTATCAGCGGCGACCAGCCCTCGCCGAGGGTGATCGGCTCCAGCTCGTCCTCCACGGGCAGCAGGTCGCGGTAGCGCCAGATGCTCGCGGGGCCCGCCTCGATGCTCTTGCGAGAGACCCGCCGGCCGATCTCGGCGTAGTCATAGGCCACCTCGAGGGGGCCGAAGCAGAGATCGCAGGCGTGGGTGGCCGCGATCGGGGTGGTGTTGCCGCAGGCGCGGCAGCGCAGGGAAAGTATTCGTTGGCTCATGTGATGGACCTCAGGTTCAGGAGGATGTCAGATCACGCGTGCGGGGCGGTCAGGCCGCCCCGGCGCATTCGCATCCCCGCGGACCCGATGGCGCCCCAGGACGGCAGCGGCCGGATCGAGGGCGCATGAGATCTCCACATCGTGGCTCTGAAGTCTAGCGGGATGGAGGCTGGGGGCTGGGTCCGGGGGTTGGGAGCGGGGGTTTCCCCGTTGTCCCTCCGGGTGGGCAGGTGCGACCATCCCGTCCAATCGTGAGCGACAGATTCGCCGGTGGTGACCCCGGCTACGCCGGTTACGGGAGCCGGGGCCACGTCGCGCGTGCCCAGCCCCCGCGCCCGCCGGCGCGACGCGCCGCCTGCCTGGCGCCGACCCTCCTCGTCGCGGTGGTCATGGTCATGGTGGCGGCGCTGACCCTGGGGCTGGGGCCCGCGCTCGAGTCCCTGGTCCTTACCGGTGGCCCGGGCCCCTGGTACCCCGCCGCGAGCCCTCCGGCTTACGACAGCCTGGCCTCGATCAGCTGCGCCGGCAGCGATGACTGCTGGGCGTCGGGCGCGGATGCCCTCGCCCACTGGTCGGGCGGGGGCTGGACCTCCGTCCCGGTCACGTCGGGCTTCGGACCCGAGGGCATCACCTGCGTCTCCGAAGCGGACTGCTGGGGTCTGGGCAGTGTTATCGAGCACTGGTCGGGCGATGGCTGGCAGGCGGTGCCCTCCTCGGCAGGTGAGGGCACGAACTCCTCGCTGAGCGCGGTGACGTGTGCCGGCGTCGACGAGTGCTGGGCGGTGGGCTCCACGACCACAGACGGAAACGGGTCCGCCCTGATAGAGGAATACTCGGGGGGCACCTGGACGGTGAACTCCCGAGGCACCGCCACCACCGCTCTGGACGCTGTCACCTGCGTCGGAGCCAGCGACTGCTGGGCCGTGGGGTGCTCAGCAGCGACCACGGCCGCAGGGTGCGCCGTCCCGGGTTCCGGACTCCTCCAGCCGCTGATCGAGCACTACACGAGTGGGGAGTGGCACGTTGTCAACAGCCCGAGCACAAGTGCTCTCGGCCAAGCGTATCTGACCGGCGTCGCCTGCTCGACGTCCAGCGACTGCTGGGCGGTCGGATCGGCCTCCGTCGGGGTGCTCTACGAGTCCGGGACGCCCGTGCCGACCATCCCGCCGGTCCTCATGCGCTACTCGTCTGGGAGGTGGACCCTCGTGGACGCTCCGCAGGTTGCCGGCCAAGTGCTCTCGCTGAACGCGATCAGCTGCGTGCCGGGCGGCACCTGCCGGGGCGTCGGGGGCTGGACTGCGGGGCCGAGCAGCGGGGGTGCCCTGGTCGAGTCGACGTCTCCGGATGCGGGAGCGTGACTGCGCCGGGGGCGCCCCCTGTTACTCCTGCCGCCCGGGCGCAGTCACCCCGACGTGAGGTCGAGCACCGCCCGCACCAGCCCGGGCGCCGCCGCGCGGACGACGGCCGCCAGCCCGTAGTAGCGGGGCGAGTAGCGCTCCGCCCTCCCGTGCAGCGCGCAGTCGACGATCGCCTCCGCCACTCCCCGGTCGCTACCGAGGAAACAGCGCAAGATGGGATGGCGCCGTATCTGCTCGGCGGGGAACCCCTCGGTGGGGACCAATCCCGGCAGCACCAATCCGACGTGCACACCGTGGCTGCGCTCCTCCTGGTGGAGCGCGTCGGTCCACCCGCAGAGTGCGAACTTGCTCGCCGAGTAGGCACCCACACCGGCCCGGGCCACCCGTCCGGCGGTGCTCGCGACGTTGACGATCGAGCTCGGCGCGGACCGCCGCAGCAGGGGAAGCAACGCCTCGGTCAGCCGCACCTGGGCATTGAAGTTGAGGTCCATGGTCTTGGCCACATTGGCCCAACCGGCCTCGGCGAAGCGCCCGCTCCAGCTTGCGCCCGCATCGTTCACCAGCACATCGAGCCGCCCGTGACGCTCCTCGACGACGGTGGCGATGCGCTCCGCGCTCTCCGGCGCGGTGAGGTCCGCGGCGATCACGGTCGCACCGCCGATCTCGCGGGCGAGGGCTTCGAGGCGCGCCTCGCGGCGGGCGACGAGGACCAGCTCGGTGCGCGACATCTCCGCGAAGCGACGCGCGGTCGCGGCGCCGATCCCGCTGCTGGCCCCCGTGACGAGCACGACGCGTGGCATCTCGGATCCAGTCTACCGGCCGCGACGCAGCCGGTTCAGGCGGTTCTCTCCGCCACCAGGCGTTCGGTGAGGATCGTCCCACCCACCTCGAACCCGGGCCGAAACCCGCCGCTATGGTCACGTCAAGGGGCTGGCGCAGAGAGGAACGGCTCGTGCAGCTTGTTGGTGTTTTCGCCTTGACCATGCGAACGACTGTTCGGTATAATCACTCACGATGACCGTTCGAGAGGTGGGGGCTCGTGGGGGCGTCGGCGAGGAACTCGCCGCCGTCGGTGACGCCCTCGAGCGCTTCCTCTCCCGCCCTCGCGGCGACCGGCCCGGACCGGCGGTCCGCGACGAGATGGTCGCGTGGCGACGCCTCATCGACCGGATGGAGCTGGAGTTCTCCGAGATGGTCACTGAGCTGGCCGGCTGCGGGGAGGACGAGTGGCAGGGGCACAACTCGCCGACCGACTGGGTCAAGGAGGAGTGCCACCTCACCGGCACCGCGGCGTGGAACGCTCTGGTGGTCGGCGAGCATGCGGCGCGGATGCCGGAGAGCACCCGAGCCCTCGCCCGGGGTGAGATCGGCTACGCCCATCTGGCCCTGATGGCGCGCACCGCCGATTGGATCGCAAGCCTGCCGGTCGCCCCTGCACAGCCAGGTGCCGCCGATCAGCCGTTGACCGAAGACCCGCCGGGCGCCGCCGACCCGTCAGCCTCCGCGCCGGCCTTCGATGAGCACGCCCTGCTCCGCAAGGCCCGGCGTCGCTCGGTGGCCGAGCTCCGCCGCGACTGCGCCCACCTCCGCCACGCCGCCGACCCCCGCCGCTTCCTCACCGAGCAGGTCGAGCAGGTGGAGGCGCGTTTCCTGGAGCTCAAGACCATCGAGGGCGGCGCCGTCTTCCTCCGGGGCTTCCTCGACACCGAGGGAGGCGCCACCCTGCGCACCGCCCTGGAGCCGCTCGCCCGTCCCCCCGGCGAGGGCGACAACCGCAGCCGGGAACGGCGCTTCGCCGACGCCCTGGTGGAGCTCGCCGGCCACACCCTGGACAGCGGAGTGCTCCCCCAGCACGCCGGCCAGCGTCCCCACCTTCAAGTCACCGCCACCCTGGCGACCGTCCAGGGGCGGGAGGGAGCCCCGGCCGCCGAGCTGGACCTGGGTGGGCCGATCGCCGCCGAGACCGCGCGGCGCCTGGGCTGCGACGCCGCGGTAACCCGGGTGGTGTTCGGCGCCGACTCCGCGGTCCTCGACGTGGGCCGGGCGACCCGGGTGCCGGCGACGGCGACCCGCCGGGCGGTCCAGGCCCGTGACCGGGGCTGCGTCTGGCCGGGCTGCCACCGGCCGGCGTCGTGGGGCGAGGTGCACCACCTCCGCCCCTGGGCGCAGGGCGGCTCGACTGATCTGGCCAATCTTGTCACGATCTGCCGAGCTCACCACTGGAGAGTGCACGAGGGCGGCTGGCGGCTGGTCCGCACCGACGAGGGCGTCGTGGCCCTGCCGCCCGTCGCCGATGACTACGGCCCGGACCGAGACTCTGTGCGCCCGACGTCGCCTGAGCCGCTCACAGCGGCACCGACTTCCAGTCCGCCGCAGGATCGCGCCCCCGACACCGGATGAGCGTTCGGGCCCCGCTGGCCTGGCTCAGGCGGAGGCTACTACCGCTGCCGGCTGCTTCTCGACGTGCGGGGTCGCACAGCGGCAGGGCGCGGGTCGCCCGAAGAGGTAACCCTGTGCAGCGGTCACTCCGAGGGTGATGAGAGTGGCCCGCTCCTCCTCCAGCTCGACGCCCTCGGCGATCACCAGGGCTTCGGCCTGCCGCGCAAACTCGGCGAGCGCACCCACCATGGCACGGCGCATCTTGTTGAGGTGGATGTCGCGCACCAGCGAGATGTCCACCTTGATGACGTCGGCTTCCATATTGACGATGTGGCTCATGGACGAGAAACCAGAGCCCGCGTCGTCGACACCGATCAACACCCCGGCGGCGCGAAGCGGAGCGAGTGCAGCGGTGAGCGCCGGGTAATTCTCGATCTGGGTGTGCTCGGTGATCTCCAGGATGATCCTCTCCGGCCCGATACCCTCGAGCAGGGACGCCAGCTCCTTGGACATCGCCACGGCCGGCGACGCGTTGATGTGAAGCGGGCAGCCACCGGGAAGGTGGGAGAGGTGGCCGAGGGCCAGGCGGATCGCCTGCAGCTCAAACTCGAGGCCCAGGTCGTTGTCGGCGGCATCCGCAAACCACATGTCCGGCGGCCGCTGCGGCGGCGAGTTGACCCGGCAGAGCGCCTCGAAGGCGATCGGCTCGCGGGTTTCGATGTCGACCACCGGCTGGAAGACGACGTTCATGAGGTCGTGGTCGAGTACGTTGCGGAGCAGGATCACCTTGCCCTGCGCGTCCTCCTCCTGGCCACGGAGCTCGGCGCCGACCGCGGTGGCGGCGCAGGCGGGCATGGAGGCCTGGCCGCGAATCGCCCTGTGGATGCCATCGAGCACCTCGTCGCCGGCGGCGCCCTTGACGATGTAGCTCATTGCGCCGGCGCGGAACATCCCCATGATCGTGCTGGTGTCGTCGCAGGCGGAGAGGGCCACGACCCGCGTCTCTGGCGCGGAGCGGCGGGCCTCAGCCGCGACGATCTCACCACCGCCACCGGGAAGCCGGACGTCGCAGAGGCACACCGTCGGCCGCAGCGAGCGCACCATCTCGGCTCCCTCGCTTGCGTCACAAGCGGACCCGACGACCTTCAGCCTGGGGTCGATGCCGATCAACTCGACGAGTGCCCCGCGGAAGCTGGGGTCGTCGTCCACGACCAGGACGGTGTGGGAAGGGCTGGATGTGGCTACCGCCTCTGCACTGACCATTCGCTCACTCTGAGCGTTCTGGTGCGTCTGGGGTAGATGCATCTGCTCCATCCGCAGCCGGGGCAGATGGTCAATCGGGCGGCTCACGCAGCCGAGGGCCGGCGCCCGGTCAGGCGACCCGCGAGGCGGCCCCGGCCACGCGATCGACGGGGCGAGGATGCGCCGGAACGCTACCGGCTTCCCAGGGCGAGGTCGACCCGGGCCCCGCCCTGCAGGCGCGAACCTCAGAGGGGAAGCGGCAGCTGCCCCCCGTCAGCGCCCGCGTCCTGCGGAGGCTCGACCTCGAGCCCGAGCAACTCCCCCATGTGGCGCCGGGCGGCGATGTCCGCGAGGTCATGCACCGGGATGTCCCGCGACCGCGCCAGGCGGATGGCGCTCCCGGTGCCGCCGCGCCCCCTGGCCCCGGGCGTCCAGCAGACCACCATCGCGACCGGCGACTGGAGGTCGGCGCCGAGGATCTGGTGGGCGTTGCGCGCGTGCAGCCGCCGGCTGCTCCCGGGCAGGCGCGCGAAGACGGGGTGGATCTGCGCCATGAGGTCGTATGCCTCCGGGGACGCCTCGACCAGGCGACCCTCGGCATGCTCGTTGTATCCGGGCCACGGCAGGTAGATCTCACACCTCCCGCCGGCCGCCCGCGCCCCCTTCTCGAAGGCGCTGTCCGCCCCGACGGCGCCGCCCGACCGGAGCGTCCAGCCGCGCCGAGCCAGCTCGGAGCCGAACCGCTCCATCAGATGGCAGATCCCCGCCGGCGTCGCACGCGAACCGACGCCTGCGTAGGCACTACCAGGAACGGGAGGGGTGGCCACGCCGGTATTGTGAACCGGGGTGGCCCGCTGCCCCGGTTGAAATCGACTGCCGATCCGGCGAGCGCCAGTCAGCCCACCGCGAGGAGTTCCCCGACGTGGCAGACCGTGACCCCCAGCCGACGCCGGCGACCGCGGGCCAGCCTTCCCACGGGGAGCATGTCGCAATCGCCCGGAATGGCGGCGTTCAGTTCCGACGCGCCGGCACCCACGATGCCGGCCCGGTCGCAGCCCTGCACGCCGATAGCTGGCGGCGCAACTACCGGGGCGCCTACGCGGACACCTTCCTCGACGGGGATGTCGTGACCGAGCGGCTCGCCTTCTGGACGGCGCGGCTGCGTGAGCAGCCCGCCGACCGCTTCGCCATCGTGGCCGAGGAGGCCGGATCCCTGGTCGGGTTCGCCTACTCGATCCTCGACGAGAACCCCACCTGGGGCGCGTATCTCGACAACCTTCACGTCGCTCACACCCACCAGCGCCAGGGGATCGGGACCCGGCTGATGGCGCTCACCGCCGAGGCCGTCATCGAGCAGCGGCCGTCCTCGGGGCTCTCCCTCTGGGTCCTGGAGCAGAACGTCCGCGCCCAGCGCTTCTACGAGGCGCGGGGCGGACGGCGCGTGGGTCGGGACCGCCTCCACCCGCCGGGCGGCGATCCGAGCCGGCTCCGCGGTGAGGTGTACAAGCTCCGTTACGCCTGGCCCGATCCCGCCACGCTGCTCATCACCGGATGAGCAGAAGGTACAGTTTCGCCCTGTCCAGCGGAGGTGTGAGACGAGGCGATGGCGTTACGCAACACCGAGTACCGCATCACGTTCACTTCCACGACCGGCCGGCTCTACTACTACTTCTCCAAGGACAGCGCGGGCTGGTATCAGATCACCGCGGCGGGCAACCGGCACAAGGCCACAGCCGAGCAAGTGCTCAATCACATCCTGCCTGCGCTGGCCAGGGCGAAGCCGGGCGTGGAGCTCACCGTCGAGCACACGCCGGAACGCACCGCACCGGAATCCTCATAGAGCTAGACGGCGCACTCCCCCTCACCGGTCTTGCCGGTGAAGGCGGTGTCCTGATCCCAGTCGACGATCTCCTCGGCGGTGGGCGCGTCGCTGAGGGTCAGGTCGGCGAGCCGCGCCTTGACGGCGTCTCGGTCGGCCCGCTCCACCCACTGCGTAAAGAGCTCGCCACCGCCCCGTTCCTCGCGGTACTGGGCGACCAGACGCTCGAGGGCGACCGGGACGCGGCGGGCCGGGATCTTCATCACCGGTTGGGCCATCCGGGCACCGCGGGCGTCGATGCCGCCGCCCAGCATCAGCATGTAGTGCGGCACCGGGTCGTCCCCGACGTGCTTGCTGTTGCCGTAGAAGCCGACGGTCGCGATGTGGTGCTGGCTGCATGAGTTGGGGCAGCCGCTCGCCTTGATACTGGTGCCGGCGAACTCCGGCAGGTCCTGCAGCCGCCCGTCATCCAGCCAGCGACTCACGGCGCGGCCGAGCCCCCGCGAGGAGGTGATTCCTAGGTTGCAGGTGTCCGCCCCTGGGCAGGTCACGACGTCGCGGATGCCGAGCGCCTCGGCCTCGGCGAGCCCATGGGGCAGCAGGAAGTCATAGAGCGCCGAGAGCTCGTCGACGCGCACGTCGCGGAGCACGAGATTCTGCCCCGCGCTGGCGCGCGCCTCGTCCCCGCTCCAGCGCCGCGCCGCCTCCGCGGCAACCCGCAGCTGGGTGGACGTGATATCGCCGAGTGTGAGGCGGAGCGAGACCAGGGCGTACCCCTCGAGCCGGTGCGCCATCACGTTGGTGACGCGCCAGCGCGCGTACTGGACTCCTCGCGCCACCCCGGCGATGCTGAAAGTGGGCAGCGGGCTGAGCGCCTCACGGCTTCCCGCCTCGCGATCCACACGCTCCGGCAGCCCGTCGAGGATCCGGTACGACCACGCGTCGGACGGCAGCTCGGCGACCTCCTCCTCAACCCGGGCACGGAACGTCTCGGCGGTGTACGTCTTGTCGAAGAGGAATTTGATCCGAGCGCGGTTGCGGTTCTTGCGCGGGCCCTCGGCGTCGAAGACGCGGATGATGGCCTCGATAACCGGGTAAAAGCGGCGCACCGGGACGAACTCGTAGAGGAGTGTGGCCGGGCGCGGAGAGTTGCCCAGCCCGCCGCCGACCCAGACCTTGAAGCCGCGCTCACCGTCCTGCACCCGCGCGACCGCACCGATATCGTGCATCGCCCCCAGGCCACAGTCGGTCTCGCAGCCGGAGAAGGCGATCTTGAACTTGCGTGGCAGGTTCTGGCAGATCGGGTTGCGCAGGAAGAGCTCCGTGGCCGCCTGCGCATACGGGGTGATGTCGAACGCCTCGGTGCCGCAGGCGCCCGCGAGGGGGCAGCCGGTGATGTTGCGCACCGTATTGAAGCAGGCCTCACGAGTGGTCAGGCCCGCGCGGGCCAGGTGGCGCATCGCCTCCGCCACCCGTGCGAGCGGCACGAAGTGAAACTGCATGTCCTGCCGCGTGGTGACGTGACCCATGCCGCGACCACCGCCACCCGGGTATTCCCCCTCATCGCAGAACCGCTCGCTGAAGTCGGCGAGCGCCTCCAGCTGAGCGGAGGTCAGGCGGCCGTGCGGGATCTTGACGCGCACCATCTGATAGCCGTCCTGGCGCTGGCCGTAGATGCCGTAGGAGAGGCGGTAGGGCTTGAAGGTGTCCTCGCTCTCCTCGCCGGTGGCGAACGCGTGGGCGCGCCGCTCGAAGTCCTCGATCTCCGCAGCGACCACGGGCGGGATCGCCAGTTCCTGCTCGCCGATCATCTGCCGACCTCCTCGATGCCGGGGCGCGGCCCGGCGCTTGCCACCGCCTCACCGATGCCGGGACCGACCCCGGCGCTCGCCACCAAGTCGCCCACCTGCTGCAGCGGGATGGCGTCGACCACCTCGCCGACCACCAGCGTCGCCGGCGAGGCGATCCCCGCTTCCGCCGCTGCGCGCGCGATGCGGGCGATGGGGGCGCGCACCACCCTCTGTTCCTGGAGCGTCGCCGAGGCCACCAGCGCGGCGGGCCGGTCGGGACCGATCGCCGCCACCAGCCGGGCGCAGATGATCGCGAGGTTGCCCAGCGGCATGAGCACCACCAGGGTGTCGACCGCGCAAGCGATGGCCTCGAGCCGCTCGGGGCTCGACCCGTCCCACTCCGAGCCGGTGACGACCGCGAGCGAGGAGGCGAGCCCCCGCAGGGTGACCGGGATGCCGGCAACGGCCGGCGCGGCCAGCGCCGAGCTGACCCCGGGGACGACCACCACCTCGAGGCCGGCGTGGCGGAGGGCGGTGAGCTCCTCCCCTCCCCTGCCGAAGACGAACGGGTCGCCGCCCTTGAGCCGGACCACGTCCTCCCCGGAGCGGGCGGCCTCGATGAGCTGGGCCGTGATCCACCCCTGGTCGGCGGACTCGCGCCCGCCCCGCTTGCCGACGTCGACGAGCCGCGCGCCGGGGCCGCAGAGGGCGAGGGTGCGCGGATCGACGAGCGAATCGTGGTAGACGGCCCCGGCCTCGGCGAGCAGCTCCCGAGCCGCCAGGGTGAGCAGCGACGGGTCGCCGGGGCCTGCGCCAACGAGGGCGACGGATCCGGTCCGGGGCCTGCCGGCGGCGGTCTCGATCGCCACGGCGGCGTAGCGGGCCTCCTCGGCGCGCCCGTCCCGAAGAAGATCGCGGATCTCAGAGCGGAGCAGCCGCCGGTACACGGGGGTCTGCTCCGCGATCGGCACACCGCGCTCGCGCAGCCTCCGGCGCACCCCGCCGACCAGAGCCGTGAACGGCCCCCACTCCTCTCCCAGGATGCGCTCCAGGCGCGCGCGGACGGCGCCGGCCAGGAAGGGGCTCTCGCCGTCCGTCGAGATGGCCACGCTGAGCGGGCCCCTCCGGACCAGTGCCGGCGCGTAGAAGTCGCAACGCTCGGGCTGGTCGACGACGTTGATGAGCGCGCCCCGTTCCTCCGCCTCGGCGAAGCTGAGCCGGTTGATCTCCTCGTCACCCGACGCGTCGATGGCGAGGAAGGTGCCGGCCAGGTCGCCGGGGGTGTAGCCGCGGCGGAGGAGGGTCAGCCGGGGCTCGGCCTGGAGGGCCTCCAGCTCGGTGCAGGGAGTGGCGGCGATCACGGTCAGCTGGGCACCGGCACGCAGCAGCCCACGGGCCTTGTCGGCCGCGAGCGGCCCGTCGCCGAGCACGGTGCAGCGGCGGCCGCGGAGCTGGAGCGTGACCGGGTAGCTCATCGAAGCGTTCTCAGCCCGGCCGCGCCCCGGGGGACGCCGGCGGGCTCGCGGGACCTGCCCCGGCCCCGGCCGAAGTCGACACCGTGGCGGGAGTCTGTGCGGTGGCGGGGTCAGCCGCCGCCTGGACTGCCTGCGCCTCCCTCAACAACTCGGCGATCTCCGGGCGGGTGAATTCGGCCGGCAGCTGCTCGCCCTGGGCGAGCAGCTCGCGCACCCGGGTCCCGCTCAGCACCGAGCGCTGCTCGGCGGCATGCGGGCAGGTCCGGGTCGACGCCATCCCCCCGCAGGCCCGGCACCAGAACGAGTGCTCGAAGCGCAGGATCTCGATGCCCAGCTCCCCCGGCTCATACTGGTCGAAGATCCGCTGCGCCGCGTAGGTGTCGTAGTAGTTGCCAACTCCGGCATGATCTCGTCCCACGATGAAGTGGGTGCAGCCGTAGTTGCGCCGTATCAGCGCGTGGAACACGGCCTCCTTGGGGCCCGCGTAGCGCATCCACGCCGGGTTGGTGGCGAGCAGCACCCGCTCCGCCGGAAAGTATCCGGCGAGCAGCTCCTCGTAGCAGGCCATCCGGGTCGCCGCGGGGATGTCGTCACTCTTGGTTTCGCCCACCAGTGGGTGCAGGAGCAGCCCGTCGATGTTCTCCAGGGCCACCTTCTGCAGGTACTCGTGGGCACGGTGCACCGGGTTGCGCGTCTGGAAGCCGACCATGGTCGCCCACTCCCGCTCCGCCTTGGCCTTGCGCACCTCCAGGGGAGTGAGGTCGTACCCGGGGAAGCCGGTCTCGGGGCGGCGGAGCGCGGTCACGCCGCCGCCCACCGCCCAGCGCCCGGAGGCGCGCAGCAGGCGGACGCCGGGGTGGGCGTCATCGCCGGTCCCGTACACGGAGAGGGCCTCGGTCTCAGCGTCGGTGCGGTAGATGTCCTCGACCTCCACCACCGCGATCACCTCGCCCTGGTGGCGCAGCGCGACCCGTGTCTTGCCCCGGATCCGCTGCACTCCCTCCTCGTCCAGACGTAGCGCCACCGGGATGGGGAAGGGCTGGCCGCCCGAGAGGCGGCCCGATCCCACCACATCCCGATAGTCAAGGCCGGTCATGAAGCCCGGCAGCGGCGAGAAGGCTCCGGTCCCGAGCATCAGTGCGTCGGCCGCCTCGTGCGGCCCGACCTCCACCACCAGCAGTGTGGCCGCCTCCGCGCGGAGCTCCGCCCCTTCCTCGCCTTCCAGGAGGCGGGGCCGTACCCCCCTCCAGATGTGGCCCAGCCGCTCCAGCCGGTCGAGGATCCGCTCCACGGACTCCTCCACCGTCTCCTGCGAGCTGTCCACCGTGATCTCCGGGTTGAGCGGCGCCTCGTAGGGGTCACTCACCCCCGTGAAGTTGGCGATCTCCCCCCGCAGCGCCTTCTCGTACAGACCCTTGGTGTCGCGCCGCACCAGCTCCTCCAGCGTGCAGCGCACGTAGACCTCCACGAATCCCGGCGTCGCCGACCTCACCTCGTCCCGGACCTCCCGATACGGCGAGATCGCCGCCGTGATCGCGACCCCCCCATGACCCGCCACCAACCCGGCCACGTACCCGATGCGCCGGATGTTGGTGTCCCGGTCCTCCTTGGAGAAACCCAGCCCCTTGGAGAGATGCGTCCGCACCTCGTCACCGTCCAGGACGGTCACGTTGCGCCCCAGCACCCTCAGCTCCTGCTCCAGCCGCGTCGCGATCGTCGACTTCCCGGCACCGGACAGTCCGGTCAGCCAGATCACCAGCCCTCGGCTCATCCCTCTGCTCCTGGTTGGGCCGCGGTGGCGGCGGTGAACTCCGCGCCGGCATCCGCCCGGCCCGGAGAGGTGGCGACATTCGCGGCCGACCCGGGTCCCGTCAGGACCGGATGCAGGCCGCACTCCTTGATCGAATCCCCCTCCCACCACCACCGGCCGGCGCGCTCGTCCTCACCGGGGCGTGTGGCCCGAGTGCAGGGCGCGCAACCGATCGACGTGTAGCCGTTCGCGTAGAGGGCGTGGCTGGGCAGGTCGCGGGAGCGCACCTGAGCCCAGACGTCCTCGTGGCTCCAGCTCACCAGCGGCGCCACCTTGGCGATGCCCCCGTGCCCCTCGTCGCGGGAGACGACCGGGGTCGCCCGGCGGGTCGCCGACTGCTCCCGGCGCAGCCCGGTCACCCAGGCGCCGTAGCCCGCGAGCGCGCGGGCAAGTGGCCGCGTCTTGCGGACGTCGCAGCAGGTGTGCCGAAGCTCCGGGGAGAGATAGAAGAGGTTGACACCGTGCGCCCGGGTCATCTCCGCCAGCTCGGTGGGATCGGGGCTCACCACGCTCAGGGTCACGGGGAAGCGGTTCCGCACCGTGTCGATGAGGTCGTGGGTCTCCTGGGGCAGGCGGCCGGTGTCCAGGGTGATGACGTCAACGCCCGGGCGCAGCCTGCTCGCCATGTCGATGAGGACCACCGACTCCGCCTGGAGGCTGGCGACGACCGCCACCCGCGGAAACCGCTCGAAGGTCCAGGCGAGGACCGCCTCCGCATCGGCGCCCTCGAGGTCGCGGGCAGCCGTGTCCAGCTCGTCGGCCGGGATGCGGACAGCGGCGGTCATGGCCGGCTGGACAGCGGTCGGGCCGCCGGCAGGGCCGCGATCGGCGGCCGGATGGGGGTTCCGGGTGTGGGGCTCACGTCGGGTCGGTCTCCGGGGGCCGGCCGATGGGGCCGGCGATGGGCAGGATCGGCGTCAAGTCTGCGGCCGAAGAGCCCGAGCGTTCACTCATGGATGCGCCCGTATCGGGTGGAGCGATCTGGGCTGATGCTCTGGCCGGCCGCGGCGGGCGGCCTACATACAGGCGCAGGCGACCTGGCGGACGAAGTCCATCTGACCCCACCGGGAGAAGAAGATGGGCGTGGACATACCGTTCCGCATGGGATGGGAGCATACCAGCAGAGCATTCTCTACGTCAAATGGTTTCGCTGCTGGTGTGGAATACGGGGGCCGCCCATGACCTGGGGGAGTGGGCGGCCGGCGATCTCGGTGGGATGGGGCGGCTGGGATCTGGGTGGGAGGAGGCGGCTACCGCCCCAGGATGCCGAAATCGGCTTCGAGCAGCGCCGGAAGATCGGCGATCGAATCGATCACCGCGGCCACTCCCGGATGCCCCTCTCCCACCACACCGCCGCGGGAGCCGAACTTGCCCGTGCGCACCAGCACGCAGGGGGCGCCGACCGTGCGCGCGCCGGCGGCGTCGGTCTCGGGGTCGTCCCCCACCACCAGCACCTCCGCCGGAGCGCAGCCCAGGTCGGCCAGGGCCATCTCGAAGAAGTCGGCCGACGGCTTGCCGAAGCCGCGGGCGGTCTGCCCCGACGCGTGCTCGAGGAGAGCCACGAACGCCCCGGTGTCGAGCGAGGGGCCGTCGGCCGCCTGCCACCAGCGGCCGCGCTGGAGGGCCAGCAGCCGGGCCCCATCCATCAGCCGGCGGAAGGCGGCATCCAGCTGCGCGTACCCGCCGACCTCGCGGCAGTCCCCGACCAGCACGTAGTCGGCGCGGCCGGTCCCGGCGTCGTGGGCGGCGAAACGGGCGGCCAGCTCGGCTGTGAGCAGGAGGTGGCAGCGCTCGGAGGGGTGCTGCTCGAGGAAGCGCAGGGCGGCGACCACCGGTGTGAAGACGGCCTCGCACGGGACCTCGATACCGGCCACGGCCAGCTCGCGGCAGACCGTCTCGGGGGTCCGGGAGTCGATGTTGGTCAGGAGACGGATCTGGATGCCGCCCTCGCGGAGCCGGCCGAGTGTCGATGCCGCACCGGGGATGGCCCGGCCGCCGACCACCAGGGTGCCGTCGACGTCCAGCAGCACCGCGCGCACGGGCGAGCGGTCCCCGGCGGCCGGCACGGGGCGGACGGTCACGGTGCATGCTCCAGGGCGCGCCAGAGGTACCAGCTCGCCACGGTGCGGTAGGGCGCCCATCGCTCGCCGCGCCGGGCCACCTCGTCGCGGCTGGGCATGGCCTCGGTCTGGAAGGCCACCTGGAAGCCACGGCGGAGGCCGTAGTCGTCGGCGGGCAGGACGTCGGGCCGGCCGAGGGTGAAGATCAGGAACATCTCGGCGGTCCACCGCCCGACTCCGCGCACCCGGACCAGCTTCTCGATGATCGCCTCGTCCTCCATCCCCCGCGCCTCCTCGAGGGTCGGCAGCTCGCCGTCGACCGACCGCCGGGCCAGGTCGTGCAGCGCGCGCTGCTTCGAGCCGGAGAGTCCGGCGCCGCGGAGCGTCTCCTCGGAGGCGGCCAGCACCTGGTCCGGGCCCGGGCAGCTCGGCGTGCCGGGGAAGAGGGCGCAGAAGCGCCCGAAGATGGTGCCCGCCGCCTTGGGTGAGAGCTGCTGGTAGACGATCGCCTCGGCAAGCGCGGCGAAGCTGCTGGGCTCGTCCGGCAGGGTCAGCCCGAAGGAGCCGGCGCGGTCGATCAGCCGCCCGAGCTCGGCATCGGAGGCGTGGAGGTGCACGAGGGCGCGGGCGATGTCGACGTCGTGCTCCACGAGGCGGCCTCCACGGTCAGCGGTGCGGGACCCTGGGGCCGATTGTGGGGGAAGCCGAGGAGGTGGCCGCCCCGCTGGCGCGGCGGTCAGGGCGGGCTCCGGGCGACCGGGTCGGCGTGCCGATCAGGTGGGCTTCGGCGCTCCGGCCGGCTTGGCGGTTCCGGGCGGCCCCTGCGTGCCGACCTTGGGTGCGCGGTTGTCGCGCATCGTGAGCTTGCCCTTGGTGATAACCGCGGTCCGGGGAGCACGGCGGGCCACCTTGGTGTCGTGAGTGACCAGCACCAGGGTCATGCCGCGCTGCTTCCAGAGCTTCTCCATCAGGGCCACGATCTCGAGGCTGGTCACCTCGTCGAGGTTTCCGGTCGGCTCGTCGGCCAGGATCACCTTCGGCTCCTTGACCAGAGCTCGAGCGATCGCGACCCGCTGCTGCTCACCACCCGACATCTCCGACGGGAAGTGGCCGACACGATCGCCCAGCCCCACCTCGGTGAGAGCCGCGGTCGAGCGGGCTCGCCGCTCCGCGGTGGGGATGCGGAGCGGCACCAGCGCCGCCTCGACGTTCTCCTCGGCGGTCAGTGTGGGCAGCAGGTTGTAGTTCTGGAAGATGAAGCCGAAGTTCTGGGCGCGCACGTCGACGAGCTGGGACTCGGGCATCGCCCCCAGGTCCTTGCCGTCGAAGATGATCTTCCCGGAGGTCGGTTTGTCCAGGGCCCCGAGCATGAGCAGGAAGGTGGTCTTGCCGTGCCCGGTGAGCCCCTGGACGGTGATGAACTCACCGTCCGGGATGTCGAGATCCACGCCGCTCAGGGCTGCGACCTTGCCTCTCCCCTTGGGGTAGACCCGGGAGAGCTTCTTGAGTTCATACATGCTGGGTCTCCAAGGACGGGGCATTATGAGCTGGGGCGGGGGCTGCGGCCGGCGAAGGCGACACGGCTCCGGCAGGCACCCGGGTCACGGCTGCGGCCGGCGTTGGGGCCGGCGGTCGGGCGAACGCGACCATCGTGCTATTCCACCCGCCGCAGGGCCACGGCCGGCTGCAGGCGGGCGGCTCGCCAGCCACCGATGGCGCCGGCGATGATCGCTCCCACGATGGCCAGACCAGCTGCCACGCCGAACACCTCGAGGCTGAGCGGCGCGGTCATGTGCAGGGTCACGCTGTGGTTGCTCGTGGCGAAGGTGCGCGCGAACCCGGCTGGAGCGCTGGAGAACGCGCCCGGGGAAGCTCCTCCGAAGAAGCCCCCGCCTCCGCCGCCGAAACCGCCGCCCCCACCGAAGCCCGAGGGGGCCGAGCTGCCCAGCCCGGTCGCCCCGACCGTGGCGGTGAGGGGCCCCGAGATCTTGGTGACCAGGAAGGCTCCGGCCACGCCGAGCCCGATCCCGACCGCACCTCCGATGATGCCCTGCACCAGCGCCTCACCCATGACCTGGCCGACGATCCGGCGACTGTGCCAGCCTATCGCCTTCAGGGTCCCGAACTCCCGCACCCGGCGGGTGACCGAGGCGATGGTGAGCAGGACGGCCAGGACGAAGGCTGCCAGCAGGACCGCGATCGAGAGCCCGAGCCCCAGCGAGTTGGCCAGGTTGGAGGCCGTGCTCAGCGAGCCGGAGATGTTGCTCGCCTCGTTCGAGGCGCTCGTCACGGTGACCGACGGGAGAGCCTTCTGGATCTCGGCTTGCACCGTGGAGATGTCATTGGCGGTGTCAGCGGTGACGTAGATGGTGTTGACGTCATTGGTGTCGCCGGTCAGCGACTGGGCCTCGCTCAGGGGAATGTAGATGTCCGCCCCGTCGGTCTCGGTGACCGAGACCACCCCGAGCACCGTGAAGCTGGTGCTGGAGCTGGTGCTGGAGATGGTGATGGTGGAACCGGCCTTGAGGGAGTTCTGCTTGGCGTAGGCGCTGCTGACCAGGGCGAGGGTCTGGTCCGAGCTACCGCCCGACTGGACGTCGCTGAACCACTTCTGGACCACCGACGCCCCCGAGGCGATGTTGGGTCCGCTCAGCAGCCCGAGGCCCGGCTCGGTGGGGTCGATGCCGTCAACGCTGAAGGTGGAGATCCCGAACCCGCTGCCAGAGGCGCTGGGGCTGGCCGAGGCTGTCGTCGTGGGCGCGGGCGTCGGCGTCGGGGTGGGTGTCGGGGTGGCGCTGGCTCCCGGGCCGAACCCGCCGGTGAAGGTCCCAGTGATGTGCACGGAGCTGAGCGCCAGCGCTCCCGTGGCCCCGGCGACACCCTTGAGGTTCGAGATGGAGCTCACGTCGCTGGCGGGGATGGTGGTCAGGCCACCAGCAGAGGTCAGGTTGTCCTGGGCGAAGCTCTGTCCCGCCTGGGCGCTGCTCGACGGGGTGCCGCTGAAGCGGAACGGGCCCCCGGTTCCGGCGGTCGGCGGCTTGGTGACGGTGAGGTCGGTGCCCACCCCGTAGAGAGAGGAGAGCACCTGGCCCTGGGCGGCCTTGACCCCGGCGGCGTACGACGTGACGGTGATGACGAGGCCCACCCCGAGTGCGAGGCCGATGGCCACGAGGGCGGCGGAGCGCGCGCGGCGCCGGAGTTCGCGTCCGAGATAGCGGAAGTACAACGTGTGCTCCTGTGGTCCAGGCTGCTGTCAGGTCCCCAACCCGGGCCGGAGTATAGGCGAGCCTCCTGAGAGACCCCTGGGAATGATCTTGTGGAGCGCTGAGTGGCGCCGTGCCGAGCCGGCGCGACGCGGTGCTGGTGACCCGCGTGAAGGGGCTGTTGTGAACGGCGCCAAGTTGCCGAATGGGGTGGCGGTCCCGCGTGCGAGGTGCGACCATGGGGCCGGCACGCCGCGGAGCAGGTTGCCCGCAACTCACGTCCCAGGCCGATGCCCCGCGGTCATCACAGGAGGTGAGTACCGTGGCTCAGTCAGCGCTTGCGACGGCGGCAGAGGCGGTCGAGGACCCCTGGCTCAATGCACAGCGGCAGTTCGACGCGGCGGCGGATCTTCTCGGCCTCAAGCCGGGGGTCCGCGCCTTCCTGCGGGAGGCCCAGCGCCAGCTGATCGTCGCCTTCCCGGTGAAGATGGACGACGGGTCGATCCGGATGTTCGAGGGGTACCGCGTCCAGCACAACCTGGCGCGAGGGCCGGCCAAGGGCGGGATCCGCTATCACCAGGGGGTGACCCTGAGCGAGGTCAAGGCGCTGGCCATGTGGATGACGTGGAAATGCGCCGCAGCGGGCATCCCCTTCGGCGGGGCCAAGGGCGGCGTGATCGTCGACCCCAAGAAGCTGAGCATGGGCGAGCTGGAGCGGCTCACCCGCCGCTACGCCGCCGAGATCTCGGTGCTCATCGGGCCGGACCGGGACATCCCCGCCCCTGATGTGAACACCACCCCCCAGGTGATGGCCTGGATCATGGACACCATGTCGATGAGTGCCGGGCACTCGATCCCGGCGGCGGTGACCGGCAAGCCGATCGCCGTCGGGGGCAGCCAGGGACGCAACGAGGCCACCGGGCGCGGGGTGGCGGTGGTCGCCCTCCGCGCGTGCGAGCATCTGGGACGGGACCCCCGCCAGTCCACGGTCGCCGTCCAGGGGTTCGGCAACGCCGGGAGCATCGCGGCCCGGCTGATGGCGGCGGACGGTTTCAGCATCCACGCCGTCTCCGACACCGGGGGTGCCATCTGGAGCGACAAGCCCCTCCCCGTCCTCGAGGTCCTCGAGCACAAGCGGAGCACCGGATCGGTGGCAGGCTTCCCGGGAACGCGGGCGATCAGCAACGCCGAGCTGCTCGCGGCCCCGGTCGACGTCCTGGTCCCGGCGGCACTGGAGAACCAGATCACCGGCCGCAACGCGAGGGCGGTCCACGCGTCGCTCGTCCTGGAGGCCGCCAACGGCCCGGTCACCCCCGAGGCCGACGAGATCCTGGCCCAAAAGAAGGTCACCCTCGTCCCCGACATCATCGCCAACGCAGGCGGTGTCATCGTCTCCTACTTCGAGTGGGTGCAGGACCTGCAGTCGTTCTTCTGGGAGGAGAAGGAGATCAACGAGCGGTTGGAGCACATCATGAACGCGTCCTTCGAGGCCACCTGGGCGGCGTCGCAGCATCTCGGTGTCTCGCTCCGGCTGGGCGCCTACACCATCGCGGTGCAGCGGGTCGCCGAGGCCACCTCGGCGCGCGGCATCTACCCGTGACCCGAGCCCGGCACAGCACGTTGCGCTGAAGCCACACCGTCAACTGACGGGAGGGCAACAAGCCCTGCGGGTCGATCCACGTCTGACCCGCAGGGCTTGCATCGCCCCGCTGCGCGGGCTACGGAGCTGGCGTCGCCTGCGGGGTGACCGTGGCTCCGGTGTTCACCACCTCGAACAGCACCTGGCCCGGAGCTATCGGTGCCGGCTGCCCATCCGCGAGGGTCAGCTGAGGCGGGCCGGTGGCTCCCTGGGTCCAACTTATGCTGTAGAGCTGGCCGCCCACCGCGAGCTGCCCGCTCCCACTGGCGGTGGGCCCGATCCCGAAGTCGAGGCCCTCGGTGTAACCACCGCTCGGGTTCTCGTTGTCGGCGGCCACCCCGACGGTTGGGGCCTGCAGGATCACGATGTTGGGCGTGTCCCAGGGGGCGCTGGTGTTGGCGTCGTTGAGAACGCCCGTCCCCGGGTATTCGGGGGTCGCCGACTCGCTCCGCTGGTACTCGCCCGTGGAGGGCTCGTAGGTGAAGATCGGCGTCTCCTCTGTCGAGATCGGCACCTCGAAGCTGCTCACGGCGGTGCCGCCGGAGGGAAGCTGCGCGATCGCGGTGCGCGCCCAGAGCTGGTAGCTCACGGTGCTGAGATTGATGCTCTGGTCAAAGGTGGCCAGATGCGATCCGTCGGTGTACAGGTTGTGGGGGGCGCCGTACCTCGCCGCCGGCGGCGCCGCCGAGGTGCGGAAGAGTGGCGGCTCGGGATCGTCGTAATGCTTGCCGCTGGCGTTGCCGGCCTGCTCGAGCACGTAGTTGCTGGCACCCGAGTAGATGAGTGCGCCGCCGTAGATCTGGAGCAGCCGCAGGCTGATCAGACGAGCGCTCCGCACCGGGCCGACCATGTCGGCGCTCGTAGGCTTGGTGAACCAGATGCCCGTGAAACGGCTGATGCCGCCCTCGGTCTGGTACTCGTAGACGACATCGGCGCTGCTCAGCCCTGACTGGGGCCGCGCCTGATAGAGGTTCTCCACCTGGATCAGGAGCGGCTGGCTGAGCGGCGGGGGCGCCGGCGTCGGCGTCGGCGCCGCACTCGCCGAGGCCTTCGGACTGGGGCTCGGCTTCGAGCTCGCGGCGTGGGTGGTGCCGCCGCAGGCGGCGACCGTCAGGAGCACCCCGGCGAGGAGCGCGGAGGTTCGAGTTGTGAAGGGGGACATGGCACAACCGCATGAATGATCAGATTGAAGCCTTCGACGCGTCGAGGCACAAGGGCGTATTGTGCGCCCACCGGCCGCCGTCCGGCTTTCGTGCCCGCGATTAGGCCGTCGCAGAATGGCGGGGCCGCGTTGCCCGGCGGATCAGCTCCCGGTCCCGATCGGGTAGCCGTTCCGCTTCCAGTACTCGAAGCCCCCGATCATCTCCTTGACCCGGAAGCCGAGCTCGGAAAGCCGCTGCGCCCCCTTGGCGCCCGCATTGCAGCCGGGGTCCCAGCAGTAGACGACGTAAAGCGCGTCGCGAGAGAGGTGAGCGGTCGACTCCTCGTCGAGGCTCCGGTAGGGAAGGCTGACGGCGCCGGCGACGTGCCCCTCCGCGTACGCCTCGAGCGGCCGCATGTCGGCCACCACCAGGCCCGCCACGCCCGCCCCCAGGTCGTGGTTGACGTCCGAGGGGTCGGTCTCGACGGCGAGCTTGGCGGCGTAGTGCCGGCGGGCGGTCTCGGGATCCGCAGCCGGGACCTCGAGCACGAGAGCATGGGGCGCCACGGCGCCAAGGAGACGGGGGGCGGTCGGGGTCATGGCTGCTCTCCTGTCTGCCCTGCGGTCCGGGCCCGGCACTGCGGTCCCATCTTCGCCCGCACGGCCGGCTCCGCGCCGGGAGCGCGGTGACCCTCGCCGGCAGGGCCCGTCCCGGGGATGTGACCATGGTCCCTGGCACCTGCGCGCCGCGCGGGCTTCATGGTCGTGGGCGCGAGGGCAGGGGCACGAGAGGTCGCGAGCTGGGCGCGAGCAGCGGGAAGGGTCACGGAGGAGTCGGGTGATGGCACGGACGCTGACCGCCGAGGCGAGGTACCGGTCAAACCGTCAGGGCGAGATCGACTCGGCGGTGGTGTACCGGGCGATGGCCAAGGCAGAGTCCGACGCCCGTATCGCCTCCGTCTACATCCGTCTCGCCGAGGTCGAGGAGCGCCACCTGGGCTTCTGGGAGGATCAATTGAGGGCATTGGGCCGCGACCCCGGCCCACGGCGGCCGTCGTGGCGGGCGCGTGCCATGCGCCTACTGGCCCACAGGTTCGGGGCGCAGCTGGTGCTGCCGACCGTCGCCACCCTGGAACGTGTCGACCAGGAGAACTACGACGACCAGACTGAGACCGAGGGCACGGGGATGCCCGACGACGAGCGTTCCCACGCCCGGGTGCTCCAATACATCGCCGGGGGATCGCCGGTCGGAGTGGCCGGGGAGACGCTCGGCAAGCTGGAGGGGCGGCATCGTGCCCCGGGTGGCAACGCCCTGCGGGCAGCCGTGCTCGGAGCCAATGACGGTCTGACCTCCAACCTCGCCCTGGTGATGGGGGTCGCGGGATCAGGGCTGCCCCCCAAGGCGATCCTGATCGCGGGGATCACCGGGCTCCTGGCCGGGGCATGCTCGATGGCGATCGGGGAATGGGTGTCGGTCCAGAGCACCCGGGAGCTGTACCAGCGCCAGGTCAAGACCGAGGCCGCCGAGCTCCGCTCCGTCCCCGACGAGGAGCGCGAGGAGCTGACCCTCATCTACCAGGCCAAGGGGCTCTCCGCCAAGGAGGCCGAGGAGGTGGCCGAGCGGCTGATGGCCGACACCAAGAACGCTCTGGACGCAATGGTGCGCGAGGAGCTGGGGCTGGACCCCTCCGCGCTCGGGGGGTCGCCCAACAGCGCGGCGGGTGCGTCCTTCTTCCTCTTCTCGATCGGCGCCATCCTTCCGCTCATCCCCTTCTTCTTCGCCACCGGGGCGCCGGCGGTCGGGCTCGCCATCGGCTGCGCCGCCCTCGGGCTCTTCCTCATCGGCTCCCTGATCACGCTGCTGACCGGGCGGAGCGTCCTCTTCTCGGGGAGCCGCCAGCTCCTCTTCGGGATGCTGGCGGCAGGCGTCACCTTTGGCCTGGGAAGGCTGATCGGCGCCGCCGTGGGGGCGTAGGTGGCGGGGTCAGCCCGGGGTCAGAGGTTCCGGTAGCTCGGGCTCGGGAGCATGAGCGCGTCCTGCACCTCGAAGAGCGCCGACACCCAGTCGGCGATCGGGACGGCCCGATCGTCCGGCATCACGCGCGCACCGGCGGCGTCGCTGCTGATGAAGCCGGTGGCGCGGCGGGTCAGCTCACCCGGGACGACCGACACGCCGGCCAGGTTCAGCAACTCGAACTCGTTGATGACCTGGTCGATCAGCCGGATCCGGTGGCGGCGCGCGTAACGCATACGGCGAGCGTCGTGGTCCTGTGCCCTCAGGTCCCCGACGGTGAGGCTGGTCTGGTCAAACAGCGCCTCTCTCCCCTGCGCGAAGCATGCTCGTGCAGTCGTCGATCCCGCGACAAACACCGCGAGCCCTGCGCACCTGAGTGGTGGTACCCCTCAGAGGCGGATCCGAAACCTCGGCTACTCGCGGTGCTGGACGATGGCGCGCCGCGGATACCACCGAACGCGCCGGTCGAGCTGTGGAGGCGCGCAGCTCAGGCGGCGCCGGGCAGAGCAGGCGGGCCCCGCCGCCTCCGCCAGGCGCTGCGGCTAGCGCGAGCAGACCGGCCACTCCCCCGATTCGCCGTTGGCGAACATGGTGGCGGCGATCTGCGCCTGCTGGCTCGGATCCCAGATGTCGGTGCCCCCATGGGCCCGGAAGGTCGACGGAAGGAACTGGAAGAGCCCCTCGTACGGTCCCGACCCGTTGTATGCGTTGGGGTTGAGGCCCGACTCGCACGCGGCGGTCGAGATCAACCATGCCGGGGCGACCCCTTCCGCCTGCGCAGCCGCGGTGATGATGGCCTCGATGTCCCCACCGGAGGAGCTGGTGCCTGTCGACGCCGGAGCGCGCGCCGGGGTCCGAACCGCCGGCGCGGGTGTCGGCGTGGGCGCCTGCGGGGGGATGCGCACGATCAGGACGGGCAGCGGTGAGGGGACCACCGCGGTGGCCGTGAACGTCGACGCGGCGGTTGAGGTGAAGGTCGATGACGGCGACGGGGCGATGGTTGGTGATGCCGGTGGGGTGGCGGTTGCGGACGCCGATGCCGGGTCGCGCGTCACGGCAAAGGCGTCGACGCGGGGACTGCCATTCTCCGGCACCGGCTGCAGCGCTGTGAGCACGACGAGACCCAGCAGCGCAGTGCCCATGAGGGCGACGCCGCCCGCTCGCAAACGACCGCGCGTAATCAGATGACGCACGAGGTGCAACCTCCGGCTGTCGGTGTCTCGTGCCACCCGGCTCAAGCGCTAGGTCAAGGGCAGGCGACGATGCACCAGGGCTTCAGTTCCACCGAGAACAGGGGACGGTGGGCCGCGGACCGGTGAGAGATCTGGCTCTCACCGTCGCTGTTTTGTGGACCGGAATGATCCGCGACCAGGGCACCCTACCACGTCGCCGCCGAACGGCGCAACCTTCGTGACACCTTCGAATACGAAACCGGCTCTTCCCGATCTCGGTGCCTTGCTGCGCTATACGATGGTTCGTGTCAATCTTGTCACCCCGTGTGGGGATGGACGCAACAGCGGCCAATCCGCCCGCCCAGCAAGGGGTTTCCGCTCCTCCCGATCAGTGGGACGCGCGGGCGTGAGAAGCGGGCGAGGCGGACCTTGGAGTAGTACAGCAGTCTGTGATGCGCGGGGCAGAGGCGGCCTGCAATGGGCAGGCTGTACTTGATGTCGATGGCGATCCAGTGGCGAAAGCGCAGCCCCGCCTCATAGAGCACCTGGGCGAGAACGTCGCCGGGCGCGGGGCGGGGCACCGGAGGTGTGGCCGCCGGAAGTATGGCCGGTCCCCGAGCTGGCACGCCACCGGCCGACCGGGGAGCGGCCGCCGCCGATCCTCCCCATACTGGCGTTCGCGGGGATGACCGGCGTCCCACCACCGCCACGCCGGGGCGACGGCGTCCACCTGAGGAGACGGCGTGGTGCGAGGTGACGTGAGGTTCGGCGGATTCGGATTCGCGGCCGTCCGGGGCGGCGGCGCGACCGTCCGGAGCCATCGCCGCCTGCGCCCGTGCACCCTCCTCGTCGGGCTGACACTGCTGGCCGTGAGCGGCTGTGCGTCTGCAGCGCCCGCACTCTCACCGAGCCCCCGGGCCACGGCGGCGCCGGCCGCCGGCAGCCCGTCTCCGACCGGCGGGCCCGCATCCGCGACGCCGGCCACCGTCACGGCAACGGCCGGGGGCGGGGACACCCTGGTGGTCGAACCCGATCAGGGGATGGGCGCCGTCTACCAGGCGATCACCGCCGCCCGTGCCTCCATCGACCTGGTGATGTACGAGCTCGAGGACACGACCGCCGTCAACGATCTGATCCAGGCGAAGGACCGTGGCGTCTCCGTCCGCGTCATCCTCGACCAGGCGTACGCCAAGAGCCAGAATGGGAGCGCCTACGCGACGCTCGCCGCGCACGGGGTCGACGTCCACTGGTCGTCGACCCAGGTGGACATCACCCATCAGAAGACGTTGATCGTCGACTCCGATGCGGCCCTCGTCATGACCGGAAACATGACCTCGCAGTACTACGCCTCCACGCGGGACTTCATCCTCGCCGACACCGACGCGCGCGACGTGGCGGCGATCGAGGCGGTGTTCGACTCCGACTTCTCGAACACGGCGGTCCAGGCCTCGCGGGGCGACGACCTGATCTGGAGCCCGGGTTCGGCTGCCGCCCTGGTGGCGCTGATCCAGGGCGCAAAGAAGAAGCTGCGGGTCGAGAACGAGGAGATGTCCGACCAGGAGATCCTCGGGGCGCTGGAGGCGGCGGCGCAGCGCGGTGTCGATGTGCAGGTCTGCATGACCGATTCGTCTTCGTGGAGCAGCGAGTTCTCCGACCTCATCCACGCCGGGGTCAAGGTCTACACCTACTCCTCCGATGCGGCTCTGTACATTCACGCCAAGGCCATCGTCGCCGACCCTGGCAGCGATTCGGTCCGATGGTTCCTCAGCTCCGAGAACTTTTCGTCGACATCGCTGGACCGGAACCGGGAGCTGGGCGTCGAGCTCGGTGACGCCTCCGTCGGCAGCCGTCTGGCCTCGATCATCGACGGCGACATCGCGGGCGCGAGCCCGTGGTCGGGCTCCTGATGACCACCCGCCACGACGTCCGCACGGTCCCGCTCCAGGGGGGATACGTCGCCAAGCGCTGCCCCGTGCGCGCCCAGAACGACGCCCTCCTCCCCCTCGAGCCGGCGCCGCCCGACCCCTTCGCCGAGCGCCTCATCGCCCGCGGCATAGCCTTCCAAGCCGAGGTGGTCGCCGAGATCCTCCGGCTGCACCGGGAGGCGGTCGCCATCGAGGGGCCCGATGACGAGACGCGAGCGGGCATGAGCGGGGTCGCGCTGGCGGATGGGGCCTCCCCCATCCTCTCCGCCCGGCTGCCGGACGACGCGGCCGGCCGGCGGGTGGGGACGCCGGACCTGCTCGTATCCGCCGCCGGCGGCGGATACCGCGCCATCGACATCAAATCGCATCAGACCCTGGAGGTCTCCGAGGGACGGGCGACCGAGTTCGAGGGGCTGTGCGCCGCGCTCGACTCGCTCAGCCTGGAGGCCGCCGTCTCCGACCCCGACCTCGCGGCGAAGCGTCGCGAGGACGACGTGCTCCAGCTGGCCCATTACCAGCGGATGCTGGAGGCGGCCGGCCTGGCGGCGCAGGGTCCCCGCTACGGGGGGATCATCGGGACCGAGCGGCGGGTGGTCTGGTACGACCTCGACAAGCCCGCCTGGCGGACCCCCTCGTCCACCGGCAAGACCAAGCTTCGAACGACCATGGAGCGGTATGACTTCGAGTTCGACTTCCGGCTCGACATCCTGGCCGTCGCGGCTCGACACCGGGCGGATCCGGAGGTGCAGCCGCTGGTCGTGCCGGTCCGCTGCACGGAGTGCCCGAGCTGCCCATGGGACGCCCACTGCCGCTCCGTCCTCGAGGCGGGAGCGGGTGACGTCAGCCTGCTCCCCCGGATCGGCTGGGCCCAGTGGAAGGTCGACCGGGATCACGGGGTCACGGACCGGGCGGCGCTGGCCGCGCTCGACTGGCGGACGGCACGCGCGGTGGCCACCGGGATGGACTTGGCCGGCCTGCGCGCGGTGGCGGCCGGGCGGCCGCGCGATGCACCGGTGCTGGAGCTCGGGGACGCCTGGAGGCGGGCACGGGACCTGGAGCGGCTCCAGGAGATGGAGATCAGTACGGTGGGCGATCTCCTGGGGCTGGACGAGGCGACCGCCGCGTACTCGGGTTCCGAGCTGGCGTCACTGCCGGAGCAGATCGACCTGGCTCGGGCGGCGCTCGGCAGCGAGCGCGTCTACCGGCACCGGGGGGTGGCGGCCGTGATCGTGCCGCGCGCCGACATCGAGGTGGATGTGGACATGGAGAGTTCGGAGGTGGGCGTCTACCTCTGGGGCAATCTCCTCACCGATCGCACCCGACCGGAGGGGCCGCGGTCCGAGTACCTCCCCTTCGTGACCTGGGCGCAGCTCACCCCGGAGGGCGAGGCGGCGAACTCGCTCTCCTTCTGGCAGTGGCTGATGGCGGTGTGCGCGCGGGCTCACGCTCAGGGTCTGAGCTTCCGCGCCTACTGCTACAACGCGTCCGCCGAGAACCAGTACCTCCGGCGCCTGGGGCTCACCGCGGGCCTGACCGCCGAGATCGCGGACTTCATCGCGTCCGCCGAATGGGTGGACCTGCTCAGGGTGTGGGAGGCGCAGCTCATCACCGGCGGGGGCAGCGGTCTCAAGACCGTGGCTCCTCTGGTCGGGTACCACTGGGATGTCGAGGACGCGGGCGGGACGGCGTCGATGGTGCGGTACGACGCCGCGGCGGCTGGGGATGAGAGCGCGCGGAAGTGGCTCCTCGACTACAACCGCGGCGACGTGCAGGCGACGCTCGCGCTCCGCGAGTGGATGGCGTCAGCGACGGTGCCGGGGGTGCGGGAACTGGAGCCGCGCCCCGGCGGCTGACCGGGGCGCAGCGTGCACAATCCGGGCGGAGCCCGCCACGGAAGGGCGGGGCGGCCCGGCGCCACCACGGACGCCGGGCCGTGCTCTCAGGCCGGCGGGGCCGGTGGTGCGGCGGTTCCCCCCGCGTGGGACTGGGTGTGCCACTCATCCCACATGCCCTGGAAACGCGAGCCACGGCCACCCGCACCGCCACACGGAGCGCCATGACCGAAGCCGCCGCCGTGCTGGTGGTGCCGCCCGGGGCCGGCGATGCCGAGGACGTGGGGCACGATCAGCCCCCCGATGAAGGTGATGACGATGTAGCCGGCATTGTGGGTCGTCAGCCCGACGGCGATGGCGCCGCCGATGGCGGCGAGACCCCAGAAGGTGCGAAGCGGGCGGTACATGACAGTCCTCCTGACTGCGGTGACGGAGTGGTCGATGGGGACAGCATCCCCGCCGCGTGTGAACGAGGCGTGAACCGGCGCCGGAGAAGTGCGGGACCGTAGAGTGGGGAGCACTGGGACGACGGCCCACGTCGGCACCCAGAGCGGAGGAGCAGACGAATGCCCGATCCCGTCACTACCGGATACGCGCACGTCAACGGTGTGAAGATGTACTGGGAGAGCCACGGCGAGGGCGGCACCCCACTCATCGTGGTGCACGGCGGCTTCGGCCTCGCGAGCATGTTGGGAGACCTCCTCGACCGCCTGGCGACGAGCCACCGGGTGATCGCCGTCGAGCTGCAGGGGCACGGCCACACCCGCGACATCGATCGCGCCTTCAGCTTCGAGGCCTTTGGCGACGACATCGCGGGACTCGTCGACGAGCTCCGGCTCGCCCCCGCCGACCTGCTCGGATACTCCCTGGGCGCCAGTGCGTGCCTCCGAGCCGCCATCCAGCACCCCGACCGGGTCCGGCGATTGGCCCTGGTGTCGATACCGTGCCGCCGGGATGGGTGGTTCCCCGAGGTGCTGCAGGGGATGTCCCAGGTCGGCAGCGGCCAATTCGACCAGATGAAACAATCAGAGGTCTATCGCGCATGGGCCGCCGTGGCCCCCGACCCCGCCGCCTTCCCGACCCTGATGGACAAGGTGGGTGCACTGCTGCGCAAGCCCTACGATTGGAGCGACGAGATTCGCGGGCTCACGATGCCGGTGCAGCTCGTGTACGGAGATGCCGACAGCATCCCGACCTCGCACATCGCCGAGTTCTACGCGCTCCTCGGGGGTGGCCTGAGGGACGCGGGCTCGGCCGGCGCGCTACGCACGCACCACCGCCTCGCCATCATCCCCGGGCGCACCCATTACAGCATCTTCGCGGCGCAACCTCTCGCGGGCATGATCGACCACTTCACCCTCTTCTGACCCGCCGCCCGAGGCCACCCCGGTTGAGCGCCAGGCTGCCGGCGAGCAGGATCACGGCGAGGGCCTCGGTGCCGTACGCGGCCATGATCTGGCCGCCGACCCCGGTGCCGCTCTCCTGGAAGCCGAAGAGGCCGGTGGTGCTGGCGAGCGCCAGACCTCCGATCGCGCCCAGCTCCATGAGGATGGCGGCCGCCGCCACCACCCGAAACCGGGTGCCGAGCAGCGCCAGCGCCACCAGCCAGCTGCCGATGGCGTCGAGCAGGAAGAGCGGGCCGATCACCGCAATCACGCTATAGCCGGAGGTCCAGAGCTGGAAGTGGACCGCGCCCGACGCCGCCACGGCCGCGGCCCCCACCAGGCGGCATGCTAGGGACCAGCTCGGCGTCCACATCGACGTGTGCGTGACGGCCGCCCGCCGCGCGGCGGGCTCTCCCAGCTGAACGCTCATCACGTCACACCTCCCATTTGCGTGCCCGGTCTCTGGCGCCCGCCCGGTGGGCGCTTCGTCCTCACCACGTGAGGGGCGCCGCTGCGGTTCACGCGACAGCCGGCGGATTCAGGGATCGCCCGGCGGCCGGGGCGCCGCAGCTGTTGCTGCCGTTGTTTCGGCCCCTTACCCAGAGTGAGGATCACCCGCCCGGGTCTCCCTATCAAGAGGACCTCGGGTCGAATGACCCGTTAGGAGGCCGGATAACCATGCTCGTCGGTTCCGTGACACTCACCCTGGATCCCGGGACGATCCTGCTCTGGGCCTTCATCGGTCTGGTGGCGGGCTTCCTCGCCAGCAAGGTCGTGACCGGCCGCGGTAAGGGCGTCGTCGCCGACATCGTGGTTGGCATCATCGGCGCGCTCGCGGGCGGCTTCCTCGCTCAAATCCTCAACATCAGCTTCAGCATTCCCGGCCACACCACGATCACCGAAATCGTGATCGCCTTCGTCGGCGCCGTCATCCTCCTCGTGATCGTTCGCCTCCTCACGGGCGGCGGGCGCAGATGGTCTACCAGGTGACACTCGTCCGCGCGGGCACTGCTCAGCCCGGCCGCCTCCCCGAGCTCGCTCGATGAGCCCAATGAGGCGATCCTGATGCCTCCGGTCTCGGGCGCGGACAGTCTCAAGGTTCGCCGCGCCTATCTCCGAAGCGGTCGCTCGCGCGGGAGCCACGATCGCCGCCTCATCGCCAGATGGATCGTCCTTGGAGTGATCGCCCTCTGGCTCCTGGTCGCCGGCCTGGCACTGGTCGCGGCCGGCTGAGTTGCGCAGCCGGCCCGGCATGACACCGGCCGGATCGCCTGTGGATACTTGGAGGGCGACCGGTCGCGACCGGCGAGGCAGGGATGGGAGGGAGCCCATGGGTGAGCAGGAGATCGGGGTGCGCACGCCCGACGGGGAAATGACGACCTTCGTCGCCCATCCCGAGGGCGGGGGGCCGTTTCCGGTCGCGGTGCTGTACATGGACGGGATCGGCTACCGGGAGCAGGTGAAGGAGAACGCCCGCCGGTTCGCGGCCGACGGCTACTACTGCGTCGCACCGGACCTCTTCTACCGCTCGGGCAAGGGGCTGACCTTCGACATGGGCAAGCTGGCCGCCGAGGGATTCGGTGGGCCGGCGGGGCAGCGGATGATGGCCGTGGTCCGGAGCGTGACCCCGGACGCGGTGCTCGCCGACACGGAAGCCATCTTCGAGGCGATCGATTCGGATCCGGCGGCGAGCCGGGGGGCCAAGGTGTGCGTCGGCTACTGCATGGGCGGGCGCCTCGCGCTGCACGCGGCCTCTGCGCTCGCGGGCCAGTTCGTCGCCGCGGCGGGCATCCACCCCGGCGCCCTGGTCACGGAGGCGCCCGATTCCCCCCACCACGACGTGGCGAGCGTGCGCGGCGAGCTCTACTTCGCCTTTGCGGAGAACGATCGGTCGGCCACCCCCGAGCTCGTCGACCGCTTCCGCAGCGAGCTCGAACGCCAGGGCGTGCGGGGCGTGGTCGAGCGGCTGCCGGGCACCTCGCACGGGTTCGCGATGGCGGACCTCCCCGTCTACGACCGCGACGCGTGCGAGCGGCACTTCGACCGGACGCTCGACCTCTGGCGCCGCAACCTCGCCGGCGAGCGAGCCGCCAACTGAGGTTCCCGATCCAGGCGCCCTACGCTCGCTTCGACGACCTCCGAGCCGGCGAGAGCATCGAGTTCCGGCCCCCGTCGCCGGAGCCCACCGTCCTGGTGGCAGGCCGGCCGGGAGAGGTGCTGCCGGTGCTGCGCGCGGTGGAGGCGGCGGCGGCGTCAGGGCGGTGGGCTGCCGGATTCGTGGCGTACGAAGCGGCGGGGGGGCTCGACCCGACGCTCCCGACCCGCGCGCTTGGGCCCGGCGAACCCTTCGGCGAGCTTCCCCTGGCCTGGTTCTGCCTCTTCGACGCCCCCCGGTCCGTCGCGAGCCTCCGGCCGGAAGTGGAGATGGAGGAGTCGTACGCGGTGGCTCCCTGGAAGCCCGATTGGGACCGCGCCGGCTACGAGCGCAAACTCGATCGCATCCGGGAGCACCTCGCGGCGGGCGACACCTACCAGTGCAACCTGACCGTGCGGCTGCGCTCGCAGGCGGACGGTGACCTGCTCGGCCTGTACCGGGATCTCGCTCTCGCCCAGCGCGGCGCACACAGCGCGTACGTGGACACCGGGCGCCACGTCATCGCCAGCGCGTCGCCGGAGCTCTTCTTCGACTGGACGGGGGACCGGCTGACGACGCGCCCGATGAAGGGCACTGCCCCACGGGGGCGCTGGTCGGCCGAGGACGCCGCCCGCGCTGAGGGGCTCGCCGGTTCGGTCAAGGAGCGGGCCGAAAACCTCATGATCGTCGACCTGCTGCGCAACGACCTGGGGAAGCTGGCCGACGTCGGCAGCGTCGAGGTGCCGGCCCTCTTCGAGGTGGAGCGCTACGAGACGCTCTGGCAGCTCACCTCCACGGTGACCGCCCGGCCCCGCCCCGCGACGGCACTGGCGGACGTCTTCCGGGCCCTCTTCCCCTCCGGGTCGGTGACCGGGGCGCCGAAGCGGAGCACCATGGCCCTGATCACCGAGGTCGAGGAGAGCCGTCGTGGTGTCTATTGCGGCGCGGTGGGGATCGTCGCCCCACCCGGGGCTCCCTTCCAGGCCCGGTTCAACGTCGCCATCCGCACCGTGGTCGTCGACCGGGCGACCGGCGACGCCGTCTATGGGACGGGGGGCGGCATCACCTGGGATTCGACGGGCGGCGCCGAGCACGCCGAGCTGCTGACCAAGGCCGCCATCCTGCACCGCCGCCGCGAGGAGTGCTCACTCCTGGAGACCATGGGGTACCGGCCCGGGACGGGCCTCCGCAACGTGGAGCGCCACCTCGGCCGGCTGGCGGCATCGGCCGGATACTTTGGATTCGATCTGGACGAGGCTCGGGTGCGCTCCGCGTTGCGCGATGCTCTCGCCGGGGTGAGCGCGCCGCGCCGGGTGCGTCTCGTGGTCTCGCGGACCGGCGTGCCCGCCGTGGAGCTGGCGCCCATGCCCCCTCGCCGCCGGGCGCCCGTGGTGCTGGCGGCGGACGATCAACCGGTGGACTCCTCGGACGTGTGGCTGTACCACAAGACGACGCGGCGCTCGACCTATGAGGCTCGGAGCGCCCGCCATCCCGGCTCTGACGATGTGCTGCTCGTCAACGAGCGCGGAGAGGTCACCGAGTCCACCATCGCCAACGTGGCCGTGTTCCTCGACGGGCGCTGGTGGACCCCACCGATCGGGTCCGGCTGCCTCCCCGGTGTCGAACGCGGGCGGCTGATCGAGAAAGGGCGTCTGGCCGAGCGGAACTTCACCTTCGAAGATCTGCGGACGGCAGAGGGCATCGCTCTCGTCAGCTCCCTCAGGGGATGGCGCCCGGCGACGCTGCGGCGGTGATCCCCGATCGGTGGCGGGTGGCGCGACCGGCGGGCCCGCTCGGTGGGGCTGGCCCCACCTGCGGCGGTCGGGAGAGCCGGCTGGTCATCGGCTGAGCGTGGCCGTAGGCTTCGTCCGACGCTGACCCGCTCGACAGGAGCCGCCCCATGATCGCCGCCACCGCGCCCTCGTCCCGCCCCCTCAGCTCTCCCCCACCGACCCTGCTCCAACTCCTCCTCCGGGTGCCCCTCGCCTACGCCGACAGGCGCACCTGGCGCGCGGTCGCCCACGTCCTCACCGGAGGCCCGATCGCCGTCGTGGCCGCTGCCCTGGTGTGCCTCTGTGCCGCCTCGGGCGTGCTGAGCCTGGTCGTGGTGGGCCTACCGCTCTTCTGCTGCGCCCTGGTCGGCTGCCGGTTGCTCTCCTGGCTCGAACGCTGCCGAGCGCTGGTCGTCGACGTGAACCCGATCGGGGCCAGGTATCACCCGACCGACGGGCTGCCGGTGCTAGGCAAGGTGCGGGTGCTCATCACCGACCCGGCGACGTGGCGGGACGTCCTCTGGTCCGCGGTGATCGCACCGCTCGGCCTTGCCAGTCTGGCGGTGACGCTGGTGGGCGCCATGCTGTCCGTGCTGTTCCTGGCGGTACCGCTTTATTTCCCACCCACCAGCCCACGTCGGGCCGTCGTCGTCGTCCTGGGCGTGTTCTGCCTTTGCGTAGGTCCCTGGATCATCCGTGGTCTCTCCTCCCTCCAACTGGCCGCGGCTCGGGTCCTGGTCGGCCCGGACAGCTGGACCAGCCTGATCAGCCGGGTCTCCCAGCTCACGGTGAGCCGGGCCGCGGCCGCCGACGCGCAGACGGGACAGCTCCGCCGCATCGAGCGCGACCTGCACGATGGCGCCCAGGCCCGGTTGGTGGCGCTGGCCGTGGATCTCGGGATCGCGTTGGAGAAGCTCGGCACCGAGCCCAAGGAGGGCCGGCGACTGGTCGAGCAGGCCCACGAACAGTCCAAGCTCGCTCTGGCCGACCTGCGCCGGCTGGTGCGGGGCATCGCTCCCACGGTCCTCGAGGATCGCGGTCTCGACGCGGCGCTCTCGGCGATCGTCGCCAACTCCCCGGTCCCGGTCACCCTCGACGTGGATGTCCCGCGCCGCCTCCCTGAAGCCGTCGAGACCGCGGCTTACTTCGTCGTCTCCGAGGCTCTGGCCAACGTCGCCAAGCACAGTGGCGCCGCGGCGTGCCGGGTCAGGGTGCACGAGAGCGGTGGCATCGCGACGGTGGAGGTCTCCGACGAGGGTCGCGGCGGCGCCGACGCCCTGGGCGGTAGCGGGCTGCGCGGGCTGGGCGGGCGGGTCGCGGCGCTGGACGGCTGGTTCCAGGTGAGCAGCCCCGCCGGCGGGCCGACGGTCGTCCGCGCGGAGATCCCATGCGCGTCGTGATCGCGGAGGACAACGCGCTCCTCCGCGAGGGCCTGACCCGTCTCCTCGACGGCCGCGGCTTCGAGGTGGCGGCCGCGGTCGGCGACGGGCCGAGTCTTGTCGCCGCCGTCCTCCTGCATCACCCCGACGTCGCCGTCGTCGACGTGCGGATGCCGCCGACTTTCCGCGACGAGGGCCTCCGGGCGTCCCTCGAGGCCCGACGCCAGGTCCCTCAGACCGCCGTGATGATCCTCTCCCAGTACGTCGAGCAGTCGTACGCCTCCGAGCTTCTGCGAGGCGGCGGCGGCGGCACCGGCTACCTGCTCAAGGATCGCGTCGCCGACGTCGGCGAGTTCGTCGACGCGCTGCGCCGCGTCGCCGCCGGAGGCACTGCGCTGGACCCTGAGGTGGTGGCTCAGCTGATCGCGCGCGGCCGTCCTCAGCCGCTGGACACCCTGACCCCGCGAGAGCGTCAGGTGCTGGGGCTCATCGCCGAGGGCCGGACCAACGCCGCCATCGCGACCTCACTCCACATGACGGAGGGAGGGGTCGAGAAGCACATCACCAGCATCTTCGCCAAGCTCGCACTCCCGGACAGCGCCGACGATCACCGGCGCGTCCTCGCCGTCCTGGCATTCCTCAACGCCTGACTCCTCCGAGCCCCGCGGCTCCGTGCGGACCGCGAGCCCTCACGCCACAGACGGTGGGGTGGCCGCGGAGCCGGTGGACTCACCGGAGCCTGCGTGTGCCTCTCGCGCGACCGGCCAGATCACGGCGAAGCGTGCACCTCCGCTCGCCAGATTGGTGACGTGCCAGCGGCCCTGGGTCGCCCGCACGACCGAGTCGGCAATGGCCAGCCCCAGCCCGGCGCCCTGGCCCTTGGACGTCGCCCGATGGAAGCGGTCGAAGACCAGGGATAGCTCTCCATCGGGAATTCCCTCGCCGTCGTCGCTCACCGAGAACTCAGCTCGCCCCCCCTCGACGGCGCGCGCCGCCACACGCACCGCGGTCCGAGCGTGACGACAGGCGTTGTCCACCAAGACGCCGACCAGGCGGTCCAGCCACTCGGCCGGCATCGAGACGAGCAGGACGTTCTCCGGGGCGACCGCGGTGACACCAAGCGACCGCGTCGCCGCCAACGTGCCAAAGCGCTCCTCCGCCGTCCGGGCGGCTGTGCCCAGATCGATGAGCTGGGCCTGGGGCGGCCGGGGCTCGGAGTCGAAGCGGGCGAGCCAGAGCAGATCCTCGACGATCCGGCGCATACGGCCGATCTCGCCGCTGACCCGTTGGAGGGCGGGGCGGAGATCTCGGTCGTTGCCGGAAAGGGCCAGGCTCGTCTCCGCCTGCATGACCGTGAGCGGGGTGCGCAGCTCGTGCGAGGCATCGGCGGTAAAGGCGAGCTGCCGCTGACGCATCCGCTCCACCGGGCCCCCGACGCGGCTGCCGACGGCGAAGGCGCCGACGAAGACAAGGGCCAGGAGGAGCGGGCCCACCACCAGCTCGGCGAGGACGAGGTCGCCCATCTGCTGTCCAGTCGCGGCGAGGCTCACCCCTACGATCAAGCCCCCATTGGCAATCCGCTTGCCGAGGAGCCGGAAAGAGGTGCCCGCGAGTTCGGCGGTGGTCGGCGCGGTCGCAGCGCAGAGACGGGGGGGCAGCGCGGGAGCGCTGCCGGCGGGCCGGCACCCCCCGCCCGGCTGCATCACCCAGGAGAGAAGAGGCGCGTCGAAGTCGTGGTCGGGGTCGATCTGGATCACCGGCACGTTCGGCTGGACGGCCGCCTGGGTCATCCACTGGTCGAGACGCTGGTCGATCGCGGCGGTGAGGTTGTGGGAGACCAACACGTCCGTGGCCGTGAGCACACCGCCGAGTCCCAGCGCCACCAGGACGGTGGCGATGGCGGCGATCCGCAGGGCGTGCCTGCGGAGCCGGCTGCGGGCCGGCGCGCTCATCCGCCAACCAGCCGGTATCCGGTTCCGCGGACCGCGACGATGGCGACCCCGGCGTCCCCGCCGAGCTTGGCGCGGAGCCGCGCCATATGCGCTTCCATGGCGTTCCAACTCGCGTCCGCCTCCGGCCAGACCTGCTCGGCGATGCTCTGCCTGGTGACCGCCGCCCCAGCCCGACGCATCAGCAGCTCCAGGATGGCGTACTCGCGCGGGGTCAGGGCGACGAGGCGCGCCGCGCTGCGGACCTCGTGCGTCGCAGGGTCCAGCTCCAAACCGGCCAGCCGGAGGGTCGGCCCGCCCGCCGAACCGCCCCGCCGCAGCAGGGCCCGGAGCCGCGCCAGCAGTTCCTCGAAGTCGAACGGCTTGACCAGGTAGTCGTCGGCCCCCGAGTCCAACCCGCGAACCCGATCCCGCGCTGTGTCCCTGGCGGTGAGCATCAGGATCGGAAGCCGAAGTCCCTGACGCCGCGCCTCGGTGATCACCTCAGCACCGTCGAGCCCCGGCATCTGCCAGTCCAGCACCGCGGCGGCAAACTCGCCGACCCTCAGCATGTGAAGAGCATCGTCACCCCGATCGACGGTGTCGACCAGGTAGCCGTTCTGGCGGAGCCCGCGGGCGAGCACCGAGAGCAACGCCGCGTCGTCCTCGGCGAGTAGGAGTCTCATCTCCGAAACGGTACCGCCATGCGGGGTTGCCCGGGGGAGGGCCGCCGTCACGAAGCCATCGATCACGATTCGAGGCTCTCGCCACAGGCTTGCGGAATCCTGAAGCCACCCGCTTGATCGGGCGCGCCGTTCCACCCTACGGCCCCACCGTCAGCCTTCCGTCAGGGGGCCGGGCCACGATCGTCCTCGTGCGCCAGTTCGCCTCCTCGCCAACGTCCGCCCCCACCACCCACAGGCCGGTATCTGCCGCCACCCGCCGATCCGTCCGAGTCCCGCGCACCTGGGGGTTGCGCCCGAATGACGTGATCCTGGTCGTCCTGGGCAACGCCGCGCTGATCCTCATCATGTGGGCCCGCCACGGGCAGTTCCCCCATCTGACCAACCCGGCCTCGGTGATGATCGCGCTGGGCCAGCTCTCCGCCCTGCTTGGCACCTACTCCGCGCTGGTTCAGGTGGTGCTGATGTCCCGGTCCCCCTGGGTCGACGGTCTGTTCGAGATCGACCGCATCGCAGGCTGGCACCGGTGGCTGGGCTTCGCGACCGTCAACCTCATCGTGGCCCACGTGATCCTCACCACCGCGGGCTACGCGCTCGCCGACGGCCGCTCCATCGCGGCTCAGACCAGCGTGTTCCTGACCAGCTACCCCTTCATGCTGATGGCTTACGTCGGTGCCGCGCTCTTCGTGCTCATCGCCGTCGTCTCGGTTCGGGCGGCGCGGCGGCGACTCTCCCACGAGAGCTGGCATCTCGTCCACTTCCTCGTCTACTTGGCGATCGCGCTGAGTTTCGCCCACCAGCTGGCCGCAGGCACCGACTTCGTCCACGACAGCCTCGCGCTCGGCTACTGGGTGTCGCTGTACGCGGTCGCCACCGCCCTGGTGGTCGCGTTCCGCATCGTCGCCCCCGCGCGGATGGCGGCACGCCACCGTCTGAGGGTCGACGCGATCGTCGAGGAGGCTTCGGATGTGATCTCCATCTACATCAAAGGCCGCGCCCTGGCCGAGCTCCCGGTGCGCGCCGGCCAGTTCTTCAAGTTCCGCTTCCTGGCGGGCGGTCTCTGGTGGCAGGTCCATCCCTTCTCTCTCTCGGCGGCGCCCAACGGCGAGTACCTCCGCATCACCGTCAAGGAGGTGGGCGACTTCACCCGCTCGCTGCATCGCCTCCGGCCCGGAACGCGAGTCGTCCTGGAAGGCCCCTTTGGCGTCTTCACGGCGGTGCGACGGCGGCGTCCCCGAGCGCTTCTCATCGCCGGCGGCATCGGCGTCACTCCGCTGCGTGCACTGATCGAGGAGATGCCGCAGCGGAAGAACTCCATAACCCTCCTCTACCGCGCCAGTTCCTGGGAGGACGTGGTCTTCAAGGCCGAGCTTGACCAGCTGGTCGCGGCGCGCGGTGGGGTGGTCCATTACATCGTCGGGCGCCGTGGCCACGAGGTCGGCATTCACCCCCTTGCGCCCCGATTCTTGATCGCGGCCGCCCCGGACCTGCGGGAGCGAGATGTCTTCATCTGCGGTCCCCGGGAGATGGTCGACACGGTCATGAGCAGCCTGCGCGCTCTCAAGGTCCCCGCCGGACAAGTCCACGTCGAGCGCTTCGCGTTTCTCACCTGAGGATCCAGCCATGGCCGTTCGCGCCGCCGTCACCTTGGCCGCCATTGGGGTCGGCGTGTCCCTCGCCCTCAGCTTCCGCACGCCACCTTCCAGCTCATTGAGCACGGCGGCGGTACCACCTCCGCCAAGCTCGTCCTCGGTCCCTGTTTCCACAGCGACGGCCACTCCCTCCGGCGCCCCCCCTTCGGGTGGAAGCTCCCCAGCTCCGACTTCCGCTTCCACGCCCGCGGCGAGCGGCCTCAAGAACGGAACTTTCACGGGCCAGACCGTGACCAGCTTCTTCGGACCCCTTCAGGTGCAGATTGTGGTATCCGGAGGCCGAATCAGCGGTGTCAAGACGCTCCAGTCTCCGAGCGACAACCCTCAGTCCGCGTACATAGCCTCGGTCGCCACGCCCTACCTCGGCCAGGAGGTGCTCAAGGCGCAGAGCGCTCAGATCAACATCGTCAGCGGAGCGACATACGACAGCCAGAGCTACGCTCAGTCAGTGCAGTCAGCGCTGGACATGGCGCGTGCCTAGGCTGAACGTCACCGGCATGGACGAGATGGACGAGCCTGGCGGGCTCAGCCCGGCGGCTTCGGAAGCGGAGGCGTTGATACGTTCCTGGGCGCGCCCCTTCGCAGAGTTGGTGACCGGCCCCCACTCCCTGCCGCGGCGGGCCGCCGCCGCGGTGGAGGCGAATGCCCGGCTCACTGCCACCACCGGCGTCGTGCTCCTGGTGTTGCTCGCCGTTGAGGGAGCTACCCTCCTCTCGATCCGGCGCCTGCTTCCGGTCCACCTCGCGATCGGACTGATGCTGGTGCCCCCGGTGCTCCTCAAGCTCGCCAGCACCGGCCGGCGTTTCGCCGGCTACTACCTTGGCGACCCCCGCTACCGCGAGGCCGGGCCGCCTCCCATCCCGCTACGGCTGATCGGTCCCCTGGTCGTGCTCTCCACGGTGGGGCTGCTGGGCACCGGTATCGAGCTGTGGCTCTTCGGCACGCGTCTCGGGGAGATCTGGCTCACCGCGCACAAAGCGGCCTTTGTCCTCTGGTTCGGACTGATGGCCATCCACGTGGTGGGGCATCTCGAACAGGCCCCCACACTCGTGCTGCGCGACATCGCCGAGCGGCCGTCGCTCTCGGGACGGGCGCGGCGCAGGGCCTGGGTGGCCGCCTCCGTACTCATGGGCGCGGTGTTGGCGGCGGGCACCTTGGTCTGGCAGACCCCGTTCGTGGTCGCATTGGGGCACTGAACGCCGCCCGTCCTCCGGAAGCCATCCTGGAGCGGACGGAGATAGGCCCGGCCTCCGGCAGTCGAGGTGCATGATCTGCATCCCAGGATGCCAACCTCTGAGCCGTCCGCCTTCCCCGCCGCGCCCCGCTTCCGACTCGCCGTTGCGGTCGGTCTTGGAACGCTCTCGATCGCAGGAAGCCTCCTACTCGTGGTTACCGACGGGGTCAACGCCAGCGTCCATTGGACGCACCATGCAGGCTTGTCTGCGGCTCCGTTGCTTCTCGTCGCCGGTGCGATCGCGGCCATGAGCATCGCTCACCCGCCCGCCTGGCGACGTCTCGTCATGCGGCTGGTGGCGATGATGGCGTTCGCCGCGTGGGGCCTCTCTCAGTTATTCGCCGGCTCTGTGGCGGCTGGCCTCCTCGATGACGCAGCGATCCTTCTCTTTGTCCTGGACGCCGGGTCGGCGGTCATCGCGGACGCACGAACGCGCCTGCGAACTGCACAACCAGCCGGCGAGCAGACCGGGAGGAGCCACGGCTAGGCCTTTGCGCCACCCCTTCCCCGCGGCGCGCCTGACTTGGGCGGGAGAGCGGCGACGTAGGTCAGGGCACGGTCGACCCATTCCCGCGCAGGTCCCACCGCCAACTCCCAGCCGGGAGCGAGGCAGGTGTATCCCCTCATCGGCCGCCCCGGCATGGGCTCGAAGTCGGATCCGCCTTCCGCGAGGAGGCGCTGCCGCCCGTCAGAGTCGACGCGGACGAAGAGAGCGTCCCCGAAGAGCCCGGCAAACATGTTGCCGTTCACGAAGGCGGCGCGGTTGCCGAACATCGGCCGGGCGGTCACGCCCGCGACGTCCGGCACCAGCGACTGGAAGGCCGCCAGCGCCCCCTCACTCGGGCGCGGCATCCCCCCCGCCGGCATCGGGCTCATCTCACTCTCTTCGATTCCCTGCGCGCGCTCACCCGCGTGGCACCGGTTGGATGATCCCGAGGGTGTTGCCCTCGGTGTCCGTGGCGTAGACCGTGTCGCCGACCCCGGGGACCGTTTGCTTCGCTCCGACGATGCTGCCGCCGGCGGCGACCACGCGCTCCATGGTGGCGTCCAGGTCACCGACTCCGATCCAGACGATGCTCGGCTGCGACTTGTAGGCCCGCGGCATGATCGCCCCGTCGATGCCCATGCCGCCCTCCCCGGTCTTGGCCAGCCAGTAGTCTGTCCCCGGCATGCCCGCATCGGTGATCTCCCAGTCGAAGATCTCGTAGAACCTCCGCGCTCGGGCGACGTCATCCGCGGTGATCTCGAAGTGCACGATCCGGCCCATATCGCTCGTCCTCTCCAAACCGACCATCGCCGGCTGCCGTCGCGGCCGGCGACCACCCCGTCCGGGGTCCTTGAGCGAGCATCGCACAGCCGCCGGGCGCCGGAACACGCCCGAGTTGAACGGGGCACGATCACCTGTGTACATTTGGTCCCGCAGAGCCCTTACCCCACCGGCTTCGGCCATCCGCCGTGCCCTCAGCGTGGAAGCGCGCCTCGGCAGGGGGAGATGACCGACCGAGGGCCACGGCGACCACGACCCCATAAACGGCAGGCGGAGGAAACGAGACTGGTACCCGCAACCAGCCCGGCGCACCGGGCCGAGAGACGGACCCGGGTCGTCCTCCCGGGGGCGACGCTCCTGCTCTTCGGGGGCGCCGCCGCCCTGATCATCGCCGTCCACCTCGCGACCGACGGCATCCTCGGGTTCCACATCGACGAGCTCTACTACCTGGCGAGCGGCCGCCACCCGGCCTTCGGGTATGTCGACTTCCCCCCCGTCGTCCCCCTGCTCGCCCGACTCGAGACGGAGCTCCTGGGGGTCACCCCCTGGACGCTTCGCCTCCTCCCCGCGCTCTTGAGCGGCGCCAACGTGGTCATCTCCGGCGCCTACGTGCGCAAGCTCGGCGGCTCCCTCAAGCTTCAGGCGCTCGGCCTCCTCGTCGCGGTCACCGCCCCACTGATCGTGGGTACCTGGCTCTTCCAGACGGTGATCTTCGACCAGGTGACGTGGATGCTCTCCCTCTACTGGTTGCTCTCACTCGTCATCGACCGCAGGCCGCGCACCTGGATCTGGCTCGGCCTGACCCTCGGCGTCGGTCTCGAGATCAAGTACCTGATCCTCCCGCTCATCGCGGGCATCGCCATCGCGGTCCTCCTCACCCCCCAGCTCAGGAAGGAGCTCCGAACGAGGTATCCCTGGATCGGGGCGTCGCTGATGCTGCTCCTCTGGCTGCCTAACGTCGTCTGGCAGATCGCCAACAGCCTTCCCACCCTCACCTACATCCTCAACCATCAGGGAAGCATCCAGTCGGGAGGAGCGGTCGGCAACTTCCTGGTCCTCTTCCTGGTTCTCCTTTTCCTGCTCACCCCCCTCTGGATCGCCGGCCTGATCTCTCTCTTCCGGCGGCCTGAGCTTCGTGCGATCGGCACCGCGTGTGCCGTCCCGCTGGTCGTCTACCTCTTCGTGGGCAAGTACTACTACCCGGCCCCCACCGTCCCCATCGTCATGGCCGCCGGCCTTCTCGCCCTCTCCCGGGTCGAGCGCCCGCGGCTCCGGTCAGGGCTGGCGATCGCGGTCGTCGTCGCGAGTCTCCTCGGCATCGTCGCTCTCGCCAAGATCATCCTGCCCATAACCCCCGCCAGCCAGCTCCACGCGAGCGGCCTCGACACCACCAACACGGACCTCGCGTCCACGGTCGGCTGGGTCTCCATCACCCAGCAGATGACGGCCATCTATGGGGCGCTGCCGTCGCCTGAGCGGGACACGACGGTCATCGTCTCGTCCGACTACGGCGTCGCAGGGGCGCTCCAGATCTTCGGCAATCCAAAGCTCCTCCCCGCCAGTTACAGCCCGCAGCTGAGCGACTACTTCTGGCTGCCGGCGCACCTCTCTGCAGCTCACGCGCTCATGGCCGGCTACGAGCCGTCCGACGTCGCCTGGATGTGCACCTCAGCGAGGGTGGTCGCCCACCTCACCGTCCCTTACCAGGTCGCCAGCCTCGAGCAGGGCAGCCCGGTCACCCTCTGCACCCTCAAGGCGCCGCTTCCGCAGCTCTGGAGAGGACTACGGGACTTCTCCTAGTCACGGGTCAGCGGGCCGCGATGGTCACGTCCGGCTGTCGCCGCTCAGGACCAGGACGACGTTCCCCGTCTTCTGCTTCGTCTCGACGTACCTTGTGGCCTCGATCACCTGTTCCATCGGGTAGCGGCGATCGATGACGGCTCGGTATTTCCCCGCCTCGACGAGCTCCTTGAGGAACACGACATCCTGCTTCGTGAATCGAGGAGGTATCGAGAACCGCACCCGCCTGTCGCCAATCCGCGCGGTCCACGCGGAGAGAAACAGGTTGCGAAAGCCGTCGGTTGCAAGGTAGACACCACCCCGCTTCAGGGAGCCGCGACAATCGCGGAATCGCAGAGTGCCCACGGCGTCGAGGATGACGTCGTAGGTCTGACCGCTCCCCATGAAGTCATCCTGCGTGTAGTCGATGACCTCCTCGGCGCCGAGTGACCTCACCAGCTCGATGTTCTTGGTGTTGCACACGGCGGTGACGGCGGCACCGAGGTGTCTGGCCAGCTGCACCGCCGCGGTGCCGATGGATCCCGAGGCGCCGTAGACGAGGATCCTCTGCCCCTTCCGGAGCTCTGCCGGCCTCAGGGCATTCAGCGCCAGGATCGCTCCGTCGCAGACCGCCGCCGCGTCCTCGAACTCCATGCCGGCCGGCATGGGCGCCAGTGCGGCACCTGCTCGCACACAGATGAGCTCCGCATGCGCCCCGAACTTCCATGGATTGATGCCGAAGACCCGATCACCGACCTCGAACTCGCTGACGGTTGCGCCGACCGCCTCGATCTCCCCGGCCAGATCGCTCCCGAGGATCCTCCCCTTCGGGCGCCAGAGACCCGTGACAAAGCGGGAGGCGAACGGCTCCCCTGCGCGGAGTGCGCAGTCTGTCCGGCTGACTGTGGTGGCGTGCACCCTCACGCGCACTTCGTCGTCCTTGGGGACGGGCTGCTCGACGTCTACAAGGCGCAGGACCTCTGGCGGACCGTACCGGTCGTGGACGACTGCTCTCATGAGGCTCAGCCTACGCCTACGACCTCGGCACCCAATCCGACGGGTCTATGCGACTGCCGGAAGCGGAACTACGAGAGGCGGTCCAACACGATCTGGTGGACGATGTCGCACGCCTGCGCGATCCTCGGCTCGGCCGGCGAGTAGAAGCCCGTGGCCCCGTCGCGCCCCCGGCGGGGATCGATGCACCCGTACGCGGCCACGGCTATGCAGATCACCATCCACGAACTCCCGCGCTCAAGCCAGAGAGAGGAACAGCCTCTCCAACTGCTCCTCGTCCACGGTGGCCGCCACCCCTCCCTCACGGGCGACCACGCACTGCTGGAGCCCGCTGGCGATCAGCCGGAATCCGGCCCGATCGAGGGCACGGGACACGGCTGCCAGCTGGGTGACGACGTCGGCACAGTCACGGCCGCTCTCGATCATGCGGATGACCCCGCCGAGCTGGCCCTCCGCGCGCCTCAGCCGCTTGAGCACCTCGGTCAGCGCTGTCTCGTCAAGTTGCATCGTGATCTTCTCCCGCCTGAGGCGACTCGGTCGGGCGCCCCCCGCGGCGGGTTCGAACAACCACATCGATGGCTGGACGCTCGCTCCCGCTGACGGGACGCACCCGCTCCTCAGCCACGTCGACGCTCAGTCCGCTGTCGCGCAGGTCGGCAACGACGTCGGCCGGCTCGAACAGCACGGTGACGTCAGCCGGGCCGCCCACCCCGTCGGTCGCGTTGCGCGTGGCATGGCCGACGACGAGCAGGGTGCCTCCCGCCGCCAGCCCCGCGGCTGCCCGGCGCAACAGCCCGGCCCGTTCGTCAGATGGCAGATGGATGTAGGAGAGAAGGACCAGATCGAAGCCCTCCGCCTCCGGAACGAAGATGCGCAGGTCCGCGGCCACCCATTGGATCCGCCCCCCGACCTCGGGATCCTCTCCCGCGAGAGCACGCCCGCGGTCCAGACCCACCGCGGCGAAGTCGACCGCCACGACCGACCACCCAGTTCGGGCCAGCCAGAGCGCGTGCCGTCCCTCTCCCGCGCCCAGGTCCAGGGCGCGCCCCGGCGCCAGCCCGGCCAGCTCCTCGGCGACCCACAGGTTGGGGGCGACCGGCCACACGCGGTCGGTCTCGCGGTAGCGGGTGTCCCAGTCGGCTGCGGTGCTCACGCCGCGCCCGGCGTCAGCGCGGCGAGCTCGATGCGAACCGCAGGGGGCTGGAGCAGCGTGTTGTGGACCGTGCAGTGCGAGGCGACGGCCAGCAGGGCCGCCTCCTGCGCAGGCGCCAGCCCACCCGGAACCTGCACCTGCAGATTGACCTCCCCTACCCGAGCCGGATGAGAGGCCACGCGAAACTCCGCGGTGACGGAAAGACCCGCGACCGGCAGGCCGTGGCGAGAGAGGAACCGGCGCGCGTAGAAGGCCACGCACGAGGCGAGGCTGGCGACGAAGAGCTCGGTGGGGGTGGGCGCTGTGTCCTCACCACCGTCGGCTTCCGGCTGATCGACGCTGAGGGTGTGTTGACGAACTGCAATGCGGAAGCGGTCCCCAGCGTCATGGTCGACCCGCAGCCGGCTCAGCATGCCGACGTCCCCGCTCACTGGTGCACCCTCTTCTT
>PMYJ01000100.1 GCA_003170875.1 Candidatus Dormiibacterota bacterium | reverse complement strand
CTGGAAATGCGGTATACGGGGTCAACTCGTATCGAGGGTTCGAATCCCTCTCGCTCCGCCATACCACCGCGGCCCCGGGGTCATCAACTCCTACGCGGTCTACGGCCCAACCAACTGCTCACGTAGACAAACCTTGAAGGGAACGCGCGTACGCAGCATCACTGCCCTCCCAGTACCTCCGCCGCAACTGGCTCGGCGCGGCGCCGGATCCGGCGATTCGCTCATTCCCGTCAGCCGCAAGAGATGCCCTCAAGACTCGAACCCGCCCGACCGGGCGAGACGCAGCACACCGGCCCTCTTGCGGTCGCGCCACTCCGCGCTGGCGGAGCATCAGCGCCGCCCTCGAGCACGGGCCACGACAGGATCGCAGCCCGCCCTGCCGTGCCGGGAACCCCACGCCCCCATACTGCGTTTCATCTTCATGAGGCTCGCGTCCGCTCTCCTGATCGCAGCTGCTCCTCTGGTGATCGGTGGCTGCGGCCTGCGCCAGACGCCGGCCTCGACCAGCGGGCAGGGCTCGCTCCAGGCTCCGTCGCCGACCATCACGTCGAGCGCGTCACCCGCGCCGGCACCCACCCCGTCGCCCCTCCCATCGGCAGGGTCCAGCCAGTCCGGGTCGGCGACGCCGGGTGCGTCGCTCGGGAGCGCCACCAACTCCTCGGGCTGGACCACGGTGGTCACCGCGTCATGGGGGGAGCTACAGGTGGAGGTCACCGTGCGCGGTCCGCTCACGGTCATGGGTGGCTGCGACCCGTCCATCACAGCCTGGGCGGAAACCCCGAGCGGCAGCCGCGTCGCGACCCCCACCGCGGCACCCTATGACATCACGGGACCCTCTGAGCACTGCCTGGCCATCGCCCTGATCTCCATCCCGGCCGGGACCACGAAGACCTTCAGTGCCACCATCCCCGAGCCCCCCCAGCCCGGGACCTACACAGTGGTTGGAACGCTCAACGCCATGAGCAGCCCAGGAGCGGCGATCCCGGCAGTGACGATCACGCTCTGACCGTTCGCGACCCCCTCTGGGCCGGGTCGCCCGTCACCGCGCCGTCCTCAGCGCGACCGCACACCCCACGTGATGGGGGCTGGGCGAGCACATCTTGACGACATCCAACGATCGCACTGCCCAGCTGCAGCAGCAAGCGCGACCCTGCCGGTGCCACCGCGGCGGTGGCACCGGCTCGGAGCCGGACAGCGCGATCGGGACCAGCGGGAGAGCGACCGCCGGGTCAGCCGACCGTGTAGGCGTAGGGGAAGGACGCGACCTCGTCCGAGCTGAGGGTGTTGAAGTTGAACGTCTCCAGGCTGAGGAAGCCGCGGACGTGCGTGCGCGCGGGGTCGGTCGGGCTGATGGTGACAAGGATCGTTCCGCTCTGACCCGGATTGAGGACCAGGCCCACGTAGGTGCTAGTGCCCAGCTCGAGGTCCGCCCAGAGGTTGCCGGCGGTGGTGCTCACATCCGAGGCGAAGGCGTCGGTGATGGCGTAGGCCCCGCAGCTGTAGGTTGTGCTGACCGCGGTGGTCGTGAACGGTCCCCGCTCCGCCGGGGCGCACGACCAGATCGAGGCGGGCAGCTCGCCGGCGGTCGGGAACGCGACGGCGCTGTCGCCGAAGGAGAACGCCTCCACGTCCGGGGTGCCGAAGTTGGGGCTGGTGTCGAGGGTGATGGGCACCGTCGATGTTGCCGCCATCTCCATGGCCGGGCTGAACGGGGGCACCACGAACTGCGGGATGAGGCCGCCGTTGGTGATGGGCAATGGTTCACTGGCGGGCGAGGCGAAGAGAGCGGTGAGGGGCTGAACGGTCTGCTGGTCGCGCCGGGCGTCGATCATGTACGCCTCGGGCTGCGCCCCCGTGTTGGTGACCTGGATCTGGGCGGTCACGCTCTTGCCACTCAGGATCTTCTGTCCCGGGCTGTTGGGAAGCCCACTGGCTGAGGCCTGCACCTGGTCGTAGCTCAACGACACGGTGAGGCTCGTGCTGGTCGACACCGACTCGATGTCGTTTTCCTGGACGATGAGGAGCGACCAGCGCCCGGGCATCGGGTTGTGGCGGAACAAGGAGATGGTCTGGCCGTTGGTGCCGCTCGCGTCCCAGAGAAGCGAGCTCTGGACATCGACAGGGGTGCCGGTGGGGTCGACGAGGAAGGCGAGCACCTGATACCCGAGAGTGGAGACGCTGATGTTGACGTCGATGTCCTGGTGGTTGCTCCGGACGTCGAACACGTAGGGGAGCTCCTGTCCGTAGAAGGACATCCGGGAGTTGCCGCCGGTCATGGTGGCGCTGAAGGGCTGCCCCACCTGAGCCAGGCTGCGCAGGGTGATCGCCACACTGGCCCGGGCCGGGTCGCCCGAGGGCGCGGGGCCGAAGAGCAGCGACTGCGAGCTGTCACCGGGGGCTGCGGGGGTCGTCGCCGTGACCGCGAAGCTGGCTGATGCGCCGGGAGCTAGCGTCTTCGACGCCGGCGACACCGCGTGGGGCAACGTCACGAAGGACTGCGAGGTGATCGAGTAGCTGAGCGGCCCGCTGTAGCTGTCAGGACCCGCGAACGCGGTGTCGAAGATCAGCATCTCCCAGGTTCCCGGCTGAGCATCGTGGACCTCATCCTGGCTGAACCCGCCCGCGGCGAAGCCCGCCGGTCCCTGCGGTCGGGACTGCAGCACCAGCCGGCCCTCGGGATCGAAGAGGTCGAAGCGGATGGTCTGGAGCGTGGGGTTCGCCGCCGCTGACTGCTGCCACGCGATGGAGGCGGCGAGCCGGTCGGTGCCGGACGGCACCGTGAAGGTGACCGGGTGCACGTCGCCGACGGACAACCCGTTCTGCCAGACGAAGGTAGGATCGGTCGCCTGGTCGAGGGTGAGGTTGCCACTGGCGATGGTCGTGGCCGGGCCGAGGGCGCGCACCGACGGCGTCACCGTCTGAGAGATCGCCCCGTCGTTGGTGACCGTCACGGTGGTCGTGCGTGAGGTGCCGGCAGGTCCGGTCAGGCTGATGGCGTTGGGGGTGTACAGAAGGGCGTCGCCGGTCTTCTTGGGAAGCTGGTAGGACATCGCTGCCTGGACGGCCCGGTAGGCGTCGATGAGGCCCGGGCCCTGGTCCGAGGCGCGGGAGTCGAGGTCGCTGGCGGTGCTCATGAGGATCTGCTTGACCACAGCGGGTGAGGGCGTGGCGCCGAAGTGGGTGCTGCGGTAGGCCTGGATCACCAGAGCGGCGGCACCCGCGGTGAGCGGCGCCGACTCGCTGGTCCCTCCGAAGGCCACGATCGGCTGGGGGGAGGAGCCGTCATAGACGTCGGCGCACTCGGTGAACACCGCCGTGTTGGTCGAGCAGTCGGCCCAGCCGGCCTCGCCCGGGGCCAGGATGTCGATGGTCTGGTCCTCCTCGGTCAGCCCGGAGCTGCTGAGACCCGAGATCTGGTCACTCAGCCAGCCGGTGTTGCCGTCCTCCTGGATCCCGTAGGAGGTGGTCTGCTCGTAGAGGCGGTAGTCGGTGGTCGCCCCGGCGGAGATGACCCCGGGGTCGACCGCCGGGGTGCCGATGGTGTTGGTGCTGCCGGCGTCGCCGCTGCTCACCACCACGGTGATGCCCGCGGCGACGGCGTCCTGGTCAGCCACCGCGATCGGGTCGGTGCCCGGGTTGGGGACCGGGTTGCCGCCGAAGGACTCGCTCAGGATGTCGACGTGGTCGACCCTGACCGCCCAATCGATGCCCTGCAGGATCTCGCTGTTGAAGGCGTAGTTGGTGTTGCCGAACACCTTCATCACCGCCAAGCTGGCGCCGGGGGCCACCCCCTCGATCTTGATGTAGCACGCTGCCGCGGCGGGAGTGGGCAGCTCGGGGTTCACCTCGCCCGCGAGGCTGAACACCTGGTTGCCCTGGGAGATGATCGAGCTGGCGTCGCCGAAGGCCTCCTCACCACCAGTCACGCCCCCCGTCCCCTCCCCGCTGAAGTCCTCGTAGTCGAAGATCGCGGACGGTCCGGTTCCCCCGGCGGTGCGGAAGTCTGGGATGTTCGGATCGAGGCCGTCGGGGAAGACGGCGACCTTGACTCCGGCGCCATTGGCAAGGGAGTGCGCCGCCGCCGGCCCTCCCTTGCCGAAGTCCACGTTCATCGACTGGAGCGCCTCCGGCTCAAGGCCTGGATTGTTCGGATCGGTCGAGCAGGCCTGGGCCGGGGTGCCGGAGACGCCATTGCTAGTCGCAGAGTCAGCCGCAGAAGTGGCGGTCCCCGAGGACACCGTGAGCGGAACCGGTGCGATCAGGGGGGCGCTCGGCGCGGCCTCGACCTGGTTGTCAGGGACCACGGCGAGGACGCTCGGGTCCTGCTGCAAACGGCTGACCTCGGCGCTGGACATCGTGGCCGCGATCGCATTCACGAACGAGTAGCCGTGAACCTTCGGAGCGCCAAGCTGGTGCAGCTCGCTGGTCATCGGGGCCTGATCCGTGGCGAGCAACCCCGCCCGGGACGAGCCGGGTTGGGCGGCCTCCGGGTGCTGGTCCTTGAACAGCACGATCACCTGCTGCGTCTGGTTCTGGGAGAGAGCCTGGATCTGCTGCGGGGTCAGCGCGGAGAGATACGTCTTGGGGATCGCAGGAGCGCTCCCCCCCTGGGCCGAGGCCGGCACCGCGCCTACCGCCAGCACCAGAGCGACAGCAGAGGCCACCTCTACCGCCCACGACATCCGACGCCTGTGCTGTGGTCCGGCCATCTCACGTCCTCCCACGCCCAAGCGGCCGGCCCTCAAGATGCTCAGACGCGGCTCAGGGGTGCCCACTCTAGCAGCCGAGCGCGTGCGGCACAAGCCGCTGGTCGGGGGGCGCGCCCGCGTCAATCCCGCCGGCTGAGCGCCACCACGCACTCCACGTGGTGGGCCGAAATATCGATGGCCGAGATCTCGCGACGCGCGGGAGTCGGCATGGCGACTCTGTACCGCAACTTCCCCGGACGCCGAGAGCTCCTCGAGGCCCTCTACACCGACGAAGTCGATGCCATCTGCGAGGCCGCCGAGAGTGTCGACGCTGGGACACCCGGAGCGGTGCTGATGGCCTGGCTGCACCGGTTCTTCGCCTTCGCCACCACCAAGCACCACGTCGCTTCCGAGCTGCTCGCGCACCCACACAGGAGCAACCCCGTCTTCGGCGAGAGCCGCGCCCTGGTGCTCGCCGCCGGCCGACCGCTCCTCGGCGCCGCACAGCGCACCCACGAGGTGCGTGATAATCTCACGCTCGAACAGATCCTCGACATGATCGTCGCCATCGCCACGATCCACAGCGACACCCGCTACCTCGAGCCAATCCTCGAGGCCGAACTCGACGGCCTTCGCCCCCGACCGCTCTGAAGCCCACTCTGGGGGGCTCGAACCCGTGAGCCTGGTCGCTCTCCTCGCGTGGGCACACCCGATACGCATGAAGGTTGCGTAGGGCAACTGCATGGGGCATGCGTACGGCTGCCCTCTAAATGCCATGAAGAGGGGCCT
>PMYJ01000194.1 GCA_003170875.1 Candidatus Dormiibacterota bacterium | reverse complement strand
CAGATCAACCAGCTCAACCTGGCCCTGGCCCAGACCGCCGAGGCGATCCAGGTCGACACCACCCACCTGGCGGCGCAGAAGGCGCAGCTCACCCAGCTCACCGTGCAGATCTACACCCAGGGTGGCGCCGGCGTCGTGGACGGGCTGGTCGACAGCCAGAGCATCGCGGACTTCATGGAGCAGCTGGACTCGGCCACCACCGTGAGCCGGCAGGTCCAGCAGCTGATGGCCCAGGTGGAGGCGGACGAGCAGGCGCTCAACGTCCTGCAGCAGAGCCAGCAGTCCCGCCTCGCCCAGGCCGCTCAGGCCGAGAGCCAGCTGGAGGCCGACCAGGCCGCGCTCCAGGGGCAGGAGTCAGAGCTGAGGCAGCAGGCAGCCTCCCTCGGCAGCCAGGCCGCCGGCCTGCTGGGCCAGCGCAACTCGCTGCTCAGCCAGATCGCCTCGGTGCGTGCCCAGCAGCAGGCCGCCGAGGAGGCAGCTGCTGCTGCCGCGGCCGAGGCAGCTGCGGCTGCTGCGGCTGCCGCCAAGAGCGGTGGTGGCTCCGGCATGTGCGGCCGAGTGCTCTGCCCCTTCGCCTTCGGGACCATCCCCGATTCCTTCCCCTGGGGCCAGTGCACCTGGTACGTCGCCTCGCTGCGCGAGGTCCCGTGGGGCGGCAACGCGGACGAATGGTTCGGCAACGCCCGCGCGATGGGGTACTCGACCGGCTCGACGCCAAAGCCGGGCGCCATCGTGGTCTGGGGCCCGGGTAACGGCTACAGCTACTACGGACACGTCGCCTACGTGGCGGCGGTCGTTGGTCCCAGTGACTTCTACGTCGACGAGGCGAACTTCGACGAGATCCCCGGGAACATCGACTCCCGGGAGGTGACCACCCTCAACGACGTCGAGGGCTTCATATACTGAGCACCGCAGCGCGGGCCCACGGCGCCCGCGATGGCGCCGATCGCCGAGGGGGGGCTCGCTCGACGGGCGACCCCGTCGGTCGATGACTTTCGGCTCTGGAGGCTAGGCCGCCCGGGGGGGACGCTACGAGCGGGCGCTGGACCAATGCCGCCACCTCTCCGGGGGTGTGCGCGGCGCAGGGAGACTGCCGACCCGTGATCGCACACCACCGCACGACCAGCCCCGTGGCGCCAGCCTTGCCGCGGTACATACGCGCCGGAGAACGATGAACGTCCGGCCCCTCGGGCTGCGGGCCGGTGCGGTCGCGAAGGCTCCCGAGGCCCCAGGCCCCGACGCTGAGGAGGGATCCCCGCAGCCGCCCTCGCGCCGTCTCCGCGGGCGCTGGATGTGGCTGGCCGTGGCGGTCGGCCCCGGCCTGATGGTGATGCTCGCCGACACCGACGCCGGCAGCGTGGTCACGGCCGCCCAGTCCGGGGCTCGCTTCGGCTACCGGCTCCTTCCCCTCGAGGTCCTTCTCATCCCGGTCCTCTACCTCGTCATGGAGCTGACCGTCCGGCTCGGGCTCACCACCGGCAAGGGGCACGCCGAGCTGATCAAGGCGCGATTCGGACGTGGATGGGCGGTGTTCTCGGTGGGGATCCTGTTGGTCACCAGCGTGGGTGCTCTGGTCACCGAGTTCGCGGGCATCGCGGGCGTCGGCAGCATCGTCGGCCTGCCGCCGCAGCTGATCGTCCCCGGCGCCGCCATATTGCTTCTCCTGGTCGTCGTCTCCGGCAGCTACCGGCGGGTGGAGCTGATCGGGATCGGCCTCGGGCTCTTCGAGCTGGCCTTCCTGGTGGCGGCCATCCGGGCCCATCCGGACCCGGGCTCACTGGCCGGCAGCCTGCGGCTGGGGCAACCGCTCGGGAACTCTGCCTATCTGGCCCTGGTGGCGGCCAACGTCGGGGCGGTCGTGATGCCCTGGATGATCTTCTACCAGCAGGCCGCGATCCTCGACAAGGGGATCACCGTCCGGGACCTCCGCTTCGCGCGGATCAACACCGCCATCGGTGCGGTGGTCACCCAGGTGATCATGATCGCGGTCCTGGTGGCCACCGGGGCGAGCCTCTTCCACCGCCACGCCGGGTCGCTCAACACCGTGGCCCAGATCTCCACCGCGCTCACCTCGTCGCTCGGAGCGGCGGGTGGCCGTCTGGCCTTCTCCATGGGGGTGGCCGGGGCCGCCCTGGTGGCGGCCCTGGTCGTCTCCCTGGGAGCCGCGTGGGCCTTCGCGGAGGTCGCCGGGAAGCCCCGCAGCCTCAACCGGAAGTTCCGTCAGGAACCCCTTTTCTACGGCGTCTTCACGGGGGCGGTCGGACTCTCGGCGGTGCTGGTGCTCTCCAGCGGCTCGTTGGTGGGGCTGGCGATCGCCGTCGAGGTCCTCAATGCTCTGCTCCTCCCCATCGTGCTGATCTTCCTCATCGTCCTGGCCTGGACCGTGTTGCCCGCCCCCTACCGGTTGCGACTCTGGGAGAAGGTCGTCCTGTTGTTTGTGACCGCGGCCGTGATCGGCATGGGCGCGACGCTCGCCATCACCTCGCTCTGAGCGGCACCCGGGCGCGCCGGATCACAGCGTCACCGGCGACCAGCTGCGGCCGCCGTCGAAGGTCATCAGCAGGCTTCCCACGGGAGCGGTGCCCGAGTCGTTGTTCACGATCAGGACCCCCTGGGTCGCGGTCTCGAAGCCGACGTACTGGAGATAGGTGTCGATCGAATTCGAGTACACGACGCTCCAGGTGGCGCCACCGTCGAAGGTGCCCAGGAGTCCCACTCCGCCGGTGATGACGGCCACGCTGAGGCTCGGGCTGGCGAGGCTGCTGCCCTCATCCTCGATCGAACTCGAAAGCGGAGTGCCGAGCATCGCAAAGCTGGTTCCCCCGTCGGTGGAGAGGTAGGCGTATACCCCGGCTGGTGAAGCGGGTCCCCACACCCCCTGGTCGCAGACGACGATCAGGTCCTGAGGCGTCGAGGCGGCGAGGAAGGCCGCGCCATTGACCTGAAGACACGGCGGCTGCCACGCCAGCCACTGCCCGCCGACCAGGCGAGCGCCCCCGATGACACTCCGGTCGTCTTCGATCAGCCAACCCCCAGGTCCCTGGAGAACGAGCTGAGGCATCGCGGCGGGCCCGGCGCCCGTGGGGATGCTGGTCGGCGAGATCTGCCAACTGTCCGATCCCACCGGGCTGGTCTCGATCCTGACGGTCGCGTTCTCATCGAGGACCGCCGCGTGGACGACACCGTCGGCGATCTCGAGGCTCGACACGATGGCGTTCGATGAGACGCCCGGCAAGCTGATCTGGCTCCAGGTCGCGCCGCTGTTGTGGGTCGCCCACAGCTCCGGGCCGAACACCCACCCGTCGTGGCTGTCGGCAAAGCGCACCTCCGACACCCCGCCTCCCGCCGCTCCCTCCGGGTACGTCGGGGGAGGGGGGACGCTCGTCCACGTCGTCCCGCTGTCCTGGGTGCGGAGCAAGGCCAGGCACGGGGACGACCCGGCGCACTGCACCGTGCCGAGCACCCAGCCCTCTTCCGGGGACACGAAGGTCACCGACTCGACCGACACCGCCGCGGGGTCGGCCCCGGCGGGGAGGGTCCCTGCCGGCGCCGGGCTGGGGGTCGGCTCCAGCGCGGGTTTCGGCAGCACTCTCGACGCTGGCGAGGGGGGGAGGGTCTGCACGGCGGCCCCGGTCGGCCGAGCGGTCGGGCTGGTCCCAGCGGCGGCCGTCGAGCAGCCGGTCAGCAGCGTGCCGGCACCGAGGATGGCCAGCCCCGCCAGTACCGCCCCCACGGCTCTCCGTGGTGCCACCGCGCCACCTCCGCTGCCTCGCGCCGAGGGTCGGCGCTCGGGAGTCACTGGTACCTACGCGGTCCGGGCCAGTGGTGTGACGCTTTGCCTCCGAGTCCACCCGCCACCTGGACCCGTCCGTCGACCTGACGACCAGAGGTTCACGCCCGCTCCGCCGCGGCGTCCTCAGCACGCTGCCGGGCGCGCTCTCAGAAGCGACCGCCCGCACCCGATGATGGTGACTGCAAAAAGACTTGGCTGGGGAGGTAGGATTCGAACCTACGATTTGCTGATCCAGAGTCAGCTGCCTTACCACTTGGCCACTCCCCAGCGGCGCAGGCGAGTCTAACCGTACCGGTGCGCTTCGCTGCCCCCAGGCAGCGAATACCGTTGCGAGTGCGTTCCGCCCCGCCCGGCTGTCACACCCGCGCCACGCCGGATCACCCAGGGTCGAATCCACCGGGGCAAAGGTGATGGAAGTTTGACGGCTTGATGGTGCGCTCGCCACTCCGCTGAGCGCGTGCCACGTCGCTCACCTACCTGACCATGTGCGACTTCGACGTGCTCAAGGTGGAACGGGCCTTCATCAAGGACATGGTCGGGGTCGGCGAGACCGCTCCGATCGCCCGCGCCATCCTAGCCATGGCCAAGATCCTGGATCTCGAGGTCATCGCCGAGGGCGTGGAGACCGTCCACCAGGTCGCCCGGCTCCGCGAGATGGGCTGCCGGCTGGCCCAGGGCGACTACTACTCGCCCCCCGTCGACCTCGTCGACCTGGCCGCCCTCCTCCACCGTGAGTACGCCCGGGACGGGCGCGGGGTCATCGTCAAGCTCCCCCGGACCGGCGCGGAGCGGCTGGCTCCCGAGGGCGCCCACGTCTGGTAGGGGGACCCCCGATCCGCGGCTTGGGGGGCGATCGGCGTCTTGGTGATTCGGCGCGGCTGCCTATACTGAGACCGTGGATCTCGTCCAGCTGCTCCGCTCCCAGGCCCGGCGGTACCGTTGTGTCCAGTGCGGGGAGAGCATGGCCGAGTGCGGCATCAACGTCCTCGCCCAGCAGGGCAACCGGGCGCTGGTTCGGGTCACCTGCCGCTCCTGCAACGACGAGAACCTGCTCCAGATCATCTTCCAGAGCGAGGTCGAGGCCCCGGAGGGGGCTGTGACCGCTCCGAACGCGGACGAGGGCGGGGAGCGGGTGGACGCGCCCATCTCGGGCGACGAGATCCTCGAGCTCCACGAGATCCTCGCCGGGCACGCCGGACCTCTCACGGAGCTGCTCGTCCGCCGCTGAGGGGCCTGCCGCGCTCCCCGCCGCCGGAGGTCCGCGCCGCTCTCAGCCGGCCGCCGTGCCGGACTGTGAGCAGGCCGTCACGCAAACCTCACCCCACCTTTACTCCGGGGGGTGCTACATCTGAGAGCCGAACCGGGATGCCACGCCGGCTGGGTGTGGGCGGGCTGGAGGCTGTCATGGTCAACCTCGGAGCAGCGATCCGGCGGATGCTGGACCGGTTCCTCGTCCGCGTCGTCGCAGGAGTCGTCACCGCCGGCATCGTCGTGCTGGTGCTCCTCGTGGTGGCCCTCGGCGCCGCCACCTCCGGCCGCGGCTGGACCTCCGCCATGGCGGGTCAGGTGCGCACGGTGGCGATCCTGGTCGGTCTGGTCGGCGTGATCCTGCTCGGCGCTACCGCCTGCCTCGTCGCATACCGCGAGACCACTCACATCCGCGCCCTCGGCCGGCTAGCCCGGCAGGTCGCAGCCGGCGACGTCGCCGCCCGGGTCGACCCCGGGGGGGCGGCCGAGGTCAAAGAGCTCGGGTTGGCCTTCAACCTCATGGTCGAGCGGTTGGGCGGGATGGTCGAGCGGGTCAGGGAGGTGAGCGGCGAGCTCGCCGCATCCGCCTCCCGTCTCTCCGAGGCGTCCACCCAGCTGGTGTCGACCACCGCCGAGCAGACCTCGGCGGCCGTCGAGACCTCGGCGAGCATGGAGGAGCTGGCCCGGACATCCGCCCACATCGCCGACACCGTGGAGCGGGTGGCCACCCAGGCCGCCGAGACCCGGGACAACCTCGACCGCGCTCACGAGCGCATCCTGACCTCGGGTCAGCGCACCGTCGCCCTCACCGACCGCGTCCGCGACATCGGCCGGATCCTCGGCATGATCAACGACATCGCCGACCAGACCAACCTCCTCGCCCTCAACGCCGCCATCGAGGCGGCCCGGGCCGGCGAGGCCGGCCGCGGTTTCGCGGTGGTGGCGGACGAGGTGAGGCGGCTCGCCGACCGCTCCAAGGCGCTGGCCGCGGACATCTCCACGATCACCGAGAGCGCTGAGTCGGAGACCAGCGCCACCGTCATCGCCATGGAGGAGGGCGCCGCCCAGCTCCAGATCGGGCTTGGGCTCATGGAACAGGTCGCCGAGGCCAGCTCAAACGTCCGGCTCGCCACCCAGCAGCAGCGCTCGGCGTCGGAGCAGGTGGTGGAGGCGATGGAGCAGGTCAGCGTGGCCAGCCGCCAGGTGTCCGCCACCGCCCAGCAGATTGCCGTGGCCGCGAGCGGTCAGGCGGAGATGGCCGGGGACCTCCAGATCGTCGCCTCCGCGCGCTCGGACCAGGCCGCCCCACCGGAGCCGCCACCGCTGCCCGGTGCCGCCCCCGGCTCGGCCGACGCCCTCGACCCGCGCTACGCGGGCGTCGCCGCCGACTGATCCGGGTCGGAGGCTTCCCTCCGGCGGGTGGGGGATCGGCCGGCCCTCGGCCGGTGCCTCAGTCCTGGTCGGCCGGCTCGCCCACCGAGATGGCGGCGTGCCGGGGCGGGAGCGACCGCCGGATGCGCAGGCGGAAGAGGAACAGCTCCTTGATGGCCCGCGCGATGGCGCGCGGCCGGGCACCTGAGCGCCGGCCCGCCACCCGAGGGTGATGGGGGACGGGAACCTGGGCGATCCGCCAGCCGGCGTACCGGGCCTTGTAGTAGAGCTCGGCGTTGATCAAGGCACTCCGGGCCTCCAGGGTGAGGGAATCCAGGACCTCACGCCGCATCAGCTTCAGGGCGCAGTCGACGTCGCGGTAGGGGAGGCGGTAGAGGACCGCCACCAGGGTGTTGAAGACCCAACTGACCACCTCCCGGGCCCGGGCGTCGCGCCGCTCCTCCCGCCAGCCGGCGGCGAGGTCGGCACGGTCAAGGAGGGGGACGAGCAGGGCCAGGTCGGCGATCTCGAACTGACCGTCGGCATCGGTGAAGGCGACGAAGTCCCCCCGGGCGGCCCGGAGGCCGTCGCCGACTGTGATCCCGTACCCGCTCTTCTGGTCGTGCCGGAGCACGCGCAGCGAGATCCCCAGCTTCCCGGCGAGGGAGGTGGCCAGCTCGCCGCTCCCGTCGGTGCTCCCGTCGTCGACGATCACGAGGTCGAAGCGGCTCGCGATGCCCGGCAGGACGTCGGCCGCGTGGGGCAGCAGCCAGGCTATGTTCTCGGCCTCGTTGTGGACCGGGAGCACCAGGCTCAGGCTGCTGAGACGCGGGTTCGCCGCCTCCGGGCCCTGCGATGGGCTGCCGGCTCTCCGGCTAGCCACCGATGCCGGCGAGGGCGGTCAGTGCCGGCGCCCGGCCCCCGGCGTAGACGGAGCCACCCTTGCGCCAGTCGATGGTCGCCTCGATGGTGTTGCGCTTGACCCGGGAGACGTTCGCCTCGACGGTCTGGATCACGTTGTCGATCAGGCTGTCGGTCAGCCCGTGGGGCTCGAGGCCGAGGTCGAGGAGGCGCTGGTGCTTGGCGTTGTAGTAGTGCTCCTCTTTCTCCCGGCGCGGGTTGGGAACGTGGGAGATGGTGGTCGGGAGGCCGTGGGCGGCGCGGGCGTGCTCCACCTTCTCGGCCAGCCCGAGGACCGAGAACTGCTCGGTGAACTGGTTGTAGACGCGGTACTCGCCGGCGGCCGGTGCGTTGAGAGCCGCCAGCTCGATGCAGCGCACGGTGTCGCGGATATCCAGGAAGCCGCGGGTCTGACCGCCCTTGCCGTACACGGTGAGCGGCTCGCCGACCGCCGCCTGGACACAGAAGCGGTTGAGAACCGTCCCCCAGATGCCGTCGTAGTCGAACCGGGTGATCAGCTGCGCGTGCAGCGCCGTCTCCTCGGTGGTGGTCCCGTAGACCACACCCTGGTTGAGGTCGGTGGCTCGCAGATCCCAGATCCGGCAGGCGAAGTCGAGGTTGTGGCTGTCGTGGACTTTGGAGAGGTGGTAGAGAGACCCCGGCTGCTTGGGGTAAAGCATCCGGTCGTGACGACCGTTGTGCTCGATGTCGATGAAGCCTTCCTCGATGTCGATGTTCGGGGTCCCGTACTCGCCCATCGTCCCGAGCTTGATCAGGTGGCAGGCGGGCGCCTGGTCGCGCATGGAGAGGAGGACGTTGAGGGTGCCCACCACGTTGTTGACCTGCGTCTCCACGCCGTGGCGGGGGCTGATCATCGAGTAGGGGGCCGATCGCTGCTCGGCGAAGTGGACGATGGCGTCGGGCTGCGTGGTGCGGATCAGCTCGTCGACGACGGCGGCGTTGCGGAGGTCGATCTGATGCCAGTCGATCTTGTGGCCGCTCTCAGCCTGCCACCGGGCCAGCCGCTCGGCGATCGAGGCGATCGGCGTCAGACTGTCCGTGCCGCACTCCTCGTCCCAACGCCGCCGCACCAGGCTGTCGACCCCGATGACGTCATGGCCGCGTGCAGAGAGGTGAAGGGCGGTCGGCCACCCGAGGTAGCCGTCGGCTCCCAGGACCGCGATGCGCATTGCTGTCTCCCCTAGTTGGCCGGGCGAACCCCGGCCGGCGATGTCCGTGCTGGTTGGGTGGCGAAGAACCGATGGGTCAGGGCGAGACCCTCGGGGAGGGAAGTTTGAGCCTTCCACCCGAGCGAGCGCTCCGCGCGCCCCGGGTCGATGCAGGCCCGGGCGACCTCGCCGGGCTTGGCAGCCTGGAAGTCGGGGGCGATCTCCGACCCGGAGGCCCGGATCAGCCCGGCGACCACCTCGCGGACACTCGTCTCTCTCCCGGTGCCCACGTTCAGGGACCCGCTGATGGAGCTGAGCAGGGCTGCTCGGGTGGCGGCGGCCACGTCCGCCACGTAGACGAAGTCGCGGGTCTGGGAGCCGTCGCCGTAGATCACCGGGCGCAATCCCTGGACCAGCCGGGTCGAGGAGATGGCGACCACGCCGGCCTCGCCGGTGCCGTCCTGGCGCGGCCCGTAGACGTTGCCGAACCGCAGGGCGACGGTGCGCATCCCGCGCTGTCGGTAGGTCCAGAGGTAGGTCTCCTCGCAGAGCTTCTCCGCGCCGTAGGCGGATCGCGGCGCGGGGGTGAGCTCCTCGGATGCCGGGAGCCGCTCGGCATCGCCGTACACCGCCCCTCCCGACGAGGCGATGAGGAGTGCTTGGCAGCCCGCCCGAGCGGCTGCCTCGAAGCAGGCCACCGAGCTGGCGAGGACCCGCCGGATGTGGTCCCCGGGGTCCCGCAGAGCTCGGTTCACGCCTCCCTTGGCGGCGAGGTGGACGAGTGCCTGGGGCCGGAAGCGAGCCAGGGCATCCGCTGCCTCGGGGGTGCCGGCATCCGCCTCCAGGACCTCGACCGTCGCGGGGAGCGCGACTCCGCAGGGGTGGGTGAGATCGTCGATCACCAACACCGACAGCTGGTCGGCGGCGAGCAGCTCGACCAGGTGGCTGCCGATGAAGCCGGCCCCTCCGACCACCGCAACCCGGGTGGGAGTCGAGGCTGTCTCCCCCCCGCCCGAAGTGGCCGCGACGGCGGTCTCCTCGGTGGTCACGGGCTCACCGGGGCCGGGGCGGCCTCGTCCTCGAGGATACGCGGGCGCCCTAGGAGCATGATCCCGACGGCCCCCGCGATGCCGAGCGGGAGGGTCATGGCCACTCGCACCAGGACGGTGACCGCCACGGCGTCCACCTTGGTCAGCCCACCGGCGACCAGGAGGGCGGCGGTCGTGACATCGGCGGCGCCGATGCCGAAGGGCAGCGTCGAGACGCTGCCGATCACCTGGGAGACGCAGTAGGCGGCGATGGCCACGCCCAGCGTGACGCCCGCCCCGAGCCCCCAGACGAGCAGCAGGATCTGGAAGCCGCTGACCGTGAAGACGACGAGGCTGTAGAAGGCGAAGACGGCGCCGAGCCGGGGCGCCAGACCGAGCTCCTCGAGCTGCACCAGCGATCGGAGTATGCCGCCGACCAGCCCGTGGCGCCCCGGTGGGACGCCGGTCGTGAAGAAGTGCCGGGTGATCACGCTGGCCCACCAGGGGGAGGCGAGGAGGACCAGGCCGGCCCCCGCCAGACCCGCTGTTGCGAGCGCGGGCAGGTAGATGGCGGCGGCCAGCACGCCGCCGACGATCCCGAGCTGGACGATGGTGACCAGCCGCTCGTACACGACGGTCGCGACCCCTGCGCTCACCGGCACCCGGTCGCGGTTGCGCCAGAGGTAGGGTCGCGAGAGGTCACCGCTCGCGGCCGGGGTCAGCCAGCTGAGGGTCTGGCCGGCCAGGTCCACCCAGTTCATCCGGACGAACGGGACGTGCTGGCCAAGGCGCGTCAGGAGGATCTGGGACCTCCGGGCACGGAGCAGGGTGGTCACGAGGTTGAGGGCTATCGCCACCCCCACCAGCCTCCAGGAGACGTGCCCGGCCTTGCTGACCACCTGCCCCGGGTTCACCTTGCGGACCAGGA
>PMYJ01000061.1 GCA_003170875.1 Candidatus Dormiibacterota bacterium | reverse complement strand
CGCGGTGCTCGCCATCGCCGCCGTCGTGCTGACCGCCCTCTACGCCTTCCGCCTCCTCGTCACCGTCTGCCGCGGCACGCCGGCGGTCCGGCGTGGCTTCGTCGTGGAGAAGCTCACCGAAGCTGAGCCGCGGCTTCGCACGCTCCAGTCCTGGTGCGCCGTCGCCACCGTGGGGGCCGTCATCGTCGGTCTCCCCGGGATCGCCGCCATTGGCCACGGCAAGGGGCGGGTCCCCGCGCTCACCTTCAGCCATTGGATCTACTACGGCGCGAGCCACCAGAACCTGCCGCTCGAGTGGTGGGCGTTCGCCGCCGCAGCCGCCGCGCTGGTCGTGGGGGTGGCCGGAGGAGTGGCTGTCTCGCGTGCCGAGCTGACCCGCCGGGCTGCTCGGCTCGGGCTCTGGCTGCGCATCCCGACGCTCGCCGCCACGGGCCCGGCGGCCGTGCGCTGGGCGATCGTCTTCGGTGCCCGAGCCGTCGACACGCTGGCGGGCGAGGTCGTGGCTTTCGACCACGACCTGCTCGAGCCGCTCTACGACTCGGCCGGTGAGGGGATCGAGGTGGCCTCCTGGTCCCTGGAGCGGGTCCGGGTGCGCCGGCTTCGCATCGGGCTCGGCGTGATGCTCGCAGTGATCCTTCTGCTCGTCGGCGCCAGCGTCCTCGCGGCGGGCGGGCACTTCCCGGTGCACACCACATGAACTTCCTGGCCCAGACGACGAGCACCACCACGACCAGCGGGGTCACGTTTCCCACCCTGGTGCTCACCGCCATGGTGTGGAGCGCGGTCGTCTTCGCCCTGGCGACGCTCTTCATGCCCAACCAGACCCAGGATCAGTTGCGCCGGATCAAATCACTGGGATCCACGGGCGCGGGCGCCGCCCTCTTCTTCGCGATCTGGGCCGTGGAGACCCAGGCGGGCGAGGCGGCAGCGGGGACCGGCGGCATCCCCGGCGGCGACCTCTTCGAGCAGCACGGCTGGCTCTCTTCCTTCCCGATCGCCTCCACCTACCATCTCGATGCCGACGCGGTGGCGCTCTCGGTGATCCTGGTGGTGTCCGTCGTCTTCTTCTGCGCCACCCTCGCCGCCTGGCGCAACCAGCGTCACGTCAAGCTCCTGACCGTCTGCCTGCTCACCCTGGAGACGGCCTCCCTCGGCATTCTCGCGTCCTATGACTGGGTCCTATTCCTCCTCTTCTGGACCCTCGCGATCGCCCCCGTGTATGTGCTGGTCCGGGCCTTCGGGCGCGGTCAGGGCGCGCGGGTCGCCACCCGCTACGCGGCCACTGGCCTGGTCTCCGCGGGTCTTCTCCTGCTTGCCGCGGTGCTGATCGCCTTCCAGGCCGGTGCGCACTCCTTCGACATGGGCGGCACCCCCATGACCCTTCCGGGCGACGGCGAGACGGTCGCCTTCTGGCTGATCACCGCAGCCTCGCTGCTGGCGATGGCCGTCGTGCCCCTGCACGGAGCGCTCCTCGACCTTGAGGAGGACAGCACTGGGGTGCTCTCGGCGGTCTTCGCCGCGGTGCTGCCCAGCCTGGGGGCGTACACCCTCGTCCACGTCGCCGTCGGCTTCTTCCCCTCGACATCGGGCAGCTTCTCGCTCTTCTTCGCCGCCCTGGCGGTGGTGACCGTGGTCTGGGGGGGCCTGGCCGCGCTCCGCACCGACGACCTGAGGCGTCTCGTCGGGCATGTGGGCACGGTCCTGATGGGGCTCGTGCTGCTGGGAGTCGCCGGCCACACCTCGATCGCGATCACCGGGATCATGTTCCTGCTGCTCGCCCGCGGTCTGGTGGTCGCCGTGCTCATGCTGCTCGCCTCCCTGATCCAGGAGAAGACCCGGCGGGTGCGCATCTCCCAGCTCGGTGGCCTTGCCTGGCAGGCGCCCTTCCTCTCGACGTTCTGGTTGCTCGCCACCCTCGCGGCAGCGGGCGTGCCCCTCCTGGCCGGATTCGCCGGCGACTTCTTCATCTTCACCGGGTCCTTCCCGGCCCATCGCTGGGCGAGCACCGTGGTGCTGGCGGGGACCCTGCTGACCTCGGGCGTGCTGGTCTGGACCGCCCAGCGCGTCTTCCTCGGTGCCTCCCGCGACACCTTCGCGCGAGTCCGCGACCTCGGGCCCCTGGAGCTGACCTACCTCGGCATCCTGGCCGCGCTGATCGTCCTCGTCGGGGTGGTGCCCGGCCACCTCGCCGAGCTCTTCCAGAACGGAGCCGGGCACATCCTCTTCCCGGGGACCATCTGATGCCCGCACCCAACGGCATGGCCGTGTTCGCCACCATGCTGCCGACCACGTTGCTGGTCGTGCTTGCGGCAGTCGGAGGGCTGCTCGGCTGGCTTCGCCCCGGGCTGCCGCCGTCCTTTTATCGCTGGCTCGGCGCGTTCGCGCTCGTGGGGGCTGCCGCGGCCGCACTGGTCGCGTTTCACGGTATCGCGCTCACCAACGGGGTCGGCCTCGCCGCCTACGCGGGGGGCGTGGTCGCCGACCGCTTCAGCACCTTCGCGGTGCTCCTTCTCTGCGGGACGGGGCTTCTTGCAATCCTGACCAGCGGGGCCGCCGAAGAGCGGCTCGGCTCCCGGCAACCCGCATACCACTCCCTGGTCCTAACCGCGACTGCCGGTGGCACCATCCTCGCCNNGATGCCCCCGGCATCGCCGCCTTCCGCTCGCTGGTCTCGGCCGGCGTCGCGCTGGCGCTGATGCTCTACGGCCTGGCCATCGTCTACGGGGCGACCGGCAGCACCGACCTCGCAGCCGTGCGCGGCCAGTTCGTCCATTCCGCCCCCCTGGAGGGCCTGGGACTGGCCCTCACGCTGCTGGGACTCGCCTACTTTGTGGGGGCTCCCCCCCTGCACCACTGGATGCTCCAGGTGGCTTCCGCCAGCAGCGGGGCGGTGGCGGGCGCCGTGGTCAGCCTCGCCGTGGCAGCCGGCGGCATCGCCCTGGTCCGAGTCATGGTGAGTGGCTTCAGCGCCACCATGCACCCCTGGGTGGTCGTGGCCGGGGTCCTGGGCGCGGCCGGTTGCCTCTATCCCGCGCTGCTCAGCGTGGTCGCCGGGAGCGTGCGCCGTCTGATCGGGCTCGGCGCCTGCCTCCAGGGCGGTCTCGTGCTCAGCGCCCTGGTCGGGAGCGGCCTGGGCGGCGATTACAAGCGGGCAGGCGGGGTGATTGCCCTTCTCTTCGGCCTGGTCGTCTTCGTGCTCGCCATCCAGGCGAGCTTCCAGGCGGTGGCACGCTTGGAGGAGGACGGTATCGGTGGCGATCTGGCCGGTGTCCGCGGCCTCGCCCGGCGCTCCCCGATGGCCTCGGTGCTCCTCGCCCTGGGCCTGGCGGGGCTGGCCGGCCTGCCGCCGCTGGCAGGGTTCCTCGCCCGGATACTGATCGCCTCTTCCGCCGTCGCCGGGGGCTACGCGTGGGTGGCAGCAGCCGGTGTGGCCGCCTCCGCCATCTACGCGATCACGGTCCTGCGCTGGATCGCCGCGGCCTACGTCGAGGATGAGGAGCTGCCGGCCGTGCTCCCCCGCGCGCCACGGCTCGCGAACGTGGTCGGGTTTGCGTGCGCGGCCTTCGGGGTGGTGGCCATGATCCTGGCCGGTCCGCTCCTGTACGCCGCCGACGGGGCCGCGTCCGTTCTTCGCTGAGGTCGGGCGTCGCCTTTCGTGGCTAACTGCGCGGCGGGCTGCTGAAGGGGGAGGGGCCCACCCACGATCGCCGCCGAGGAGGGGGCGAGCTCCGCCCCGGTCTGAGTGACGGCGGTCGGCGGTGAGGTCCCCCGCCCGGTACAATGGGTGGTGGTCGCGCTAGACGGGGAGTCAGCGGTGCCCTGTACCCGCAATCCGCTATAGCGGGGTCGAATTCCCCACCGAGGGGGCGCGTTGCCGGGTCCGCTCCGGTCTCAGCGGCGTTGATGGCTGGGTCCTGCGCAGCCCGGGCCCGTGAACCGCGTCAGGTCCGGAAGGAAGCAGCGCTAAGCGGTCCCCCGGGGGTGCCGCAGCCAACCTGGCCTGAGCTGTTGGATCGGGTGAGCGCCGGTGGCGCGTCAACGACGTGGGGTGCGCGACTACCTTCCCCACGCGGCAGGCCGCGTGGGGGCCCCTCTCTTCTCGACAGGGGCTCGCCGCCCCTCGCCGGGCCGGCAGAGCCGGCTCCGGCTCACCCCGCCATGGGAGCGCGCTGCGTGCACCCCCCGCGGCCCGCGGCGTGGGGTATCGCGGGTCGGCTATCGTCGGCGGACGTGACCGCGCTCTACCGGAAGTACCGATCCGCCGTCCTCGCCGACCTCATTGGTCAGGACCACATCGTCCGCACCCTGAGCAACGAGCTGCGGGCCGGACACATCGCGCATGCCTATCTCTTTGCGGGTATCCGGGGGACGGGAAAGACCTCCACGGCGCGGATCCTGGCCAGGGCCGTCAACTGCCTGGAGCCGGTCGACGGCGAGCCGTGCAACCGCTGCAGCGCCTGCACCGAGATCCTCGACGGGTCGGCCGTGGATGTCCTCGAGATCGACGCCGCGAGCAACCGGGGCATCGACGAGATGCGCGAGCTCCGCGAGCGGGTCCGCTACCTGCCGGCCCGGCTCCGGTCGAAGGTGTACATCATCGACGAGGCCCACATGCTGACCACGGAGGCGTGGAACGCGTTCCTCAAGACGCTGGAGGAGCCGCCCGCCCACGTCCTTTTCATCCTCTGCACCACTGAGCCCCACAAGGTGCCGGACACGGTGCGCTCCCGGGTCCAGCGCTTTGACTTCGGGCGGGTGTCCAGCGCCAGGATCGACGAACACCTGCGGGTCATCGCCAGCGCTGAGGAGGTCGAGCTGGAGCCCGCGGCTGCCCAGCTGATCGCTCGGGCCGCCCAGGGCAGCGTGCGCGACGGCCTCTCACTCCTGGATCAATGCTTCGCCACCGGCGACCGGCCGGTGACCACGGACACGTGCCGCCGCGCCCTCGGTCTGGCGCACCCGGAGGTGGTCCGCCGGCTGCTCGACGGGCTGGCCGGGAGGGACGCCGCCGCTTGCCTCCGGGCCGCCGCCGCCGCCCTCGACGCGGGCGCGGACCCCCGCCAGCTCCTCCGGGAGTGCTCGCGCTTGGCGCGGGCCGCCGAACTGATGGCGGTCGGCTTCCCCGAGGGTGCCCGTCTCGACGCGGACGAGGAGGACCTCTGCCGCCAGCTCGCCTCGCGGGAGCCGGACGGCTTCTGGCTGCGGGTGCTGGAGGAGATGGGCGCGGCCGAGCTCGAGCTGCGCCAGCCGGTCGACGCGCGCCTTCAGGTCGAGGCCTGCCTGCTCCGTCTCTGCCGGGGGGGCGCGGCGGGCCCCGAGGCGGAGCGTCTCGCCGGGGTGGAGGAGAGGCTCGGCACGGTCGAGCGGCGGCTCGCCGCAGGCGGGTCGAGCCCGGATCCCGGGTCCGCCCGGCCGGTGGCGCGCCGCAGTGGCCCCGGGCCGGCGGCCACCCCGATCCCGGCGCCGCGGGCGGCGCCTGGCGGGGCGGGTTCGCCCCGGCCGGCCGCTCCCGGGCGCGGAGCTCCGGCCGGAGCCGTCGCTGCCCTAGAGGACGCCATGCCGCCGGTCATCACCGCGGCCGCCGCCCCGGGGACGGCCCCGTCGCAGCCTGCAGCCCCCGCCGCGGCGGCCCCTGGAGCGTCCGCCGCGGGATCCGATGCCCGAGACGTGCCGGCGGCGCTCCCGGGCCCGGCGGACCCCGGCGGGCGCGGGGAGGAGCTCGTCTCGCTGGAGGGGTGGCAGCGGGCCTGGCCCGCCCTGATCGAGGCCGTCAACCGGCGCGACAAGGTCTTCGCCGGTGTTCTGCGCGGATGCCGCCCGCTGGACGCGGGTGCCGACCGGCTGGTGGTGGGGGCGCCGTACGACTTCCACCTCAAGCAGCTGGGCAACCCTGTCAAGAGACCGATCCTGGTCAGCGCGGTGACGGAGGTCGCCGGCGGCCCCCGCGAGCTTGCCATCGAGTTCTGCGGTGAGCCGGCCGGCGGCGGGGCGGGGGCCGCGGACCAGGGCGCCAATCTCACCGATGCCGTGGTCGCCACCTTCACCGGCAGCCGGATCACCTCGACGCGACTCGTCGACCATGCCAACGACCCCGTCCCCGAGGGGTAGCGGTGCACCCCGGGAACCACAGTCGTCGCCGGCGGCCCGCCCGGCGCCACCCGTCGTAGACTGCGGCCGTTATCCATCTTCCGGGGGACCGGCGTGAACAACCCCAACATGCTCAAGCAGATCCAGCAGATGCAGACCCGGATGGCGCGCCTGCAGGAGGAGCTGGGCACCATGACTGTCACCGGGACCGCCGGCGGCGGGGCGGTCACCGTGGTCGCCAACGGCCATCAGCAGATCCAGAGCATCGCGATCCAGCCCGAGGTCCTCGAGGAGGGGGCGGAGATGGTGAGCGATCTGGTGTTGGCCGCCGTCAACGCCGCTCTCGACCAGTCGCGCGACCTCGCGACCCAGCAGATGGGGCAGCTCACCGCCGGCCTCAATCTTCCCCCCGGTCTCCTTTGACCTGAATCGGTGAGTAGCCACGCGCATCTCATCCCGCCAGCCGGATCACCCCGGCGTTGCCTCCTGCGCTGCTTCGGTCATGCACCCTCCGGGTGCACTCCCTGCGGTGCTCGTCGGCGCCTTGGCCTGATCTCGCCTGGCAGGCGGTCTGCTTCGCGCTACTCACCGATTCAGGTCTGACGCGTGTCGCTGATCCCTGAGCCGGTTGAGCGCCTGGCGGCGGAGTTCGGCCGGCTGCCCGGCATCGGCCCCAAGACCGCC
>PMYJ01000177.1 GCA_003170875.1 Candidatus Dormiibacterota bacterium | reverse complement strand
GCCACGGTGGCCCACCGCCAACAGGGGAAGTCAGGACGTTCTGGCCACTGCGCTGCCGCAGATGGCCCTCGAACAGCCCATCAACGCGCTCAGCGCGATGCAGCTGAGCAGCCGCCTGCTCGGCGCGCGGCAGACCGAGCGTCAGATGGTCGACGAGGACTCCGGCGAGACCCGCTATCAGCTGCTGCGCCGGCAGGTGCACGCGCGCCTCGTCGACGACACCGCCTATCTGTCGGAGACCGACGACCAGGCAGTGCGCGAGCGGCTCGCCGAGCTCGTCAATGAGACCGCCTGCGCGCTCGGACAGCCCCTCGACCTCGACGAGGGGATGGCGACCGTCACGCGGATCCATAACGAGCTGCTCGGCTTCGGCCCCCTGGAGCGGCTCATCGCCGACCCGACCATCACCGAGATCATGGTCAACGGGCCGGACGAGATCTGGATCGAGCGGGCCGGGCGCCTCTCGCTGACCCCACACCGGTTCGAGACCGTGGACCAGCTGATGCAGGTCATCGACCGCATGGTGAGCCGGGTCGGCCGCCGCATCGACGAGAGCTCGCCGATGGTCGACGCCCGGCTGGAGGACGGCTCCCGGATCCACGTCGTCATCCCCCCGGTCTCGCTCAGGGGCCCGACGATCACCATCCGCCGCTTCGCGACCAGCGGTCTCGAGGTCAGCGATCTCGTCGAGCAGGGCACCGCCACGGCCGAGATGATGGACTTCCTGCGCGCGTGCGTCCGCGCCCGGCTCAACATCCTGGTGAGCGGGGGGACCGGCGTCGGCAAGACGACCACGCTGAACGTCATCTCCAGCTTCATCCCCGAGAACGAGAGGATCGTGACCATCGAGGATGCCGCCGAGCTGAGGTTGCGGCAACGCCACGTGCTGAGCCTGGAGACGCGTCCCGCCAACGTCGAGGGACGCGGCACGATCCTGGTCCGGGACCTGGTGATCAGCTCCCTGCGGATGCGCCCCGACCGGCTGGTCGTCGGCGAGTGCCGTGGCGGCGAGGCCCTCGACATGCTCCAGGCGATGTCCACCGGTCACGACGGCTCGCTGACCACCCTGCACGCCAGCTCCCCACGGGAGGCGATCTCCCGCCTCGAGACCATGGTGCTGATGGCGGGTACGGAGCTTCCCACCGCGGCCGTCCGCGGTCAGATCGGTAACGCCATCGACCTGATCGTCCAGCAGGGGCGCCTTCGCGACGGCAGCCGTCGCATCCTCAGCATCTCCGAGATCTACGGTGTGGAGCACGGAGAGGTCCAGATCCAGGAGCTCTTCCGCTTCGAGCAGACCGGCGTGGACGAAGACGGAAAGGTGCACGGGCGCCACGTCGCGTGCGGCCGGGTGCCGCGGCGCACCGCGGACATCCTCGCGAGCGGTGAGGATCTCGACATGCGCATGTTCGTCGCCCCCGACCGTCCCTCGGGGCCGGACCACCCGCGCCGCCGCCTCGTCGACTGGGTCCCCGAGACCGCGGGAACGTCCCCCTCCATGGAGCCGGGAGAGCGCCGCCGTCGCTCGGACTGGCTGCCCGAGAAGAGGCCCACGCGGATGTCGCTCTCCCAGCGCAAGCGCAAGGCGAGCTGAGGCACTCCTCAGCCCGGTCCCGAGGCCGACGCCAGGATCCGTTGGAGACCCCTCAGGCCGGGAGAGCGAGCGTCTCCTCCTCAGCCGCCGGCAGGTCGGCTCGAGCCGGCCTCAGGTCGCGCAGCCGGGCCCGGACCCGGACCTGACCCTGCCAGCTGTCCCGTTCCAGGGCAAAGCAGACGTCGATGCGCCGCCCGCGCGGCAGGTGGACGGCGAGACCGGGCTTGTTGAAAGCGATCGCCTCGACCGTCCCTCGCCCTACGTCGCGCAGGGCGACCTTGACGTGCTGTCCCTCGCTGCCGAAGGTCTGCGTGCTGACCACCTCGCAGCCCCGGATGGCGAGCAGCGGCTTGGGATTGCCGATCCCGCAGGGCTCCACCTCGTCCAACTGGCCGCAGAGGTCGAGGGTGGCGTCCGCGCAGCCGATCTCGCTGTCGACGTGGAATACGCGCTCGCGCGGCCGGTCGGCGGCCTGCTCCGCGCACGCCTCCGAGATCAGATCGCGGAAGCGCCCGAAATCCTCCGCCCTCAGGCTGAAGCCGGCCGCCGCGGCATGCCCGCCGTAGCGGAGCAGGGTGGGAGCGGCGTGGTCGAGGGCCCGGACGATGTGGACCCCTGAGACCGAGCGACCTGAGCCCTTGGCCTCGCCCGGGTCGAGACAGACCACGAAGGCGGGGACCGCATAGCGCTCCATCAGCCGACCGGCCACCAGCCCGACGATCCCCATCGGCCAGCCGGGGTCGCCGATGACGATCGCCGAGGTCTCGTCGGGGAGCTCGGCAACCCGCTCCTCGGCCTCCGCCAGGGCCGCCGCGACCGCCTCCTGGCGACTCCGGTTCTGCCGGTCGAGCTGGTGGGCCAGGCCGACGCACTCGTCCGGATCGTCGCTCAGGCAGAGGTCGAGGGCCAGCCGGGCGTCCTCCATGCGGCCGGCCGCATTGATCCTCGGGGCGAGACCGAAGGCGATGTCGGAGGCGGCGAGGGGAGCGGAGACCGCGGCAGCCTGGGCCAGGGCGCGAAGCCCCGGCAGCTCCAGGATGCGGCCCAGACCGCGGCGGACGATGGTCCGGTTCTCGCCGCGGAGCGGCATCATGTCAGCGATCGTCCCCAGCGCGGCGAGACCGATGAAGGCCTCCGCCTGACCGGCGGGCACGATCCCCTCGGACTCCAGGGCGCAGAGCAGCTTCCAGGCCACCCCCGCCCCGGCGAGCCCGTCGAAGCCGTAGGTGTCGGCGGGCTGCTTGGGGTTGACCAGGGCGTCGGCGGGCGCCAGCCGGGGTGGGCTGCCGTCGGGGGCGAGCGGCAGGTGGTGGTCGGTCACCACCAGGGCCATGCCCGCGGGCCGGTTGGCCGCGACCTCAACCGAGCTGGTGCCGCAGTCGACGGTGACCACGCAGCGGACACCCTGGGCGGCCAGCTCCTCCAGGGCCGCGGCGTGGAGCCCGTACCCCTCGGTCATCCGGTTGGGGATGTAGGGGATGACGTCGGCGCCGCCGGCCCGGAGCGCCCGGGTCAGCATCGCGCAGGCGGTCACCCCGTCAGCGTCGTAGTCCCCGTAGACGGCGATGCGCCGGCCCTCGGTGACGGCCACCCCCAGGGTGACGACGGCATCCGCCATCCCCTCCAGGCCAAAGGGATCGAGCAGCTCCATGCCCCCGGAGAGAAAGGCGCCGGCTTCAGCGCCCTCCAGGCCCCGACCCGCCAGGACACGTCCGAGCACGGGCGGTTGCCCGGGGATCGGGAAGGCGTCGCTGATCTCCCAGCGGCGGGGGGCGGGCTTCACGTGCTCGATGATACTGGCACGGATGTTCGCGTTCAGTCTGCCTCCGCCGCACGTCCCGACAGCACGGCCGTCCTCGCCCGGCGGGCTCGAGAGGTCGTCTGGAGTGGCGGCTATACTCGAATGCACGCCGCGAGCCCCTCCGGGGGATGCAGGCGCTCAAGGAGGTCGCGTACACCGATGACCCCGAAGACGCCCACCGCGGCACCCGCCCTGCCGCCGTACACCGGCATCAGCCCCAAGGCGTACGAGCATCCCGCCGACCGTGCGGCCACCGCGTTCCTGCATCGGCTGCCCTTCTTCGACCCCGTGGTCAAGAAGCTGCTCGAGCTGACCGTTGAGCGCCGGATGATGCAGCTGCTGCTGGGCAACAGCGTCCGGCTCGGGGAGAAGCAGCTGCCGGAGATCTGGAGCGCCCATCGGGCCGCCTACACGACCCTCGACATCGCCGCGGTGCCGACGCTTCACATCATCCAGGCTCCGCTCGCCAACGCCCTCACCCTCGGTGCCCACCGGCCCACCGTCCTCCTCCAGTCCGGCATCCTGCCCATGCTCGATGAGCCCGAGCTCAGGGCGGTGCTCGCCCACGAGGCCGGACACGTGCTCTCCGAGCACGTGCGCTACCGCACGACTCTGCAGCTGCTGCTGAGCTTCAGCGTGCCCCGCCTGCCACTCATGGGACGGATCCCCCTGCAGGCCCTGATCGCAGCGCTGCTCGCCTGGTATCGCGCCGCAGAGCTGAGTTGCGACCGTGCCGCCGCCATCGTCCTCCGCGACCCGCTGGTGCCCTGCCGGGCGCTCATGCAACTGGCGGGAGGTGGACCCGAGGGACTTAACCTGGACGCGTTCATCCAGCAGGCGGACGAGTACGTCGAATGGGATGACCTCTTCGACAGGCGCCAGCGCCTGGGCTCGGAGCTGGGCTCCACCCACCCGTTCCCGGTCCGGCGGGTCTACGAGCTGACCCGCTGGGTCAAGAGCGGGGAATACGACCGCATCATCGCCGGCGAGTACGTGCATCGCGGCGAAGAGCCGCCTCCCTCCGCCGAGTTCCGGCGTGCGGTGGACCACTACAGCGAGCGGTTCGGTGAGTTCGTGGAGCGGAGCGCGGGGAGCCTGACCAGGACGACCAAGCAGCTGACCCGCTGGCTGGAGTCGTTCACGACGCGACCCGAGGAGGCTGACGAGGCCTGACCTGCCGCTGGCCGCGGTAAGAGAAGCGGGCGCCTCCCCGCTCCTCTCCTGTATGGAGCTAGTCGCCGTCACCTGCGTCAGCGGCGGCGACTGCTGGGCCGTTGGTGTGGAAGGCGACGCGAACAAGGGTGGGACGCTGATCGAGCGGACCGGCCAGCCGGCGGCCTGAGCCCGCACGCCGCGTCCACCCAGCGCGACCTCTACACCAGGACCGCCCGGGATCTCCCCCCGGGCGGTCCTACCACCTCCGGGTCAGCCGGCAACTGCCGACGGCCCCGCCATCAGCTGGCGCAGCACCATCTGGAGGATGCCGCCGTGGCGGTAGTAGTCGAGGTCGGTCTCCGAGTCGAGACGGACGGTCGCCTCGAAACGCACCTCCTCGCCGCTCTCGCGCCGCGCCACCACGGTGAGCGTGCCTCCGGGCCTGGCACCGGCGATGCCGCGGATGGTGAAGCTCTCCCGGCCGTCGAGCCCCAGCGACTCCGCGCTCTCCCCCTCTGGGAACTGCAGTGGGAGGACGCCCATGCCCACCAGGTTGCTGCGGTGAATGCGCTCGAACGACTGGGCGATGACCGCCCGCACCCCCTGCAGCGCCGGCCCCTTGGCCGCCCAGTCGCGGGACGAGCCCGACCCGTACTCCCTGCCGGCGAGCACGAGGAGCGGCGTCCCCTCCGCGGCGTAGCGGACCGCGGCGTCGTAGATGCTCATGACCTCGCCGGAGCCGAGGTGGGTGGTGACGCCACCCTCCTTCCCGTCCGCCAGCAGGTTGCGCAGCCGGATGTTGGCGAAGGTGCCGCGGACCATCACCTCGTGATTGCCCCGCCGGGCGCCGTAGGTGTTGAAGTCGCGGATCTCGACGGCGTGATCACGCAGGTAGCTCGCCGCCGGCGAGGTGGGAGCGATGCTCCCCGCCGGAGAGATGTGGTCGGTGGTGATGGAGTCGCCGAGATAGGCGAGCGCCCGCGCATCCACCACGTCCGCGGGTGAGTGCGGCTCAGCACCCATCGCGGTGAAGAAGCCGGGCTCGCGCACATAGGTCGAATCCAGGTCCCACTCGAACATCGCCCCTGACGGCGACGGCAGCTCCTTCCAGCTCTCGTCGCCCTCGAAGATGCGCGAATACTCGCGGCTGAAGAGGTCC
>PMYJ01000132.1:24194-24332 GCA_003170875.1 Candidatus Dormiibacterota bacterium | reverse complement strand
CAAGCTCTACGAGGCGACCATCGAGACCACCGAGGGCAACATCGTCCTCTGCCTCCAGCCCGACCTGGCACCGGAGACGGTCAACAACTTCGTGACCCTGGCGCGCAACGGGTTCTACAACGGCATCCCCTTCGCGCG
>PMYJ01000132.1:0-24175 GCA_003170875.1 Candidatus Dormiibacterota bacterium | reverse complement strand
AACGTCCCGGCCGCCCCGGCGACACCCGGCGGCAACTGCGGCGGGGGCGGTCCGGGCTACAGCTTCAACGACGAGCCCGTGCACGAGAAGTACGTCGACGGATGCGTGGCCATGGCCAACAGCGGGCCAAACACCAACGGNNCAACGGCTCCCAGTTCTTCATCTGCTCCGCCGACGACACCAGCCAGCTCGCGCTGAGCTACAACCTCTTCGGGCAGGTGGTGAGCGGGCTGGACGTGGTGCAGAAGATCGTGCAGGGTAATGTCATGGAGAGCGTCACCGTCACCGAGCAGACGTGAGCGCGGACGGGGAGTCCGCCACTGGGGCGTCAAACACGGAGCCGGGAGCTGGCCCGGCGCCGGCCTCCGCGGGCGCGCCCCCCACCGGCGCTCCCACCCGTGCCCCGCACGCGGGTGTGTCGGCCGCGCTCAGGGACCGCGCCGCTCGGGTGATGCCCGGCGGCGTCTCCAGCCCGGTCCGGGCCTACGCGGCGGTGGGCGGGGAGCCCCCGATGATCGCATCGGCCGAGGGCGCCCACCTTCTTGACGCCGACGGTGGGCGGTACGTCGACTTCGTGCTCGCCTACGGTCCGCACATCCTCGGTCACAACCCGCCCGAGGTGGTCGACGCGCTGCGCCGTCAATTGGACAGAGGAGTCGCCTACGGCCACACCGCCGGGCTCGAGGTCGAGCTGGCGGAACGGATCTGCGCGGCCCTCCCAAGCGTTGAGATGGTCCGCTTCGTCAACTCCGGGACCGAGGCCACCATGTCCGCGCTCCGTCTGGCGCGGGCCGCGACCGGGCGCGACCTGGTGGTCAAGTTCGCGGGCGGGTATCACGGCCATGCCGATGCACTGCTCGCCGCCGCGGGGAGCGGGGTGGCGACCCTCGCTCTGCCCGGATCGGCCGGTGTCCCCCGGGGTGCGGTCGCCGACACCCTCGTGCTCCCCTACAACTCAGCGGGCGCGGTCGCTGAAGCTTTCGCGGTCCATGGCGAGCGGATCGCGGCGGTCATCGTCGAACCGGTGGCCGGGAACATGGGCTGCGTGGCGCCGGTTCCGGGTTTCCTCCAGGATCTGCGCCGCGTCACCCGCGAGCAGGGTGCGCTGCTCGTCTTCGACGAGGTGATGACCGGGTTCCGGGTGGCGTACGGCGGTGCTCAGCTCCTCTACGACGTCGAGCCCGACCTGACCTGCCTCGGCAAGGTGATCGGGGGCGGGCTCCCGGTCGGCGCCTATGGGGGCGCCCGCGCGCTGATGGAGCAGGTCGCCCCCCTGGGGCCCGTCTACCAGGCCGGGACCCTCTCGGGTAACCCCCTCGCCATGGCGGCGGGGATCGCGGTCCTGGACCGGCTCCGCACCGGCGACGCCTACACCCGGCTGGAGGCCCTCGGCGGCCGGCTGGGCGACGGCCTGCGCACTGCGGCCGTGGCGGCGTCGGTCCCCAGCGCGGTCAACCGGGTGGGCAGCATGATCACCGTCTTCCTGGGGGTGGAGCGGGTCGACAGCTATGACGACGCTCGCCACAGCGACCTGCGCGGCTTCGCCCGGGTCCACCGCGCCTGGCGGGACGCCGGCGTGCTCTGGCCGCCGTCCCAGTTCGAGGCCGCCTTCCTGAGCACCGCCCACGAGGTCGCCGACATCGACCGCGCGGTCTCGGCCTTCGCCGGGGCAATCCGCGGCGGCGGCCTCGCCGGGGAGTCCTGATAGGGACCTTTGGTCCCAGACCACAGGGGCCGAAGTGCCCGGTGCTAGACTGACCTTTGTCAGGGTGCTTTCTCACCCGGGCCGCACGACTGAGGGATACGGAACATGGATCGTCTCTTCTACCTCATCCCCATCGTCCTGATCATCGCCATCATCTTCGGGGGGATAACCAAGCTCCCGGAGATCGGGGCGGCCTCCGGTCGGGCCATTCGCGAGTTCCGCAGCGCCGTCTCGGGGCAGGATCCCGCGGCGCCGGGCACGACGACCCCACCGGCGAGCCAGGCAGGCGGCTACCCGCAGCCCGGCCAGTGGGCGCCCCTACCGGGCGATCGGCCCGCCGCGACCGTCCCCGACGACACGCTCCGGCGCTGAGCTCCGCGGCGGTCGGCGCCTGCCCTGCCGGCCAGATGATCGGCTCGCGATGAGGGGGAGTTGACGTGGCACTCGGGATACTCCGCCGCGGGGGACCGCGTATGGCCACCCAGCGCGCCGATGGGGACGAGCGCCGCCTGACCGTGGTCGAGCACCTCCAGGACCTCCGGCGGATCCTCATTGTCTCGCTCTCCGCCTGGGCGGCCGCCACCGTGGTGGCCGCCGTCTTCAACCACTTCCTCCTCGGTGTGCTCGAGTATCCGCTGACCAGCCTGCTCGCCAAGCACAACCACCTGATCTCCAAACCGATCATCACCAGCCCCACCGAGCTGGTCACCATCCCTCTCGAGGTGGCGATGGTCGGCGGGCTGGTGCTCGCCCTGCCCGTCATCCTCTGGCAGCTCTGGACCTTCGTCTCTCCGGGGCTGCGGCGGGTGGAGCGGCGGTTCGCCCTTCCCTTCGTCGCCTCAGCGCTCGTCCTCTTCGGAGCCGGCGCGTGCCTCGCCTACTTCCTGATGCCGCTCTGGCTCAACCTGCTGACCAGCATCGTGGGCAGCAACGCGATCTTCTTCCCCGACCTCAACCAATACCTTTCCTTCCTGACCCTGCTCATCGTCGCCTTCGGTGTGACCTTCGAGCTGCCCGTGGTCATCGTGCTGCTCGGCCTCCTCGGGGTCATCTCGTCCGGCTGGCTGCGCCGCCGGCGCAAGCTGGCCTGGATCGTCATCGTCCTCGGCGCCGAGCTGGTCACCCCAGGTGTCGATCCCTTCACGCCGCTCTTCCTGGCCATCCCTCTGGTCGGGCTCTTCGAGCTCTCGATCCTGGTCCTGGCCAAGGCGCTCCGGCGCTGAAGTTCCGTACACTGCCCCGGCCATGCGCCCTGACGGCCGCGCCTCCGACGAGCTTCGCCCCACCCTGATCGAAGTGGGCGTCCTGCCCTACCCCGAGGGGAGCTGCATGATCTCGACGGGGCTGACCAAGGTGCTCTGCTCCGCCACCGTCGAGGAGCGGGTCCCCCCTTTCCGCAAGGGCAGCGGGCTGGGATGGGTGACCGCCGAGTACGCGATGCTGCCGCGCAGCACCCAGACCCGGACCGAGCGAGACGGTCGCAAGGGGCGGATCGACGGCCGGTCCCAGGAGATCCAGCGGCTCATCGGGCGCAGCCTCCGGGCTGCGGTCGACTTCGCGGCGCTCAAGGAGCGCTCGATCCTCATCGACTGCGACGTCATCGTCGCGGACGGTGGCACCCGCACCGCGGCGATCACCGGCGGATACGTGGCCCTCGCCCTCGCCGTCCGGGCGCTGGAGGAGGCGCGGGTGATCGGGTCCAAGGTGCTGCGCCGCCAGGTGGCGGCGGTCTCGGCGGGGATCGTGGGTGGTGAGCCGCGCCTCGACCTCTGCTACCTGGAGGACTCCGCAGCCGACACCGACCTCAACTGCGTGGGGGCCGACGACGGGCGTTTCATCGAGATCCAGGGGACCGCGGAGGGCGCGCCCTTCAGCCGCCAGGAGCTCGACCGGCTGCTGGCCCTCGCCGACGTCGGCATGACCCGGCTCTTCGCCGCGCAGGCGGAGGCACTGGGGACCGGGGTGCAGACCGGGTGAGGGTGGCGGTGGCGAGCCGCAACCCGGGCAAGCTCGCCGAGTTGCGGCGGCTCCTCGGCGGTCATCCCTGGGAGCTGGTCGACCTGGACGGTGCCGGCTTCTCGGGTGAGCTGGAGGAGCCCGGCGCCACCTACGACGAGAACTCCGCTCTGAAGGCGCAGGCGGTCTGCTCCGCCACCGGGCTTCCCGCCCTCGCCGACGACTCGGGCATCGAGGTGCCCGCGCTCGGCGGCTGGCCGGGGCCGGCCTCGGCGCGCTGGATGGGCGAGGCGGCCACCGACGTCGATCGCCTTCACGGCCTCCTCGCCGAGGTGGAGCGGCGCTGCCCGGACGACCGCCGGGCCCGCTACGTCTGCGTGGTCACCCTGGCCCGACCCGGGATGGAGGCGCTCTCCGCGCGGGGGGAGACCAGCGGCGTCCTGGTCGCACCCGGCGGGTCCGGCGGTTTCGGCTATGACCCCGCCTTCCTGAGCGACGACCTCGGCATCACCCTCGGTGAGGCGACCGCCGAGGCCAAGGACAGGGTCAGCCATCGGGCCCGGGCCGTAGCCGCCCTGCTGGCCGAATTGAATGCGGAGGACGACCACCGCCGCCCCATGGCGAGGTGAGCCGAGCGCGGCTGAGCCGCGCCGGCGAGGGGCGGCGAGCCCCTGTCAGATGAGAGGGGTCCCCGCGCGGCCTGCCGCGTGGGGCACGGCGAGCCCCTGTAGAAAGGAGAGGGGCCCCCACGCCGCTTGCGGCGCGGGGAAGCCGGGTATGCTCCCAGCGATCCCTTCCATATCCGCATGACGCCCGTGGCCCAGAGCGCTCGTGCATCCGGAGAGCTGAACCGTGGCAGATCGCGAAGCCGAGCGTGAGTACGACATCGTCATCGTCGGCGGTGGCCCGGCGGGCCTGACCGCGGCCCTCTACGCCGGCCGCAACAAGGTGCGGGCCGTCCTCCTCGAGGCCAAGGGTGCCCTCGTCGACGGGGCTCTGATGGGTGCGGGCGGGCAGCTGCTCAACACCGAGCTGATCGAGGACTACCCCGGCGTGAGGTCGATCCTGGGGCCGGACCTGGCTCAGATCATGACCGAGCAGGCGGCCCAGTTCGGCACCGAGATGATCGCCGCCTCGGCGGAGCGGATCCGGGTCGAGCCCGATGGGATCAAGGTGGTGGAGACCGACCAGGGCGAGTTGCGCGCGCCCGCCGTGATCATCACCGCCGGGGGCAACCCCCGCAAGCTGGGCGTCCCCGGAGAGGCCGAGCTGGCCGGTGTGGGCGTCTCCTACTGCGCCGTCTGCGACGGCGCCTTCTTCCAGGGTGCCCACCTGGCAGTGGTCGGCGGAGGCGATGCCGCCGTGGAGGAGGGCCTCTTCCTGACCCGCTACGCGAGCCGGGTCACCATCATCCACCGCCGCGGCGAGTTCCGCGCCCAGCCCATCCTGGTGGAGGAGGCAGGGGAGAATCCCAAGGTCGACTTCCTCTTCGACACGGTGGTCGAGGCGATCGAGGGCGCTCCCAAGGTGAGCCGTATCCGGCTGCGCAACGTGGTCACCGGCGAGCTCTCCAGCCTGGACGTCGGGGGCGTCTTCGTCTTCGTCGGCTTCCTGCCCAACACCGGGCTGGTGGACACCCACGTCGATCACGACGCGGCCGGGTACTACGTGACCAACTCCCTGACCATGGAGACGAGCGTTCCGGGCATCTTCGCCGCCGGGGACGTCCGCAGCCAGCTGACCCGCCAGGTCACGACCGCGGTGGGCGACGCCACCACCGCCACCATCGCCGCCACCAAGTGGGTGGAGGAGCGCGCCCGGCGGCTCCGGGCGGGGAGCGCCGAAGCCCAGTGACGGCGCCCCGGGGCCGGCCTCGTCGCGTCACCAGCATCGCCACCCGCAGGGGCGACGGAGGGGAGACGAGCCTCCTCTACGGGGGTCGCGTGGCCAAGGACGATCCCCACGCGGAAGCCTGCGGAGCGGTCGACGAGGCGGTCTCGGCGCTGGGCGTCGCCCGTGCCCAGGAGAGCGACCCCGAGCGTGCGGAGCGGCTGCTGGCCATCCAGCGTGACCTCTTCACCGTCGGCGCCGAGCTGGCCACCGGGCTCGGAGAACGGGCCCAGCTCGAGCGGCACTTCGCCACCGTGACGGCCGCCATGGTCGAGGGGCTCGACGCCCAGCTGGCCGGGCTGGAGGAGAGGGTGCCGCTCCCACAGGGCTTCGTCGTCCCCGGCGGCACCGCGGTCGCAGCCGCCATGGACCTGGCCCGCACCCTGGTGCGGCGGGCCGAGCGCCGCGCGGTGAGCCTGCAGCGGGCCGGCCTGCTGGAGAACCCCGAGGTCCTGCGGTATCTCAACCGTCTGAGCGACCTGCTCTTCATGCTCGCCCGAGAGGCGGAGCAGGGCGCCACCATCCTGCGTCGCCGCTCGGACGCCTGACCGGGCTGGCCGTCCCGACCAAGCGCGCGGGTCGCGACTCTTCGCGGTGGCCATGTTGTCCATCCCAGACAAATCTCCGGGGATCATCCCGCCCCCGGGGCAGATGCTTTGGCCGCGTGGCAGCCCGATGATCGGGGCATGCTCTACGACCAACTCTTCGTCAGCCTGGAGCGGGCGCGCTGGAATCTGAGCCGGGACATCGACTTCGACGCCATAGAGCCGGCCAAGCTCTCGCGTCAATGGATCCTCGACGTACGCGAGGTCTGCCTGACCCAGCTCGCGGCCCTCAGCGCCACCGAGACGTTCCTCGGCGACTTCCGCACCGACATCGACTTCTGCAGCTTCGTCTCCGTCTGGCTCTACGAGGAGATGGAGCACCACCTGGTGCTGCGCAAGTACCTGGAGCATCTCGGTGAGGCGGTGGAGGAGAGCGAGCTGCCGCGGCTTCGGGTGAGCGCCGGCGAGGTGCCCGCCATCGACGCCCTGACCCTGAGATTCTTCCGCGAGCAGCGGCTGGCGCAGCGCTACGCGGCCCTCGCCGCCACCGCCCCCGAGCCGGTGCTGGGCCGGATCTTCACCATCCTCGCTGCCGGTGAGGCGCGCCACGCCGCCGCCTACGCCACCTACCTGCGCCGGGCGGTCAAGAGGAATCCGGCCGCGCTTCCCAGTGTGCTCCGCCTCGGCCTCTGGACGCTGCGCGGCGCAGACGATCCGGCATCGCCCGCTGCTGCGGCCGCCGGCCCCTCGGCGGCGCAGCGCCGGGAGGATTGCCACTACATCCGCCGGATGCAGGGGCTGTACCGCCTGCTCGCGGCCGACTCCACGATGGTCGCGGAGGAGGAGCTCCCCGCTCTCAGGCCGGCAGCAGCCGGCGCGCTCTGAGGGCCAGCCAGAGCAGGTGACGTCGGGCCGGGTCGTCGATCGGGAGCCCGCGCTCGCGGATGCGCTGGAGGCGGTACACCACCGTGTGGCGGTGAATGCCGAGCTTGGCGGCCGCCTCGCCCAGGCCGGAGGTCGAAAGCACCGCCTCCAGGGTCTCGTGCAGCTCGCCGTGCCGGTCCACCCCCGGGGCGGTCAGGGGCCCCAGGACGCTCGCGACGAAACGCCGCATCGCCTCCGGGTCGGTGTCGAGGACGGCGAAGACGCCCAGCTCGGCGTCGTCGTGGATCCTCCGTTCCGGGACCAGCCGCTGGCCGACGTCCAGGGCGCGCTGGGCCCGGTGCGACGCGTCGCCGACGTCGCTCAGCCGGTCCGCCACCGGGCCGATGCCAAAGACGACGCCCGGGTTGGTCTCGGTGGCCGCCGTGCAGGCCGGGAGGTGATCGATGCGAGGGTCGACGAGCAGCATCCAGGTGTCCTCGGAGGCCGACACCGTCAGCGCGCGCAGAGGTCGAAGGATCTGCTCGGCGAGCTGGTCCTGGTCGCCGGGCCAGACGCAGGCGATGACCCGGTACGGAGGGGTGAAGTCGAGCTCGCAGGCCGCGGCGGCGCGGCGCAGCTCGGGGGAGACGTCGCCGGCGAGGAGCCGGTGGAGGACGCGGTCTCGCTCCTGGTCGCGCCGCCGCAGCAGGCGCTCGCGCCGCTCCAGGTAGGCGGCGCCGACGGCCGCGGAGATCTCGTCGAGATAGTCGATGACCTGGGCGGCGAGGGCGATGAGGGTCGTCTGGGGCATCTCGTGCTCGCGGGCGACGGTGCCGACGACCTCCTCCCAGACCACCTTGGCGGCCACCCGGTAGGCCGAGAGGAGCACGTCGAGGGGGACCTCGAGGTCGGCCTGGTCGGCGCCCATCTGGGCCAGCCGGTCGAGATCGCCGAGGCGGGGCCCGCGCCCGTCATGGAGGCGCCGGACCAGCACCCGCAGGGCGTCCCGGCAGGCCGAGACGATGGAGCGGAGGTAGCCGACGGTGTTGAGCCGGCCGGGGAAGACGATCTCCGAGGAGATCCGGCGGGCCATCCGGCCGGCGATGGCGTCGGCGTCGGCGAGTAGCCGGGCGGTCACCGCGGAGGGAAGGTTGGCCGACTCGACCAAGCCCGCGGGGCGCGGTTTGGGTGTGATGGCCAAATTATCCACCTCACACAAAAAGCCGTGGTGGGGACCGCCCTGACGGCGGTTGTTTTGGCCATTCTGCACCAGGAGCATGAAATCGTGCTATACGACGACCTCTTNNGAGATGTTCCTGCGCGACTTCTACGCCGACATCGACTTCTGCAGCTTCATCTCGGTCTGGTTCTACGAGGAGATGAAGCACCACCTGGTGCTCCGCAAGTACCTGGAGCGGGTCGGAGAGGTGATCGAGGAGGCCGAGCTTCCGCGGCTCCGGCTCAGCTTTGCCGAGGGCCCCGCCATCGAGACCCTGACCATGCACTACTGCGGCGAGCAGCGCCTCGCCCACTGGTACACCGCCTTCAGCGCCAATGCCCCGGAGCCGGTCCTCCGGCAGATCTTCAAGGTCCTGGCGGCTGACGAGCTGCGCCACGGCGCCGCCTACGCCAAGTACCTGCGCAAGGCGGTGCGCAACAAGCCGGAGGTGCTCCCCGCGATCCTGCGGATGGCCCTCTGGATGATCCGCACCACCAACGACAACCCGAAGCACCCGACCACCATCACCGAGCCCTCGGTGGTGTCCCTGCTCGAGGACCCTCACTACATCCGCCGCATGCTCAATATGTACCTCCCCGGCCGTGACCACGAGGCCCCGGTGCAGCGGCGGATCCTGGCCCTCATGTCCGAGCTGTCCGGGACCAAGCTCTCCAGTGTGCGTGACCTGCTCAGCCACATCCGGGTGGTCGAGGGGACAGCGGCAGCCGTAGCCGTCTGACGCGCCGAGCGCGCCGATCGCGGCCCGCAGCAGGCCGCGGCTCCCAGATCCTGGAACTCGCCGCCGCCCGCGATCCGGCGCGCGCGGGCTCGGCTGTTGCCGCATCTTGGATAATCGGTCGATGGCGGATGAGTTGCGCATCCACGCGACGGTGAGCGGGCGCGTCCAGAACGTCGGCTTCCGCGCCTTCGTCCTCTTCCGGGCCACCGAGCTCNNACCCAGATGGAGCTTTTGATTCAATCACTCCATGAGGGCCCCCGTTCGGCGCGAGTGGACTCCGTCGACGTGGTGGAGCAGCCGCCCGGGGGCGATCTTCCCTCGCTGCGGGTGACCGCGTGAGCGGGCTGCGCATCGCCGACCGGATGTCGCGGCTCGGCACCGAGTCCGCCTTCGAGACCCTGGCCCAGGCGAGGCGCCTGGAGGCGCAGGGGAGGGACGTCATCCACATGGAGATCGGGGAGCCCGACTTCGCCACCCCGCCCAACATCAGCGAGGCCGCGATCCGGTCACTCCGTGAGGGGGCCACCCACTACACGCCGGCGAGCGGCATCTGGGAGGTCCGCGAGGCCACCGCCCGCTACGTCACCCGGCAGACCGGGGCGCCGACCGGCCCTGAGCAGATCGTGCTCGTGCCCGGCAGCAAGAACCTGCTCCATTTCGCCCTCCTCGCGCTGATCGAGCCAGGCGACGAGGTGCTGCTCCCGGATCCGGGTTACCCGATCTACAGCTCGCTGGTCAACTTCGTGGGCGCCATCCCGGTGTCGGTGCCGATCCGCGAGCAGAACGATTTCCGCCTGGACGTCCAGGAGTTGCGCTCGCTGGTCACCCCCCGCACCCGGGCGCTGATCGTCAACAGCCCCGCCAACCCCACCGGTGGGGTGCTGACCCGGGAGGACTGCGAGGCGATCGCGGCGGTCGCCATCGAGCACGACCTCTTCGTCGTGAGCGACGAGATCTATTCGCGGCTCATCTACGAGGGCCGGCACGTCTCGCTCTACTCGATCGAGGGGATGGCCGAGAGGTGCGTCCTCATGGACGGGCTATCCAAGGCCTGGGCCATGTGCGGCTGGCGGCTCGGCTTCGGGGCCATGCCGGTCCAGCTGGCGCAGCGGATGGACACGCTGATGATCAACACCTCGTCGTGCGCCGCCGCCTTCACCCAGTGGGCGGCGGTCGAGGCCTTCGAGGGCGCCGCCTCCGACGCGGCGGTGTCGGCGATGATGGCGGAGTTCACCGAGCGCCGCGACGTCGTGGTCGACGGGCTCAACGCGATCCCCGGAGTCCGCTGTCACAAGCCCGCCGGGGCCTTCTACGTCTTCCCCAACATCGAGGGCACCGGGTGGAACGAGCGGGCGCTGCAGCAGGCGCTCCTCAACAAGGCGGGAGTGGCCCTGCTGGCCGGGACCGCCTTTGGCGCGCACGGCCGGGGGTACCTCCGCCTCAGCTACGCCAACAGCGTGACCAATCTGGAGAAGGGCATCGAGCGGATCGGCAACCTGCTGGCCGGGACCCCTCCGGAGCGGTCCCGCTCCGCCGGGCCGGTGCCGAGCTGACCGAGGGATCGCAATCCGACGTCCGCCCGGGTCTCGACGAGACCCGACTGCTGGCGCGGGATCACGAGCTGGTCGCCCTGGTGCGGACCATCCCGGCCCGAAGGATGACCGGCCCGCGGCTGCTGGCCGCCGTGGGGGACCGGCCCGGAGCCTTCCTCTTCGAGTCGGCCACCGGGGAGGGGGAGTTTGCCCGCTTCACCTTCGCGGGCCTGGCCGGGCCGGAGAGGTTCCGGGTCCGCCGGGGGCGCCTCACCCGCCTCGGAGAGGGGGAGCCGGCCGCCCCGGTGCCGTGCGCCGACCCGCTTCGCGCCCTCCAGGAGTTCACGACCGGCCCGCGCGTCGCGCTCCCCGACGACCTCGACGTGCCCTTCACCGGCGGCTCGGTCGGACATCTCTCCTACGAGGCGGTGACCAGCTTCGAGAGGGTCGCCCGGCCCGAGCGCGACCCGCTCGACCTCCCCGACGCATGGTGGGGCCGCTGCCTCTCGTGCAGCGTCCTCGACCGGGAGAAGGGGCTGGTCCACCTCATCACCCACATCCCGACCGACTCCGACCTGGCCGAGGCCCATGCCCAGGGGGTGCGCCGCCTGGATGCGATGGCCGCTAGCCTGTCGGCCGCGGTGGCCCCCACCGTCGCGGTCGCGCCCTCCGCGCCCCCGCCGCTGCCCGACGGCGCGGCCAACCTGAGCCGGGACGCGTTCCTGGCCGCGGTGGAGCGGTGCCTGGAGTACATCGCCGCCGGGGACATCTTCCAGGTGCAGGTGTCGCGCCGCTTCAGCCTGGCGTTCGACGTCTCGCCGATCACGCTCTACGCCGCGCTCCGGGAGGCCAACCCGAGCCCGTACCTCTTCTACCTGCGCACCGACGACTGCGCCCTGGTCGGTACCTCTCCCGAGATGTTGGTTCGGGTCTCCGCGGACGGGCGCGTCGACTACCACCCGATCGCCGGCACCCGGCGGCGCGGGACCACGGCGGAGGAGGACGCCGCCATGGAGGCCGAGCTCCGCGGCAGCGTCAAGGAGCAGGCCGAGCACCTGATGCTCGTCGACCTCGGGCGCAACGACGTCGGCCGGGTTTGTGAGATCGGCAGCGTCCAGGTGAGCGACTACGCCGCGGTCCGGCGCTACGCCAACGTCATGCACCTGGAGACCTCGATCCAGGGGAAGCTCCGCTCCGGGCTCTCCGCGGTCGACGCATTGCGCGCCTGCTTCCCGGCCGGGACGGTCACCGGGGCTCCCAAGGTGCGGGCCATGGAGATCATCGCCGAGCTGGAGCCCGAGGTCCGCGGCGTATATGCCGGCGCCGTCGGGTACCTCGACTTCCGGGGCAGCCTGGACACGGCGATCGCGCTGCGCACCGCGGTGGTGCGCCAGGGCCGGCTCCACCTCCAGGCGGCCGCCGGCATCGTCGCCGACTCCAACCCGGCCGAGGAGGCGCGCGAGATCGACAACAAGCTGCGCGCCCTGGTCCGCGCCGCCGAGGCGGTGTGCCCGTCGCTGAGCGGAGCGGAGGGTCACCGGTCGTGAACGAGGAGTTCCTCCTGCCCGAGCGGGACCTGGCAGATTCGGTCGTCGTTGTCGACAACTACGACTCCTTCACCTTCAACCTGGTCCAGCGGCTGGGCGAGCTGGGGGCCCGCTGCGTCGTGGTGCGCAATGACACCACCACGGTGGCCGCCATCGCCGAGCGCCGTCCGGCCGCGGTGGTGGTGTCGCCGGGCCCGAAGACGCCCGCCGAGGCGGGGATCTCCGTCGAGCTGATCCGCACCCTCGGCGCCAGCATCCCCATCCTCGGGGTGTGCCTCGGGCACCAGGCGATCGGCGAGGCGTACGGCGGCCGGGTGGTGCGCGCGCCGTCGATCATGCACGGCAAGATCAGTCAGGTCCACCACGACGGCGCCGGCCTCTTCGCCGGCGTGCCCGACCCCTTCGCGGCGACCCGGTACCACTCGCTGGTGGTCGAGCCGGCAACGCTCCCGGCCTCCCTCGAGGTGACCGCGCGCACCGAGGACGGCGTGATCATGGCGCTCCGGCATCGCGCGCACCCGGTGGTGGGCGTCCAGTTCCACCCCGAGTCCATCGGCACCGACGCCGGCTACCGCATCCTCGAGAACTTTCTGGAGATGACGGGCACCCCGTTGGGAGCACGGGCATGAGGCCGACGGGGCACATCGTCTTCGGGGGGACCGGCGTCGGACAGCTCTGCTGTCCGCGCCTCGTTCTCGGCGGCGTTGCAACCGCCGCCCGCGAAAGCCCCCACTCAGACGACGTGCCCCATCGTCCTCTGGGTGGCGGGCGATGAGCGACCTCGGGGCACTCGGTCCCATCGTCGAGCGAAAGCGGCGCGAGGTCGAGGAGATCAAGTGCGGCCGTGGCGCCATCTGGGCCACGGCGGAGCACCTGCCGCCTGCGCGAAGCATCGAGGCACTCCGTGGCGGCCGGGTCATCGCTGAGCTCAAGCGCCGCTCGCCGAGCGGTGGCTCGCTGCGCCCGGATCTCGACGTCGCCGCGGTGGCGGTGGGGTACGCGGGGGCGGGCGCCGCGGCCATCTCCGTGCTCACCGACGCCGCCGACTTCGGCGGCTCCCCGGCGGACCTCGAGCGGGTGCGCGCCGCCGTCGACGTCCCGGTGCTGCGCAAGGACTTCACGGTGGATCCCGTCCAGATCGCGGAGGCCCGGGTGCTGGGCGCCGACTGGGTGCTGCTGATCGCCGCGGTTCTGGAGGGCGGTGCCCTCGACGAGTGCATCGAGGCGGCGCGGCGGGCCGGCGTCGAGGCCGTGGTGGAGGTCCACGACGAGGCCGAGCTGGAGCGTGCCGTNNGTCGCGGGGGCAGGCTGCTTGGGGATCAACAACCGCGACCTGCACAGCCTGCGGACCGATCTGGCCACCTTCTCCCGGCTGCGCCGCCTGCTTCCCGAGCAGACAGTGGTGATCGTCGCCGAGTCCGGGGCGCGCAGCGCCGCCGACGTCAGCCGGCTGGTGGGGGAGGGGGCCGATGCGGTGCTGGTCGGCGAGACATTGATGCGTCATCCCGACCCGGCCGCGCTCTGCGCCGAGATGGTGGCCGCCGCCGCGGCCGCGGCCGTGGTGGCGCGGTGATCGTCAAGGTCTGCGGCGTGCGCACCGCGACGATCGCCGAGTGCGCCGTCGACGCCGGTGCCGACTGGGTGGGGGTCGTGCTCGAGCCCCGCAGTCCCCGGCACGCCGGCAACCTCGAGGTGGAGGCGGTCCGGCGGGCGCTGGCCGGGCGTGCCGACCTGGTCGGGGTGATGGTCGAGCCGCCGGCGGAGCTGTGCCGGGAGCTCACGCGGCGCCACCGGCTGGACGCGGTCCAGCTCCACGGCCGGGTGGACCGCGGGGTGGTGGGCGACGTCGACGTCACCGTGATCCGCGGGGTCAACCCCGCCGGCCCGGGCGACGCCTTCACCACCGACTGGTGGCCGGACTGCCTGCTGCTGCTCGACAGCGCGCCGCGGACGGGCGGAGCCCTGCCCGGGGGGACGGGCGTCCCCATCGATCTCGAGACCGCCGCCGAGGTGGCCGCCCACCGCCCGATCATCCTCGCGGGCGGCCTCACTCCCGACACCGTCGCGGCCGCGATCGAGCGGGTCCGTCCCTACGGCGTCGACGCGAGCAGCGGGCTGGAGTCGAGCCCAGGCGTCAAGGATCCCGGGCGAGTGCGAGACTTCGTGGTCGCGGCTCGGGAGGCCTTCGCCACCGTCGAGGCGTATCGGAAGCTGGCAGCCGATGCCGCCGGCCCCCAGGGAGGGAGACGATGACCACCGCCGGACGATTCGGAATCTACGGCGGGGCCTTCGTGCCCGAGACCCTCGTCCCCGCGCTCGAGGAGCTGGAGGCGGCGATGACCGAGGCCCTCGCCGATCCCGCCTTCATCGCCGAGCTCGACGGCTGGCTCCACGACTACGCCGGGCGCCCCACCCCGCTGACCCTGGCCCGACGGCTGACCGAGGCCTCGGGGGGCGCCGAGATCTGGCTCAAGCGCGAGGACCTGGTCCACACCGGCGCCCACAAGCTCAACAACGCCCTCGGCCAGGTGCTGCTGGCCCGGCGGATGGGCAAGACCCGGATCATCGCCGAGACCGGAGCGGGCCAGCACGGCGTCGCCACCGCCACCGTGTGCGCCTGCTTCGGCCTCGAGTGCATCGTCTACATGGGCCGCGAGGACACCCACCGCCAGGCGGTCAACGTCTACAAGATGGGATTGCTCGGGGCCGAGGTGAGGCCCGTCGACAGCGGGTCCCGGACCCTCAAGGACGCCACCAACGAGGCCATTCGAGATTGGGTCACCAATGTCGAGAACACGCACTACGTGATCGGATCGGTGGTCGGACCCCACCCCTATCCGACCCTGGTCAAGCGGTTCCAGCGGGTGATCGGCGACGAGGCGCGCCAGCAGGCGCTGCAGCGCTGGGGAGCCCTTCCCGACTCGGTGGTCGCCTGCGTGGGCGGGGGCAGCAACGCCATCGGCATCTTCACCGCCTTCATCGAGGACGAGGACGTGGAGCTGCTCGGGGTGGAGGCGGCCGGTCGCGGCATCGAGACGGGTGAGCACGCGGCGTCGCTCGAGGCGGGCAGGCCGGGCGTCCTCCACGGCGCCTACAGCTACCTCCTCCAGGACGCCAACGGTCAGGTGATCGAGACCCACTCGATCTCGGCGGGCCTCGATTACCCCGGGGTGGGTCCCGAGCACTCCGCTCTCCGTGACGCCGAGCGCGCGCGCTACGTCGCCTGCACCGACGGCGAGGCGCTGCGCGCCTTTCACCGCCTCTGCCGGATGGAGGGGATCATCCCCGCGCTGGAGTCCAGCCACGCCCTGGCGGTTGCCGAGCGGCGGGCTCGGGAGCTGGGCGCCGGCCACCGGGTGCTGGTCTGCCTGAGCGGGCGCGGGGACAAGGACATCGACACCGTCCGGGCCGTGGGCGGCACCGGGGAGGGGATCCCGTGACCACCGCCGCCACGGGGAGGTTCGAGGCCGCCTTCGCCGCGCGGGGTGCAGGCGAGCGGCCCGGGATCATCCCCTACGTCACCGCTGGCTTCCCCGGCCCCGGCGACACCGCTCCGCTCCTGCTCGCCTGCCAGCGGGCTGGCAGCCTGGCCGCCGAGGTGGGCGTCCCGTTCAGCGACCCGCTGGCGGACGGTCCCACCATCCAGAGCGCGGGCTGGCGGGCCCTAGAGCAGGGGATGACGCCGGCTCGCGCCATCTCACAGGTGGCGCAGGCGCGGGCGGCCGGCCTGACCATCCCGGTGGCGGCGATGACCTACATCAACCCGGTGCTCGCCATGGGAGTCGAGGCCTTCGCCGCCGCCTGCGCCGCGGCGGGGATCGACGGCGTGATCGTCCCCGACCTGCCCGTTGAGGAGGCGGCCGGCCTGGCCGCGTCGCTCGGGGCCCACGGGCTGGCCCACATCCCCCTGGTGGCACCCACCACCCCGACCTCGCGGGTGGCCCGGGTCGCCGCCACCGCGGCCGGCTTCGTCTACTGCGTCAGCGTGACCGGCACCACCGGCGCTCGCGAACGCGTGAGCCCCGCCGCCCTGGACCTGCTGGAACGGGTGCGGTCGGTGACCGCTCTGCCGCGGGCTCTCGGCTTCGGCATCTCCCGCCCCGAGCACGTCGAGGCGCTTACCGGCCACTGCGAGGCGGTGGTGGTCGGTTCGGCGCTGCTCGACGCCATCGGCAAGGGCGGCGACGACCCGGGGGCGACCGCGGAGCGGTTTGTCCGCGGGATCCGCGGGCTCGAGGCGGTCCGGTGAGCCCTCCGGTCAACCTGGCGCCGATCTTCCGGTTGGAGGGGGAGGTGCGGGTGCCGGGCGACAAGAGCATCAGCCACCGCGCCCTCATCCTCGGGGCACTGGGGCGCGGCCGCACCTACCTGGGCGGTCTGGCCCCCGGAGAGGACGTCGCCCACACCGCGTCGTGCCTGGAGGCATGCGGCGTCTTTGTCCGCATCCACGGCGACGGTCGCGCCATGGTGGAGGGCAACGGGCCGGACCTCGCGCTGAGCGCTCCGAGCGACCGGCTCGACTGTGGCAACTCGGGGAGCACCATGCGGATGCTGGCCGGAGCCATCGCCGGGCATCCGATCACCGCCTGCCTGGAGGGGGACGCATCGCTGATGCGGCGCCCGATGCGCCGCATCGCCGCCCCGCTCCAGCAGATGGGGGCCGCGGTCCGGCTGGGGCCCGAGGGCACCGCCCCGATGACCATCGAGGGGCGCCGCCCCCTCCGTGCGATCACCTTCGAGCCCCCGGTGGCGAGCGCCCAGGTCAAGACGGCGGTGCTGCTCGCCGGGCTCTTCGCCGACGGGCCCACCACGGTCCTCGAGCCGGTGGCAACCCGCGACCACACCGAGCGTCTCCTGGAGCTGTGCGGCATCGAGGTGGTCAGCGGTGGTGGCCGGGTCACGGTGACCCCCGGCGCGCCCCAGCCGTTCGGCCTGCGCATCCCCGGCGACATCAGCTCGGCCGCATTCTTCCTCTGTCTGGCGGCGGCGCGCGAGGGCTGGCGGGTTCGCTGCCCGGAGGTCGGGCTCAACCCCGGGCGCGACGGGGTCATCGAGGTGCTGCGCGCCATGGGCGCATCGGTCGACGTCCTGGAGCGCGCGCCCGCCGGCGGCGTGGAGCCGGTGGGCGACCTGGAGGTGCGCGGGGGGCAGCTGCATGGGATCCGCATCGGCGGCGCGCTGGTCCCCCGGCTCATCGACGAGCTGCCCGTGATCGCCGTGCTCGCCACCCAGGCGGAGGGTGTGACGGAGATCCGCGATGCCGCCGAGCTCCGGGCCAAGGAGTCGGATCGAATCGCCCACCTGGCCGAGGGATTGAGACGAATGGGTGCGGCCTGCGAGACGCTCACCGACGGGTTCGTCATCGAAGGCCCGACCCGGCTGGTCCCGGCCGCGTTGGATGCCGCCGGCGATCACCGGCTGGCCATGGCCTTCGCGGTGGCCGGATGCCTCGCCGCGGGGCCGGGGCTCACCCACATCGCCGGTGCGGAGTCGGTCGACATCTCCTATCCGGGCTTCTTCGAGGACCTGGCGTCGATCTCGGCCGGGTAGCGGCGGGCCGCGTTGCCGGAACCAGAGTCCATAGGGCGCGTTACCTCGTGGTATGGACATGGACGATGCCCGCGACTCCTCGCCTGCCCGCGACTTGCCGAGCGGCGGGATGAACACCGAGCCGGCCGGAGGACCGGCGGCCGCGCCGCTGGCGGCAGACCGCGGACGTGGACCCGGGCGTCGTCGGACCACCCTGGCCGTCGTCGTGTCGATCGTGGTGATCGGAGGCGCGGCCGGCACCGCCATCGCCATCCTTGCGGGCCACAGTGCGGCCAACGGCCCTGGCACGATCGCCGGAGCCCAGGCCAGCACTCCTGCCACCACCGCGGTCGCGAGCGCCCGGGCCAGCGCGAGCCCCATCCCATGGCAGGTTGTCAGCCTTTCGAGCGGCGGCAGCCCTCTGTCGGCCGTCGCCTGCGTGAGCTCTACGGACTGCTGGGGGGCGGGCGGTACGACGATCGAGCAATACACCGCGTCGGCCTGGCAGGTGGTGAGCAACCCCGCCCCGTCGGGCGGAGTGTTGAATGACGTGGCCTGCGCGTCATCGGACGACTGCTGGGCGGTCGGTGGTGTCTACGTCCCCGGCAACGGATCCTCCCAGGCGCTGCTCATCGAGCGGTACTCCGGGACCTCCTGGGCAATCGTCAACGGTCCCGCTCTGAGCTCTGACACGGGGGAGGGTGCCGTCGTGCTCAACGGGGTGACATGCATGAGCGTCGATGACTGCTGGGCGGTCGGGGAGAACGGGGACCAGATGCTCATCGCCCAGTACTCGGGCGATGCCTGGGACCCTGTGATAGCTCCGAGCAGCGGCGGCGGGGCACTCGACGCGGTGGCTTGCGCGAGCGTGACCGAATGCTGGGCGGTGGGACCGGGGACGGTGATCCTGCAGTACTCGGGCAGCGGTTGGGCGGTCGTCACCAGCCCACCGGTACCGGGAACGCATCCCGGACACAACTTCCCGTCGCTGGTCGCCGTCACCTGCCCGGGCCCTGAGGAATGCTGGGCGGTGGGCAACATCGGTGCCGGGGACTTCCCGGTGGAAGGTGGGTTCGTCACCGAACAGCCCGTGGTCGAGGTGTACACGGGCGGCAGCTGGTCGGTCGTCACCAGTCCGCACATCTCGGCTCCCAACGGCGCCGTGCTGGGCGGGGTCGCCTGCATCTCCGCCGACGACTGCTGGGCCGTCGGCACCACCCAGGGGGATGTATGGGACCTCGTGGGGACGCCGCCTCCCGACATGAGCCTTCCGCTGGTCGAGCGTTATTCCGCCGGTAGCTGGAGCGTCGTGGACAGCCCCCAGGTCTCCGACGGGCTACTCGACGCCATTGCCGGCATGCCTGGCAGCCAACTCTGGGCAGTCGGCGCCGCGGGCTACCCGGGTGTCGCGCTGATCGAGACCACACCCTGACCCCGGCCGCCGGCCGCCTACACCGCGGCGGGTAGGCGCAGCTCGACGGCCGCCTGGGGGTGAGCCGTCGGCACCTCGGGCATCCCGTCGCGGAAGGCCACCCGGTTGGTGTGAAGCGCTGGAATTCGCGGTCCGGGAACGATGATCCCCACCAGGTTGAGGGGGTCGGCCGCGGAGAGGGTGATCAGCTCGCCGTCCAGCGCCCTGCTGCGCAGTGATCGCAGCATGTCGACGGCCTCGGGCAGCGCGTACTGCTCGCCGCTGAAGCCGGACACGAACCGACCGCCGCGGGCCGTGCCCCGCGCCTCCATCCGGCGCAGCGCCCAGAGGACGTCACGCCACGGTACGGCAACCGTCTCGCGGGCGAGCAGGTCGTGGAAGACCACCCCCCAGCGGGCCAGCAGTTGTTCGGCCACCGCTTCGGCGAGGCCGTCGTGATCGGTGATCGGCGCAGCCTCCGGCAGCAGTGACCAGCGCCCCTCGCCGCTTGCGGCGCCGGCGATGCCGCGGCGCAGACCGCGCCCCCGGCGAGCCCCCGCATGCCGGTGTCCGTCGAGGAGCGAGCGCACCGCGGCGAAGCCGTCGGCGGTCACCATTCCCCTGCCGACCAGGTCCCACAGCCCCGCCACCACCTCGGTGGGGAGGCGTCGGGAGAGGGTCACGATGTCGTCGGAGAAGAGCGCGCCGTGCGCACGCAGCACCGCAAGGACGTCGCGGGTGGCACCGTTCTCCGGTTCAACCGGCCGGGTGGTTCCTCGAGCCGCCTGGAGCAGCCACGGCAGGTCCCCACGCACCACCAGGGTCACCGGTGTCGCACGGGACGGGAAGGGACGGCTGCGAGAGCCCGCCTCCCCGTCCTCCTCGCGCACCCGGATACGTCCCCAGGTCACGCTCCCGGAGAGGCAGAGGTCGTCGAGCCACGCCAGCCGGTAGCCGGCGACCCGGAGCGGAAGGATCTCCGCCTCCCACGCAGCGGCGGGCGCCTCCGTGCCCTGGAGCTGGGCGATGGCGGCGGCAACGCCGACGCGGCCCTCGCGCTCGGTGCCCGGCGCCACGCCCTGCCAGCGCAGCAGGAACCGCATCAGGTCCCGCGGGCTGACGGGGGCGATCCCGCGGCGCAACCGTTCTCGCGTGTATCCATGGATGCGCATCAGCAGTCGCCGCGAGCACCACTGCTCGCCGTCCAGCGTGGGGTCGAAGGTGCCACGGACGGCGAAGCCCTCCGCCTCCAGCCGGGCGAGACCGGCGCTGACCAGGCCGGCGGGGAGCGAGGTGGCGGCTGCGAGGTTGGGCGCCGCGATGGGGCCGCTCACATCGAGGTGACCGCGCAGGGCGAGGGCGGCCGCCTGGGCGGGATCATCCGCCGCCGCGGAGCCGGCAGGTGGCGGGAGGTCGGGGCGGAAGGCGGACCGCGGCAGCATGGCCTCTATCAGACCGCGCGACTCGACCGCGCACCAGAGGGCGGCTTGATGCGCCTCGGCCTCCGTGACGAGGCCGCCCGCCGCCTCGGCCGAACCACGCCCATCCGCAAGCACCTCCATGGCACGTCCGTCTGCCGCGAGCTCCTCAAACCACGTCTGCCAGGCGGACTGCGGCTGGGCGATCACCAGTGCGAGGAGGAGGTCGTGCAGCTCCTCAACATCACGTGGCGCGGCGGCCGCCTCGTCGCGGACTCTGGCAATGGCAGCGGGGTCGACGGCGGCCAGGTCGCGCGGGTCGACGGAGAGCCCGCGGCGCAGCGAGACGGCGCGGCTCCGCCGCTCCTCGAGCGGGGCGTCGTCGAGGAACGTGTAGGGATGACCGTTGAGGATCTCGTGCGCGAGCACCGACGGCTCGGTGGTGTCCCGGCAGGTGACGGAGACCGTGCCGCGCTCGATGTCGCCCACCAGCGTGCGCAGCGAGTCGACGTCCATCGCCTCGTGCAGGCAGTCGTGCATGGTCTGGCGCACCAGCGGGTGGTCGGGCGGCTCCACCGGGCCGGTGGGGTTCTCGTTCTGGCAGGCCACCAGGGCCGGGAAGACCGCGCCCATCACGTCATCGGATTGCATCCGCTGGAGGGGCGCGGGGTTGCGGCGGCCACCCTTGAAGCGCAGCACGGTGAGCGACCGGGTGAGCGTCCAGCGCCAGCGCACCGGGAACATCGGGGAGAAGATCACCGCCCGGCGCAGCACCTCCTCGACGCTCGCGGACGAGAGGAAGCGCGGAACGTCCTCGAGCGGAAGGCTGTGCTGGGGCCCGAGCGAGAGCAGCACCGCATCGTCGCTCGCCGCCGCCTGCAGCTCGAAGTCGAAGGTGGCGCAGAAGCGCTTGCGCAGTGCCAGCCCGAGCCCGCGATTGAGCCGTGCACCGAAGGGCGCGTGCACCACGATCTGCGTGCCACCGGATTCGTCGAAGCAGCGCTCCAGGACGATGTGCTCGCGGGTGGGGAGCAGGCCGAGCGCGGCCCGGGCTGCCGCCAGGTACGCGACCACCTGCGTTGCGACCTCTGCGGAGACGCCGCACCGGGTCACCACCGCGGTGACACCGCCCTCCCGGTCCCCGCGTGCGAGCGCGTCGTCGACAGTGGAACGCAGAGCGGACACCTCCTCGGACAGCTCGCGGGTGCGTCCCGGCGCCTCTCCCAGCCAGAAGGGGACCGATGGGGGTGTGCCCTGGGCGTCGACCACGCGCACCGTCCCCGCGCTGACCCGGGTGACCCGCCATGAGTTGCTGCCGAGCAGGAAGACGTCGCCCGCCATCGACTCGATCGCCCAGTCCTCGTTGACGCTGCCCACCAGTGCCTCATCGGGTTCGGCCACCACGCGGTAGTCGCCGCTCTCCGGGATCGCCCCTCCCGAGGTGAGGGCGGCCAGGCGGGCGCCGCGCCGGGCCCGGAGCACCCCATGGACGCGGTCGCGATGCAGGTACGCGCCCGCCGTGCCCCTGCCGGTGACGATCCCGCTGGAGAGCAGATCCACGACATCGTCGAAGTCGTCGCGGCTCAGGGAGGCGAACGGGGCCGCCCGGCGGACCAGGTGATACAGGTCATCCTCGCTGACCCCGGAGCCCGCCTCCGCGGCGTATCCTCCGGCGCGCGGGGTCTGCGGCCGCTCAGGACGGCCTGCGGACCCCGTCAGTGTTTCCCGCGCCGCGCACTCGGCGACCAGCTGCTGGGCGAGGATGTCGAGGGGCGCGACCGGCGGCTCGATCGCGTCCAGCCGCCCTGCCCGCAGCCCGGCGAGGAGGGCGGAGCACTCGACCAGGTCGTCGCGGGTCATCGGGAAGAGGCGTCCCTTGGGCGTGGCGCCGCGCCGGTGCCCCGAGCGCCCGACCCGCTGGAGGAAGGTCGCCAGGCTCCGCGGCGAGGCGATTTGGCACACCAGGTCGATGGGCCCGATGTCGATGCCCAGCTCGAGGGACGCCGTCGCCACCAGACAGCGCAGCTCGCCGGCCCGCAGCCGCGACTCGACCAGGGTGCGGCGCTCCCGGGAGAGGCTGCCGTGATGGGCCATCACCCAGTCGTCGCCCAGCTTCTCAGCGAGCATGTGTGCGATGCGCTCGGACATCCGCCGGGTGTTGACGAAGACCAGGGTGGTGCGGTGAGCGCGCACGTGACCGGCGATGCGGCCCACGATGTCGTCGAGCTGCTCCCGGCTGGCGACCGCGCCGAGCTCCTCCTCGGGAAGCTCGATGGCGATGTCGAGGGGACGCTGGTGGCCGACGTCGACGATGGCGCAGAGGGGTCGTCCGCCGGCGTCCTCGCGGCCCGGCCCGACTCCCACCAGCAGCCGGGCGATCGTCTCGATCGGACGCTGGGTGGCGGAGAGCCCGACGCGCACCGGTCGCTGTGCGCAGATGCCCTCCAGACGCTCGAGGGTGAGGGCGAGGTGGGAGCCGCGCTTGTCCCGGGCCACGGCGTGGATCTCGTCGACGATGACGGTCCGCACCGCGCCGAGCGCGGCACGGCTGCGCTGGGCGGTCACCAGCAGGTAGAGGGACTCGGGGGTGGTGACCAGGAAGTTGGGCGGGCGCCGCAGCATCGCCGCCCGCGCCGAGGGCGGGGTGTCCCCGGTGCGCACTTCGACCGTCAGCGCGGGCGCCGGCATACCAAGCTCAGCCGCCATTTCGGCGATCTCGCGGAGCGGGACCTCGAGGTTCTGGTGGACGTCGACGGCCAGCGCCTTGAGGGGGGAGACGTAGACGACCTGGGTGACGCCCTCCACGGGCTGGCCGCTCGCGGCGGCGCGGTACAGCTCGTCGATGGCGATCAGGAAGCCCGCCAGGGTCTTGCCCGAGCCGGTGGGCGCGGCGATCAGGGTCGACTCACGCGCCGAGATGTGCGGCCAGCCCTCGGATTGCGCTGGGGTGGGACCCTCGGGGAAGCGCCGCTCAAACCATGCCCGCACCGCGGGATGGAGGAGGCTCATCGAGTCAAGGTAGCACCGGGGACCTCGACGGCCGCCGGCCGGCTCCCCACGGCGGGATGGACGGGGCGAGGGGGGACGTCGCTATTCAAAATTCTCTTCGTGACGAAATATTCGTGACGAAGTATTCTTGAAAACACGGAGAGGGGGTGGAGCCGGCCAAAGAGCGGCTCAGCCGCCTGGATGCCGGGCCAGCCGTTGATCCCGCCGTCTCGAATCAGCGCAGCAGGCGGGACATCCTCCGATCAGCGTAGACGCGGCCGCCGGTCTGGCAGCCCGGGCAGTACTGGAACGAGCGCGACGCGAGCGACACCTCGCGCACCGTGTCGCCGCAGACGGGGCACGGCTCCCCGGTCCGGCCGTGGACGCGCATCCCCGACCGCTTGCCCTCCTTGAGCCCGTCGATGTCGAGAGCGCGCGCCTGTTCCAGCGCGGAGCCGAGCGTCTCGCGCAGCGCCGCCAGCAGCCGCCCCAGAGTGGCATCGTCGAGGCGGTCGCCCCGAGCGAAGGGGGAGAGGTGGGCGGCGTGGAGGATCTCGTCCGAGTAGGCGTTGCCCACCCCGGCGATGACGCCCTGGTCCGCGAGCGCCGACTTGAGCGTGCTCGGCCGTCCGCGCAGCAGCTCCCGGAGCCGTCCCAGGTCCAATCGCGCGTCCAGAGCATCCACTCCCAGCCGGCTCACCCCGGCGACCTCGGCGGGATCGCGGACCACGTGGAGGGCCAGCCGCTTCTCCGTGCCCATCTCGGTGATGTCGAGGGCGGCGCCGTCCTCGAAACGGAGGCGCGCCGCGAGCGGTCCGCGCTGGACCAGCCG
>PMYJ01000089.1:1564-6610 GCA_003170875.1 Candidatus Dormiibacterota bacterium | reverse complement strand
GCGGGCGGGGGTGGGTAGCCAGGTGGCGGGCCATATCCGGGTGGCGGGCCGTATCCCGGCGGCGGGTAGCCGGGTGGCGGGCCGTATCCGGGCGGTGGCGCCATCGGGTAGCCGGCGGCGGGGTGCAGCGCGCCGAAGGCGGCCCGAGCACTCGCGGTCAGGCCGATCGTCCAGATGATCGCCACGTTCATGACGATGAGGATGAGGCCGGGAATCGGAGTGCTCTGGACCGTGGTTCCGTTGCTGGCGTTGAGATAGGTCTGCGATCCGCCCACCGCCAAGAGGATCCCGAGAATGAGTCCGATGGACGCCAGAACAAGACCCGTGATCCGCGGCCCTCCGGTGAGCCGTTTCATCGCCGAGCCCGACCACATGCCGGTGATCGCGAGCCCCACGACGACTAAGCCGACCGCCGCGATGGCGATCCCGGCGCCGACGGCCTGATCAGGCGAGGCCACCTTGCCGTTGATGGTGAAATGGGGGTTGTTCCCCTGGCCCATGACCACGATGCCGACGATCACCACCACGACTCCGCCCAAGAGCCAGAGCGCGCCCTCGGTGATCAGCAGCACCCGGCCCGCGGTCACCGAGCCGGGAATCGTCGGTCCATACATCGGGAATCTCCCCGGCTACGGCGCGGGTGGCGGCGGGGGGAACTCGTACGCGGTGCCGGCGGGCGCGTCGGGAGGCGGCGGCGGGGGAGGTGGCGGTGGAGGCGGCGGGTAGGCGTCGGAGGGAGCCGGCTGGCCGTATGCCGGCGGCGGACCGTACCCTGCCGACGCCATCGCCGCGTAGCCGGGAGGAGGCGGCAGGCTCCGGAAGGCCGCCCGGGCCTTCCCACTGAAGCCGAGGGCCCAGATGATCACCAGGTTGACGACGGCGATGATGATGCCGGGAATCGGCGTGTCCCGGAACGTCCCGGCCGCCGTGCTGACGGTGGCGCGCGAGCGGTCGAGCGCGGCCACGATCCCGATCAGGAGCCCCAGGGAGGCGAGGACGATGCCGGTCACGCGCGGACCGGCCGTGAGCCGGCCCATCGCCGCGCCCGACCAGATGCCAATGACGGCGATCACGAAGATGACCACCGCAAAGGCGATCACTGTCCCGCCGATGACGGCGCCCGAGGCCGAGACGTTGGCGCCCGTGTAGCCGACCTGCTGGAGGCGGTTGACGACCTCCTCTTTCCCTGCCGAGAGGAACCAGACCCCGACCCCCGCCACGGCGACCGCTCCGAGCAGCCACAGCACACTCTCGACGATCAGCAGGACTCGTCCCAGGGTGACCGATCCGGGGACCTGTGGTCGTTGCATCTGAGTAGCTCCTGTCGGGTGGTCGGGGCGGCGACTCGAGTGAGCCGGCCGCATCCAGCGACTATAGATTGGGTCGGGCGCTTGCGTCCGAATTCGGCTCAGCGGTAACGGCCGGGGGGCCGGCGAGATCCGGCAGCGCGGCGGGAGCCGGCGGTACGGAGACTGCGCTCGCCAGCGTGGCGGAGTCGGAAGCGAAGAAGTACGAGTGCAGTTCTGGCCAGTAATGGAGGATGAGGATGGCCGCTCCGCACGCCGGCCCGAACACCCACGTTTCCACCGAGTTCGTCACGAAGCCGATCAGGTAGACGGCGAGCGCGACTTCAGCGACGGCGAGCAGCCGCCGGGCGCTGGCGCCACGCGCCGCCACCTGCTGCTCCACGACGACGAGGACGATGCCGATGACGAGCAGGACGAGGGCGAGCGCGGTCACCCCGCTCCCGGTGAGCGCCTGCTTGTCCACCACCCCGGTGAGCGAGACTCCGGTGCTCGCGCCGCCGATGATGAGGACCTCGAGAGCTAAAGCGGCGATCAGCACCATGATGGCCGCCTGGCAGTAGAGGATCGTCCGTGCCACCCGGAGGCGGATGGGAAGCTGGCTGCCGCCGAAACGCATGGCCGCAGATTAGGCCGCCGTCCGGGATCCTGGGTTGTTTGTGAACACTTCGTAGCCGGACGGCGGCGTCCCGAGGCGCCGGGCTGGCACGGCTGCACGCCGCCGCGTGCCGCCCGCGGTCAGCTCGCGGCGGTCGCCTCTTCCGGGTCGGGCATCGCCTCCAAGGCGGCGACCACTGCGCGGGTGAGCTGCGTCGGCGTCGACGCCCCCGAGGTGACCCCCACCCTGTGGATGCCCCGGAACCACTCCGGCCGCAGCTCGGCGGCGGTGTCGACGAGGAATGCGGGCTTGTGTCCCAACTCCTCGACGACCTGGGCCAGGCGGCGGCTGTTGCTGCTCCGCCGACTGCCGACCACCACCACGCAGTCGACGTCGTCAGCGGCCAGCACCGCCGCCTCCTGGCGCTCCTGGGTGGCCCGGCAGATCTCGTTGTGGACCTCGATCTCGGGGAAGCGCTCGGCGAGGCGGTCGATGATGGCCTGGGTGTCCCACATCGACAGAGTGGTCTGGCAGGTCACCGCCAGACGGGTGCCGGGGGCGAACTCCAGAGCATCTGCCTCTTCAATTGATTCAATCAGCGTGGTGTGGTCCGGCGCGACGCCCATCACTCCCGCCGGCTCGGGATGGCCGCGCTTGCCGATGTAGATGACATCGACCCCGCGCCCGGTCAGCTCGCGAACCAGGTCGTGAGTGCGCGTGACGTCGCTGCAGGTCGCGTCCACGATGGTCAGGCCACGCTCGCGGGCGGCCTCCACCACCTGGGGGGAGATGCCGTGCGCGGTGAAGATGACGGTGCCCTCGGTGATCTGAGCGAGGCCCTTCATCCGGTCCGATTCCGCCACCAGGCGGACACCGGCCTCCTCCAGCTCGCGGGTGGCGTGCTCGTTGTGGACCAGGTAGCCGAGCATCGTCACCGGCTTGCCGTCGCTCTCGGCACCGACCTTCTTGGCCAGCCGGATCGCCTCGACCACGCCGTGGCAGTAGCCACGGGGGCGGATGCGTACGACCTCCATCCGGATCAGTCTACGCGAGGCNNGGAGGTGATCCACCGCCACGGCGTCAAGGGCCAGGCGGGGGACAGCCCGTCGCTCGCGGCCTGCGAGCAGCATCCAGGCGTAGAAGCAGGCCCCGACGGTCAGACCGATGGCGATCTTGACCCCGCCGGGGATGCCGCTCGGAGAGACGAATGCCTCCAGCGTGCCGGATACCACCAGCAGCAGGATCACGGCGAGGGCGAGCCCGAGGATCTCCCGTCCGGCACGGGCGAGCGCGTCGGCCCGTCTCAGCATCCCGGGCCGCAGCACCGCGTCGCCGAGGCGCAGGCCCGCAGCACCGGCGGTGACGAAGATGCTCATCTCCAGCACCCCGTGGGCGGCGATCAGCGACCAGAACGCGTAGTCGTAGCCACCGGCGTGGACGGCGGCTCCCAGCGTGCCCAGGCCCCAGCCCTGGAAGAAGATCAGCAGGGCGGTGGGCACGCCGGCGCAGAGGCCGAGGAAGAGGACGAGCAGTGCCACCTCCATGTTGTGCAGGAAGATGCTGGGGTCCGCCAGGAATGGCTGGGGGAGGGTGATCCCGGAGCCTCCCTGCGCCATCTCGGCGAAGAGGGAGTTGGGCACCAGGAGCCCGCGCAGGTCCGGCCGGAGGGCGTAGGCGAGCCAGCCGGCGAGGACCCCNNAAGCCGGGGGGCCGACCCGCGGTTGAGCAGCACGTGGGCACGCCCGCAGAGCGAGTTGAGGTACTCGGTGACCGGCTGGTCGGGGAAGTCGCGCCGGGCGATGGCGAGGTCGCTGGCGGTGCGCCGGTAGAGGACCGCGAAGCGCTCGATGTCGGCGGCCCCCAGGCTGCGCAGGTGGCTGCCCCCGAGAGCAGCCGTCCGCGTTTCCAGCTCAGCCCAGCGGGCGCGGCGACCGGCGGAGAACGCCTCCAGGTTCACGGGGCGAAGGGGGGGCGTGGCACCTGCCCCGGGTAGGTGTGGAACCGCTGCACGGGGGGGCTCGCCCCGGGGTCGATCCGGGGCGCGAGCTGGAGGTAGAGCCGCTCCATGAGCAGCTCCGGCGGCCACATCCGCTCGGGGGCGCCGGGCGGGAGCTCCATGCGGTCGAGCAGCCGACTGGTCAGCCGCCCGGCCAGCTCGGCCCGCTGCTCGGGCCGGAGGAAGGGGCGGCTCAGGAAGGTGCGGACCGCCGTCAGCTCGTGCTCGCCGAGTTTCTCCAAGCCGTCGATGGCCGGCCCTGGGTCGTAGCTCCGCACGTAGACGGGCGCCAGCGCGGTCGCGGTCTGCAGGGTCACCGGGGTCCGCTCCCGCACCACCACGGTGCCGGCGACGAGGTCGCCGAGACGCCGGGACTGGGGGTGGAAGAACATCAGGATGGGGCCCACCCCGATCAGGTCGACGATGTACACCGCACTGCGGAGGAAGTACTCGCCGAGGCTCGCGGTCCCACCGTCGACCCGGATGACCCGGAGGCCCATCGCGGACTTGCCCAGCGTCTTGCCCCCGCTCACCGCCTCCGAGACCGTGAAGTAGAGGATCGCGATGATCACCCAGGCCGCAACCAGCAGGTAGCTGGCGAGGCTGAAGACGACGAGCGTGTTCGCCTCGCTGCTGTTGCCGGTGGCCGCCGCCGCGATCGCGATGACCAGCACCGTGACGATGAGGAGCAGGCACCCGAGGACGATGCCGTCGAGCAGCGCGGCGGTGAGACGGGTGGCCAACCCGGCAACCCGGAAGGAGATGCCGACGTTGTCGGCGGTCGTTACCCGCTGGGTGTCGTAGCCCGTGCTCACGAGCGGGAGGTCAGCTTCGCCCGGCGCGACCGCCCGGGTGCGGGGTGGGTGATGGTGGCCACGTCGCCGGTGATGCTGTCACCTCCCGCTGGCGCGGCGGGCCCCGCGACCGCATCGTCGCCGCTCCGGGCGGGTGGGCTCGCGTCCCCGCCCTTCGTGATGGGTGGGCTGGCCTTACCGCCCTTCGTGATGGGTGGGCTCGCCTTCCTGCCCTTCGTGATGGGTGGGCTCGCCTTCCTGCCCTTCGTGATGGGTCGCCCGCCCCGGCCCTTCGCCGCCCACGACCTCGCGCCCTCGCCCCTGGTGGCCAGCAGGCCCGACACCGTGAACTCC
>PMYJ01000089.1:0-1509 GCA_003170875.1 Candidatus Dormiibacterota bacterium | reverse complement strand
AGGAGGGTGATCAGCTCGATCAGCACGCCCGAGACCACCGCCCCGGGCCACAGCTGCCGGATGCGGAAGGTCCGGTTGGGCACCAGCCGGTACATGGCCAGGGTGAGGGCCGACATGGTCAGGAACCCGGCCGCAGGTCCGATCCCGGCCATCACCGGGATCAGGTTCATCAGCGTGTTGGCCGCGACCGCGATCAGCAGGCCCGCCACCAGGACAAACATCATCACGGCGCCCATCGCGCGCTGGCGCAGGAAGCTGCGCTGGGGGAACTCGAAGATCCGGCTCAGGCAGAACTCGAGGGATCCGAAGAAGTTGGTGACGCCCCAGAGCAGGCCCAGGATGCCAACGATCCCCAGCAGCCCCGCGTAGTGGTGCAGGTCGCCGGTGATCACCTTGTTGAGCTCGGTGCCGCTCCCGCCCGGCAAGGCCCGGAGGATCGCGGTCTGCACCTGCTTCTGGATGCCCGGGCTGCTCACCACCCACCCGATGATGGCCAGCGCCCCGAGGATCATCGGAAACATCGCCATCACCGCGTTGAAGGCCAGGCCGGAGGCGTGGCTCCCACTGTGGGTCGACCCGTAGGCGCTGACGACACGGCCCGGGATGCTGGCCCGGAGCCGGGTCGGGAGCGCGCGCCGGGCGCGGGCGGCGGCAGCGGGTGTGCCCTCGCCGGGCGGCGCCGTTTCCATCACGCAATTCTGGCCGGGCGGTGTGGACGGGGGGGACGGCCCACCCTACTCGACGATGGCGACCGTCTGACCTTCCTGGACGACCTCGCCCTTGGCGGCCAGGATGGCGGTCACGGTACCGGAGATGGGGCTGGTCACCGGGATCTCCATCTTCATGGACTCGAGGACCATGATCGTCTCGTCCTCCTCCACCGGCTGGCCGACCTCGGCGACGATCCGCCAGATGCTTCCCAGCACCTCCGCCTTGACCTCCACGCGGTCGTCACCGTGACCCGAATCGGGGGCTAGGCCGGTCGGGGAGGGCGCGTGCGCCCGTTCCGACCGACCCCCTCATCACGCTGCTCCGATCACGCCCCGACGACGAGCAGGCGGTCGTCCACCCAGCCCGTCCAGCCATTGGAGCAGAGGACGTGAGCCCAGGCCCCGCGCACCTCGGTCACCTGGACCGGAAGGTGGCCGCCGAGGGTGGCTATCACCGCTCCGGCGGGATCGGGGGCGGCCCAGGCCTGCATCCCCTGGGGCGGGACCTTGTGGCCGGGGGTCCAGGCCGGCTGGGCAGGAGCCGGGGCCGGCACGGGGGCCGCCGCGACCTCCGCCGTGAACGGCGTCAGGTAGCCCTCTCCGGAGGTGCCCACCGGTGTCGATGCCGCCTGCGCCAGCGGCCCGGGAGTCGCCTCGAACTCGATGGGAGCGGCCGACTCCGGGTAGCTCTGACCCGGGGAGTCGAGCGGGTGGTAGGGCGAGGCGAGCGGCTCAAAGGTGGTCTCCGCCGGGTCTCCCCAGGGACTGGTGGCCGGCACCTGCTCCTCGGCGCCGGTGG
>PMYJ01000003.1 GCA_003170875.1 Candidatus Dormiibacterota bacterium | reverse complement strand
CCCCAGGCAAGGAGCGCACCCGTCGAAGTCACCGCTAGGCTGGAGTCAAAACCGTGATCGGTGTCTTGGTCCGAATCAATCGACCATCCACCGGTGGCGATTCCGGTTACCACGGTTCCTGAAGGGAGGGAAACCGGAACCGGCACGTCGCTGCCCCCGGGTGGGGAGGTCGAGCCGTCGCCGAGCTCGCCGAATGTGTTATCGCCCCAGGCCAGAACGGAGCCGGTGGCAGTCAGGGCAAGGCTTGAATTGGTGCCGGCGGCTATCGCAGTGACGGCAACCCCGTGAGGCATCTGAACCCGAACGGGAAGCGTCTCGAAGGCGGTCACCTCGCCGTCGCCCAGCTGACCTGTCTGGTTTATTCCCCAGGCGAACACCGCCCCGCTTGAGGTGAGCGCCAAAGCGGAGCCATAACCCGCGGAAATCGCCGTCACGCGCGTGCCGGTCGGGAGCCTGACATGAACCGGTATTGCGCTGCTCCCCGTCCCTCCGTCACCAAGCCGGCCGTAAGAGCCGTCGCCCCACCCGAGAACGGTGCCTGCCGAGGTCAGGGCCAGGACGAAGTCGTCTCCAGCCGCGATTGACGTGATGTGGTCGCCGCCCGGTATCTCGATGGGGATGGGCGTTCCATCGCACTGCAGAGATGGGAACCCATCTCCTTGGGGGCACGTGGAGGCTGCTTCCGGCCCGAGCTGCCCAGAGGAATCGTCACCCCACCCGAGCAGAGACCCTGTTGTGGTGAGCGCGACGACGTAATCGGCGCCGGTGGCGATCTGCTCGATCCGGACCCCAGCTGGGAGGTGGACCGCTACTGGGATCTCGCTGCAACCTCCTGGGAGTGCGTCCGGACACTGGGGTTCAGTTTGCACCCCAATACCCAGATCCTCTGCGCTGTTGCTCCCCCAAGCTAGAACCTCGTTCCCGCTTGCAGCGTCACCGGATGGTGTGGTGACCGTGGCGGACGGCGCGGTCACCGTGGAAGACGGCGAGGTCAACTNNCGTGGAAGAGGGTGCGGTGAGGTGAACGGCCAGTGGAACGGCCGTTGCGACCGCGATCACGACGACCGCGATGGCGATGCCGGCCATCGGCGTGAGGGCTGGGCCACCGCTCCAGAGGTGTCGCGGGCGCATCCCCCAGTGCGTGGGCGTGCTGGAATTGGCAGACCCGGGACCGTGCGTTCCGGGGGTTGCGCCGGGGTGCGGTTCCGCCGCGTGAGCAGCCGTGAGGTGAATGCTCCCCAGGGACTGCGTTGTCGCCTGCCGGATCCGCTGCATTGCCTGGGTTCCCATCACCGCGAGCGGGATGAGGGAGAAGAGTTCGACGGGGCTGGTCAGCAGGCGAGCGCTCTGCTGACAGATCTCGCATCGGCGCATGTGGTGGTCAACGGTCCGGCGTTGCGAGGGAGAGAGCGTCCGGAGGCCCTGGGGCACCAGCGCAGCCAGACGTTCGCAGCGGTCTACTCGGCGCGCGACCAGGAGAGCGGTGACGGCACCGCCGAGGGCCTCCTTGGCCCGGTTGAGAAGCACAGCCGCGTGGCCCGACCGATATCCCAAGGTCTCCCCGATCTCGGACGAGGTGAGCTGCTGCCGAACGGCCATGTCGAGGATCAGCGCCTGCCGCGGCTCGAGGCTCTGAGCGGCGGTCCAGACCAAATCCCGCTCCTCGCTTGCCGCCGCACCCTGCTCCGGAGCCGGCCCTGGGGCGGGGAGCGCGTAGTGGTCGTCCATGCTGTCGGTGGAGGGGGTTCTCAGCTGATCCCGGATCAGGTTGCGAGCGATCGAGAAGAGCCAGCCCCGGACCCGATCGGGTTCGCGCAGTTCGGCACGCCGCTCCCAAGCGCGGGTGAAGACGCCCTGCACGACGTCCTCGGCTTCGGCTTCGGATCGAAGGTATCCGAGAGCGAGGTGGAAAACGGTGGATGCCTCGTGCTCGAAGAGCGCAGCCAGGGCATCGGGATCGCCCTCCCTGAGCCGCTTACCAAGGAGAGGGAGGGGAGCCGTGGCTGGGGGATCTGGGTTGGACATGTCAGCTCCCTGCTGGGTGTTCATCGCCGAGGTCCAGCCAGCCTCTCCTCNNGAGTCCTGTCGTGGGCGCCCGCCACGGAGTCCTCCTTAGACCCTGCGGAGGCGCCCCCATGGCGGGAGAGGACCCGTGGGGGCACTCCCCAGGCCGCTGAATGTGGCGGCCAGCGCGAGACGACGTCTCGCTCATTGACTCGCCGCCACACGCTGGGGGGTCGCCCCGCAGTGGCCACAGAACGCATAGAGGGTGGTGATGTCGGCTCCGCACCGTGGGCAGGGCATGCCGCTGTCCCGCGGAGGCGTCTCCGGTGTGGATGGAAGCACCGGTGGTGTCGTAGTAACAACCGGCCGAGCTGCCGACGGACCGGCTGTCATGCCACGGCTTGCCTGGCGCTGAGCACCTGTCGCCTGCGACGTGGGCCGGCCACCAGCGCGACCATCTGGTTGACGTGCGGGCTTGGCGGCGGCACGGGCCCTGGCCAGAGCCTCTTCTCTCTCGCCCATCCATACGACGGGGAGCAGGGCGGCGGCGAGGAGGCTGATAGTCATGAAGATGAAGTTGGGTTCGACCACCCCGGCCGACCCACCCAAACCGGTGACATACCCCTCCAGGGAGGTCCTGACCCCGGTGACGAAGTACAGGAGGCACCTCATCCCGGCGGCCACCCACAGCGCCGAATACCAATGCGGGTAGGGCGCCCTCTTCTTCCCGTTGGGTGTCGCCAGCGCTCTCACCAGCGCGCCGAGGCCGGAGAGACCGGCGAAGACACCCAGGAGGAGCCAGAAGGTATGTGGGCCGGCGGGCGGAGGTGCGAGCGCGTTGACGACGGCCGAACCACCCAGGTCATGGATGGACGCGAGGGTTCCGCTGTCGAAGCTGACCACCGAGTAG
>PMYJ01000006.1 GCA_003170875.1 Candidatus Dormiibacterota bacterium | reverse complement strand
AAGAAGAGGGTGCACCAGTGAGCAGAGCAGCCCGTCAGGCCCTGGCGCTTCGCGCCGCACCCCCTCGCGACCTCCACCTGGAGAGGCGGGCCGACCTCCTCTGGATCGAGACCCAGTACCTCATTCCCGATCCCAACCAGCCGCGCACCGAGTTCGACGAGGCCACCCTGGAGGAGCTCGGCCGGAGCATCGCCGCCGATGGCGTGCTCGTCCCGCTGCGGGTCCGACCCGCGGACGGGGCGAACGGCGTGCACATGATCACGGACGGCGAGCGCCGCTTCCGGGCCGGCCAGCGGGTCGGCGTCGTCGAGTTCCCCTGCATGGTGGAGGGGGCCGATCCGGATCAGGCCTTCCTCGAGGCCTACTCGACCAGCCTGCACCGCGACGCGCTGAGCCCCGTCGACGCGGCGGTGGGCATGCAGCGCATCCGGGAAGCCTTCGGCCTCGCGAGCGATGACGAGATCGCCGAGAAGGTCAAGAAGAGCCTGGGATGGGTCCGCCAGATGAACGCGGTCCTCAGCCTCGACATGGAAACCCGGCGGGAGCTGCGCACGCGGGGGGAGCCGGTGGCGATCGCCGTGGGGCTGCGGGCCCAGGATCCTAAGGATCGCGCGGCCACCCTGGTGGCGATCGCTGATCTTCCGAGCCGGGACGCCAAGGTCGAGTTCATCAGCCGCGTGAACGAGCAGCGCCGTGCGGGGGTGCCGATTGAGGAGGCGATCGCGGCCGTCCGAGCCGCCGGTGCGGTATCGGCGGCTGTGGCTGCGTCGCCCTCGCGTCCAGCCCAGCCGGGGCGTTCAGTGGTCGGCCGACCGGCTCGGATCACGCTGCCCTTCGTCTGGCGCCAGGTCGGCCCCGACTGGTGGGACGTCGACGTGCATCCGTCGGTGCTCGCCACCACCCGGCTCGCAGCCCAGCGGTCCGCCTCCGTCAGCGAGTGGCGGGACGCCATCTGCGCTGACCTCACCGCCTTCCGGGACGCCAGCGCCGCGGCGCCGGACGGCGGGCAGGCCTGGACCGGCGTCGTCGAGGCGTTGACGGCCCTTCTGGAGACGGTCGGCGCGGAGGTTTCGTAGGGGCCGGGTCCAGTCGTTGAGCCGAAGCTCTAAAGAGATCTAAAGGGTTCTAAAGAGCCCGAGCTGGCCACCCTCGGTGGCCACCTACCGGTCATGGTGACGGCAACTCGGGGAGCCTGGTCACGCGTCGTCTCCTCTAATGCATGGGCCGGGTGGGTCGATGGCCGAGCCCTCGTGCCCTTTCCGAGCCACGCTAGGTGGGCCCCTACCCATGAAGTGCCGCCCCAGGGGATGTAGGCGCGGCCCGCACCGGATCCTCACGGGCCTGCGGGGACGGTCCTTGATGGGCACTTGCCAGTGCAGGTGACGACGACTCAGGGGCCCTGGGCGCAGGTCGTCTGCGCCAACGGCTGGACCGGTTGGGTCGACGGCCGCCTGCTCATCATCAGGGCGTAAGTCGCCCGACGAAGAGGAACTACGAAGCGATCAGGTCCCGTTCCGGCTGCCGTAGGCGCGCCTCGCCTGGCGGTGAGCCGGACTCCCGAACAAGCGCCAAGCCAAGGTCGAGAGCGCGCGCGTAGCGCTCGACCGTCGACAGCCGCGGGTCCATCTCCCCGGCCTCGAGCCGGGCGAGCGACGACTGGGAGGTTCCCATGCGTGCTGCGATCAGCGTCTGGCTGAGTCCCAGGCCCTGGCGGAGCGAGGTGAGATCGCGAACGAGCTTGCGACCCCGCGCGATCGCGTCCACTCGGTCCTGAAACCCGGGACTGGTGGCGCTTCGGGCGGCGATCATTTCGTCGAGGAAGTCCTGGGGCATGGGCGCAGTATGACATGACGCATATGAGATAGCCAACTAGTAATGATGGCCGCGGGCTCGCCAGCTGGCCAGACGGCGTTCGGCGAGCCGAACGCTCTGAGGGGGCGTCTCGCGCGTGGTCTTGGCGAACGCCTCGAGGGCCAAGAGGATGAGGCCACGGGCGCCCTCCACAGCGAAGAGGATGCGGATCGTTGCGTTGGCGACCGGTGCCCGGACCTCGTAGATGTCGCCTCGGACGTGGCGAGCGGCCTCCAGACCGTTCACGGCCACGTCCTTCATCGCAGCCAGTACCTGGGTCGCGCCGTCCTCGTCGAGCTCTTCGATGAAGTCGTGCACGGGTCGTGTGCCGCCGGGCGTGGCGTAGTCTCGCCAGCGCCGCCTTGTCGGGCTGGTCACTCGCCGTCCTCAGACTTCTCGTCAGCGGGCTTGAAGTCGGAGCTGACCAGTTCGTAGACCTCCTTCGCGCCGTCTCCAAAGCCCCCCCAGAACAGCACGATGGCCTCGTCACTCGAGGCAGGGGGCTCGGCGGTCACGCTCCGAGGGATATAGAGAGGCCCGGGCGGGGGCGGCAGACGGAGCTCGATCCCCGTGACCACCCTATATCCCGACGTAATTCCCAACCTCCAGGACCCGAAGGCGGCCGCTCACACCGGCCTCGGATTGGGGACCGGCTGGTTCGCCTGCCCTACGTAGGCCAGCTCGTCGGCCATGAGCGGGTACTCAAGGGTCCGGACGGCGCGGTTGCCCTCGCCGACGAAGACGACCTTGGCACCCTCGAAGCTCGCCGTCATCTGGTAGGAGATGACGATGCAGCGATGGCCCACCCCGACCAGCAGCGCGGCGCCCCCGTTCATCTGGAACTCGCCCGGACCGCCGGCGATGGCGTAGGTGGTGAGCCGGTTCCCGTTCACCAGGTCGATGACCTGCACCTCCTGGTAGGGCTCGATCCCCGAGGCGTCCAGCAGGGCAGCGTCGATGGTGGCGCTCCCGCTGTACTCAAGCTCCGCGGCGGTGACGGTGAGCCCGTGGATCTTGGCGTGGACGTAGGTCTTCACGATGGCACCTCGGTGGGCCAGTCAGGGCTGGCGGAGCCGATCAACACGGCGCCGCCAGGCTACCAGCGCTGGGAGGACTACCGTCGGCGCATGGATGAGCTACAGCGGCGCCCCCCCCGCGCAGCTGCCTGCGACGCTCCCTGAGCTCAACAGATGTTCGCAAATCTGCTAACTTTTCCGGTATGCAGACCGTCAGCCCGATGGGGCGCAGCGTGCGCGACGAGATGACCGAGCAGACCCGGCTCGATCCCCAAGTAGCCGCCGAACTCGACCGCCTCCGCCCATTCGAAGAGGTCGCCCGTCGGATCATCCGCCTACGTCTGGACCACGGTCTCAGCCAAGAAGCGCTCGCGGAGCGGGTGGGAACGACCAAGTCCGCGATCTCACGTCTGGAGAGCGGCCACCACGTGCCGAATCTCGCGACCGTCGAAAGGATCGCTGCGGCCTTCGGGGGGCATGTCGAGATCACCTTCCACGTACCTGCAGTTCAACGGGCTGCAACCCCGGTCTAGCCTGTCGCAAGCGGCGACACGTCAGGCACGCCGGCGGAACACTGGCCATGTCCAGGCTCACTCTTGGCCCGACATGGCGGGCGTCGAAGATCGCCTTCGAGCGCTACGATGCAAGGGATGGCTTTGCCTGTCTTTCCCACTGACGATCCTGCGACCCAGGAGGCCGAGGCCCTGCTTGGGCCACCCGGCTCGCCCTTGCGGGTTCAGGTTCGTGAGGCGGCCGCCGCCGCGCAGCGCGGGAAGCCGGCCTTGAGCGCGGCCACGGCGCGCGAGCAGCTGGGCCGCATCGCTGGGGTATCCGAAGAGCTCCGCGTCCTCGACCACGTGCCACCAGAATCCGGCCTGTAGGCTTCGTGCTCCAGCCGCGTCCCGTCGAGTGGGACGAGGTTACCTTCGCTGAGTTGGAGCGCCTCGCTGCGGAGTTACCCCGTGCTGCCGCTCGCGCTCTGGTCGCGGCGGAGCGGATGGGCGCGACCGGTTATGACGAGGGCCGCCCGACCCATGAGCCCGGCGTCCGCTATCGCCCCCCGTACCAGCGCGGGGAGCGCATCGGGATCTACTACACGCTCACTCCCTGGGGGCTGCGGGTGGTCTGGGTCGCGGACGCCTGGCAGCTCCGAGAACTGCCCTAGCCGTCCGCTGCCATCGGACCTGGCAGCTCGCGCCGGCGAGCGATGACCGGCTCCTCGCCCGATAGGGGATGTGGAGGAGTTCGCCCGCTCGCTGCTTGGCCCGCTCGCCGCGGCGGTCATAGCGGGAGGTAGTGGCCGGGGAGGCAGGGCCGGCGGCGACCTCCGCCGACATCGGGACTGCGCCCGCCGATGGGTAAAAGGGGAGATCCCGCCGCCTACCGATCAACCATCTGCTAGGTGAGGTTGATGGCTGCTAACAGTCCCGAGGCCTCGCGGGCACCTACTTGTCGATGCGCTGGTCGGTCAGCGGCTCCCCCGGGGGGCGCCGGGTGCTGCGGTTGACTACGTGGGCCGAACTCATGACCTCACTATACCCCCGCTCATCGGCTGCGAAGCCTATGCGCCGGCATCCTCTGGGCGCCCGGGGGGCTGCCCCAGAAGCCGCTCTTCCACCCGCGCACGATTCTTCTCGGTGACCCAGAAGTCGGCCAGCTCGGCGGGAGTCACCGGGGCGTGGGGTTCGGGCGCTCGAGCTCGAAACCGCTCAAGAAGCCAGACGGCGTTTTCGAGGAGGGTCGGATCGCCCGCCGAAGGCCGGAGGCGTTCCCCATGCTCCTGCCAATAGGCTTCCCAGACGTCGGAGAACTCCTGCCAGGCGTCGTCCTCGAAGAGCAAACGGCGTTTGGTGCAATACCCGACGAGTTCGATGAAGTTGCCGATCTCGTCCAGGGCAACCTGGGCCTCCGGGTCGAGGCTGGCTTTGGGACTGTCACGGAGCCCGAGCGTGGCCAGGGCGAGCCGCGCGCGGAAGCGGCGCATGGTTTCTCCATCCCACTGGTCGCGGAAGCGGAGCAGGAGGGTCATGGACGCGTGTCCGCGCATCGTCTGATCGGTTTCCTGCTGTCGCGCTGCCTGGTCGTTTACCAGGTGTAGCTGTCGATCGGCGAGCTCCAGCTGCTTCGTCGCGGTTGCCTTCTGACTCAGGAAGCTCTGCCGGGCGACCTTGGCGGCGAAGCCGGCAATGGCAGCGGCGGCCAACGTCGCCACAGCAGCGACGCCCTCCAGGACGGGCAGAGCGTCCGCCAGAAGCAGGGGCGCGGGCTGGCCTATCACTGGCCGAAGGATGCCACGTGGCGATCCCGAGGCACTGTCACGAGGCGCCCGCTCAGGCCGCTGCCCGAGTGGATAGCGCCAGCCGAGCGGTTTCGTCTCCGCGGAGGAAGCGGTAGGACTGGGGAATCGTCGATCCCTCGGGAAGGAGCGTCGGATCCAGAGTCTGGACCTCGCGGATCATGATCGCGTGCGCTTGCGTGCGCCCCCGGAAGTAGTCGCGGAACTCGTCCTCGCTGAGACCTGCGTGCCCCTCAACTTGGCTCCAAAGCCAGGCGGGCTGGCCGCTGACGATGTCGCCGGCTTCGAACACCCCGATGACGGCCCCAGTGGGCTTAGTTGCGTACATCCAAACCCTGCTTCCCGGGTCGAAGCGGGGGCGCACTCGCCGGAACTCGAACTTCTTCTCGCCGGTAAGGATCGATGAGGCGAAAGGCAACCTGATGGACATAAGCACGTTGGTCACCATGACAGGCCTCCGGCAGCTCGGATCTCAGCGTATGCGTCGGTGGAGATCGGGGTCAGTCCTTGGGGGGCCGCCCCAGGCGTGCGTAGGATACGGCGCAGTTCGGGCAGCGGAACGGCCCGAGAGAAGGGCAGATAGAGGCCGAAGCGGAGAGCGAGGACCTCTCCCGCGTGTGCGCCGCGCGCCTGGACGTGCCCGCGGATCTGGTCCTCGGTGTAGATGCCGATATCGCCGAAGAGTTGCCATGCGACCTCTGGCGGGGCGATCACATGCTCTAGGACCCGCGCCTCGCCCACGCAGGCGCTGACCGGATCGGACACGTAAAAGACGATCGGCGCCCGGAGGGTCAGCTGGCGTTCGCACCGCGGGAAGCAGTAGTACGCGTTATCCCTGCGAAGCAGGAGCCGGTCGATGGGCCGGTCGTCGAGTGGGAGCTCCGGCTGGAGAGCCGGGTACGCCATCATCCGCTCCGCCCATTGCGGCTGGATCGGAATGAGCAGTGCGCGCCGACGCGCGAGACGGAGACGCACCGGATAGAAGATCGTCTCCAACTCCACAGGGTCGAGAGTGCGCAGGGAACGTCCCTCTTCATCCAGGAACCGGACCCGCCCGTCCTCGGCGTTGGCCTCCACGGTGGGCGTGACGGTGAGCGGCGGCAGAAACCACTGTCGTTCAGGGGCCGCGGCTCCGCCGGCCAAGGCCGAGAGGCCGAAGTAGTTCTGCCCGAGCTCCTCGGCGAAGCTCGCGAAGTCGGCATCGGCAACCTCCCGTCTTAGGAGGTGCTTCCCCATGACGATCTCGGCGGAGCCGGACCGGTATCGCTGGGCTGCAACCCCCTCGATAAGGAACCCCCCAGAGCCGAAGAAGCTGACCAACTCCGAGTGCCGGGTCGACAGCGTGACGTACGCGTAGTCCGTGCCAGCCTCCACCCACGAGCGCGTGAGGTGGAAGAGAAGGTGTGAGCCGAGCCCGGAATGCCTCGCCGAGTCGGCCACTCTGAAGGCACTCAGTTTGGCGACGCGGGGCCGCTCTTTGAACTTCCAGAAGGCAACCGCGCCGACACTTCCCCCCAGTTCGCCAACCACCTTGACGGTCTGCGGATCGCCTAGTTGCCGAAACAGCCAGGGGCGAAAATCGGGATAGTCGCCCTCGAGTTCCTGAAGGATGGCCGTGACAGCAGCATCATCGGCGGGGCGCTGTAGCCGGATGACGAGGTCCTCAGGCTGCTGGGGTGGCGTCCAGCCAGCCTCTTCGATCCTCATGCGAGCAGCGTCTGGCGCGAGAAGCTCGATGCCCGCCTCACGCGCAGTCGAGGCCTTCCTCAACAGAGGCTTGTCCAGGGTTACGAAGAGGTCCCGACCCCTCAAGAGGTGGGCCGCTAGGTGCTCGCAGTCGAGGCGGTCGTGCCTCCACGTCGCGGAACCGCCCGTGGCGTTCGGGAAGAGTGACGTGAGCAACTGGTCACGCAGCGCGTCGCGGCGGAGGCGCTCATCTCCGCTCAGACCCAGTACGGGAAACATCTCGAGGCGGGTGACCGCAACTTTGCCGATTGTGGTGACGGGCGCCGTCGGTAACTCGGCGGCAACCGTTGACGTGAGCGCGATTGTCGCCGCGCCTCCCAGAGCCAAGTTGATCAACCGGATGATGTCGGGGCCGGTGGCCGGGTCGTCGATGGCGAGGAGGCAGGAGGTATCCAGGGTCAGCTTGAACACGCTGCTGGAAACTTAGCCCGGTTCTCGGCCGACGGCAGTGGCGCGATCTCCCCGTTACAGAGGCGGAGCAGAGATAACCTCCAGGGCTACGGGAAGGACGGCTGTTGGCTTGGGCGGCGCGCGACCGGGGTGTAAGAGGGCCTTGCTGATGGAGCCTGGGCCAGGTTCACCCCCGTGCGTTGGTGCAACCGACCATGCACTGGCTGAACTCATCCGGCCTGTGGCTCGTACCACGCCGCGACTGGTGCGAGCCGGGGTTTGGCGGTCATCGTTCCGGTGCTGTCGCGTTTCACCCGCGCGTCCGTGCCACTGATACAACGGGCGCTGTTATGGCCCCGACGTCCACACTTCTCGCGGATCGGCCTGTTGAGAGTCCGGTCACGGGTGGATCTCGACCATCGGATGCTCGTTCGTCTCAATCCCGCGTAGGGTCGCTGGCATCTTCCTCACCCAACTCCGGCGGGGCGAAGAACAAGCAGCAGGAGGAGTACGCCTCAGGCGTTGGCGAGTCGAAGAACAAGGACGGGACAGAGGAGAACAGGCCTGGGTCTAGCGGGCAGACGTCGGGTGCCGATAAAGCGGCCGGCCGTAGACAGGCGAAGCAGATCCTCTGGGTCACGGGAATTGAGGCGCTGCTCTTCCTACTCACTGCCGCCGCGCTCCCCGGCGTAGGCTGGGCGTGGGGCGGCGAGCATCTTGGTGATGCTGTGGGAATAGGAGGTCTCTTGGGCGTCGTTTCAGTGTTCTTGGGCGACTTGACGAGTGAGCGCGAGAGTTGGCAGCTGTTGGTGATCGGCGCGCCGGCGGCCGTGATGATGGTCTCAGTCGAGGTTTTTGCTCACTCGCCGTCGCTCTGGTTGGCGGGCATCGCTCTGTACGTTGTGGTGGTGTTCGCGGTGGTGGGTTGGATGACGTGGCGGCGTGTCAAGACGATTGGCTTCTTGGCATGCCTGATCTTTCTCTACTGCGTGTATCTGATCCCCCCCGTCGCAGCTGGGGGCTTCCCCCACTGGCAGTGGCTTTGGCCGGGGATTCTGGACGCGCTCCTCCTTGTGGGCGCCATTGCTGCATTTACGGGTGGGCTGGGATCTGCTTGGCGTTGGCTTGAACAAACTTTCCCGTTTCTGTCAATGCGCCGCCCCGACCCGGCGAGCATGCGTGTGATCGACGCAGAAGCGATGTCACCGGCCGAGCACCCCGGCGGCGGACTGCTCCGCTTCGCGCAGAAACCGGTCGTTCAGCTCGTGATCGTCGAAACTGTTCTCCTGGTGGGCGCCCTGGTCACCCGTTTGGGTTGGAGACGAAGACATCCGTCTCCTCCCTGCGAGGAGCGGCCGCGACCCACCAAGCATGGGTGTGGCTGATGCCGAAGCTCCGACGTCAGAGCCCGAGCATCCCGGCGGCGTTCTCCTCGAAGAGGGTGCCCCGGCGGATGTAGCGGCGGAGCGTGATGAGCGACCGGTGGCGGGTCTGGCTGGCGATGGCCCGCTCAGTGGCGCCGGCCTGGGCGGCGGCGGTGGCAAACCCGGCCCGGAGTGAGTGGCCGGAGAGGTCGGGGATCGTGAGACTGGCGAGGCGGGCGGCTCGGACGAGGATACGGCTCACTGCCCGGTCGCTCATGCGCTCGGGGAGGAGATGGTCCCGGCGATCCATGACCCGGAACAGGGGGCCCGAGTCGATCTCGGCGAGGCGGCGCCAACGCTGTAGGGCGATCACCGGGTCGGTCTCCTGGTGGCTGCCCTTGGGGATGCCGATCTCCTGGCCCGCCGCCTCGGGGTCAGTCTTGCTCCGGCGGATGCGCAGCAGCAGACCGCCGTCGACCTCGCGGACGTCGGAGCAGTCGAGGGAGGCGATCTCGGCGCGGCGCAGGGCGCCGGCGAAGCCGAG
>PMYJ01000118.1:1990-19613 GCA_003170875.1 Candidatus Dormiibacterota bacterium | reverse complement strand
TCCGGGTAGAACTCCTCGTGGTCGACCCAGTTGCAGGTGCCCACCAGGATCGGGGCCCGCCCCCGCCGCTCCTCCATCTCCTCCAACAGTAGTGACCCGGAGCCTCTCGGGCCAGGCGACGATCGGATTCTGGCCGCGGCGTCCCAATCCGAGGCGCCCGACTGGCCACGGCGACGACCCGGCGCGTCCATCGGCGATCATGGGCTGGATGAGCGCCGCCGCTCCCCCTCCGGTCCGACACCCGACCGACCTCCTTCACCTCGCCACCGCCGCAGCCGAGGCGGGAGGGCGCGTGATCACCGCCGCGCGCGCCGCCGGCCGGCGCGCCGTCCCCGAATCCAAGGGCCGGGGAGACTGGGTGACGAGCGTCGACCGCGACGCCGAGGCCGCCGCCACGGCCATCCTGCGCACCGCCACCCCGGAGATCCCCATCCTCGCCGAGGAGGGCGGAGGCTCCTGGGCCGACCGCTTCTGGGTGGTGGACCCCCTCGACGGGACCACCAACTTCGTGCTCGGGTTCCCCATGGTGGGGGTCAGCATCGCCCTCGTCGAAGCGGGCCAGCCGACCGTCGGGGTGGTCAGCGCTCCGGAGCTGGGCAGCCGGTGGGTCGCGATGCGAGGGGCCGGCGCCTTTGATCGTGCCGGGCGGCGCCTCAGCCTGATCGACAGCCCGGCGGCCGGGGTGACCGCCACCGGATTCCCCTTCCGTCATCCGGAATGGCACGCGCGCTACCTGGCGGTGATGAACGCCGCTCTTGGCGAGTTCGAGGACCTCCGCCGGGTGGGGGCCGCCTCCCTCGACCTGGCCTACTGTGCGGCCGGGGTGTGGAGTGGCTTCTTCGAGCTCGGGCTCGGGCTCTGGGACATCGCGGCCGGCGCCCTTCTGGTCCGCGAGGCGGGGGGCGTGGTCACCGACTGGGCCGGCGACGAGACCGCGGTCTTCCGGAGCGGCGACATCCTGGCCGGCGGCCCCAACTGGCATCAGCGCATGCTGCAGCTGGTCCGCCAGGTGGAGGGAAGGTGAGAGTCCGTAACCTCAGCTGCCTCCTCCGATTCCACCTTCACGTGCCATGAGGGAGACCTGCCTCCGTGACCGCTGAGCCCCCCGCGATCGCCACTTCCCGCAGCACCGCTGCGCCTGGCGGCCTGCTCGCCGGCCGGCGCATCCTGGTGACCGGCGTGCTCACTCCCAAGAGCATCGCCTACTCGATCGCCGACGCCTGTCTCGACCACGGGGCGGAGGTGATCCTCACCTCGTTCGGACGGGCCAAGAGCCTCACCGAGCGCAGCGGCCGCCGCCTCGGCCTCGAGGGACCGGTTCTGGAGATGGACGCCTCCCGGCCCGACCAGGTAGCGGCCGTCGCCTCGGCCCTGCGCGAGCGGTGGAGTGGGCTGGACGGCGCCGTCCACGCCATCGGTTACGCGCCCGAGGATGCACTCGGGGGCAAGTTCATGACCACGCCCTGGGAGTCGGTCGCCACCGCGATGCAGGTCTCCGCCTTCAGCCTCAAGACGATGGCCGCCGAGTTCGCGCCCCTCATGCCCGACCGGGGCGGCTCCCTGGTCACGCTCACCTTCGACGCCACCGTCGCCTGGCCGCTCTACGACTGGATGGGCCCCACCAAGGCCGCCCTCGAGTCGATCGTCCGTTACCTCGCCCGCGACCTCGGCGCGCGGCGTATCCGGGTCAATTCTCTGGCCGCGGGCCCCCTGGAGACGATCGCCGCCCGGGCCGTCTCTTCCTTCGAGGGACTCAAAGATGCGTGGGGTCACGTGGCCCCGCTCAAATGGGACAGCACGGATGCCACGCCGGTGGCGGACGCGGCCGTCTTCTTGCTCAGCGACCTCTCCCGGGCAGTGACCGGGGAGATGCTGCACGTGGACGGCGGCTTCCACAGCCAGGGGGGAGCTCCGGCGCAGCTCCAGCTGCCGGAGGAGCTGGTCGAATGAGCGTGGCGCAGAACGGCCGGGTGCGCGTCGCCGTCACCGGTCTCGGAGCCGTCACCCCTCTCGGTCTCGACGTGGAGTCGAGCTGGGCCGCATGCAAGGGAGGCCGCTCGGGGATCGTCCCGATCTCGCTCTGCGAGGCCTCCGACCTCTCCACCCGGATCGCCGGCGAGGTCAAGGGTTTCGACCCGGCCGACCACCTCGGGCTCAAGGAGGCTCGCCGGACCTCACGCTGCGTCGCCCTGGGCCTGGCCGCGGCCCGTGAGGCGGTCGTCGACTCCGGTCTCGATGTGCGCTCCATCGGCGACGATGTGGGAGTGCTGGTGGCGTCCGGGATCGGAGGCCTGGAGTGGCTGGAGAACGCGGTGGTCCGCCTCAACGCGATGGGGCCGCGGCGGGTCTCTCCCTTCACCATCCCGGCGATGATCCCGGACATGACGGCGGGCCGGGTGGCCATCGAGTTCGGCGCCCGCGGGCCCAACTTCGCGGCGGTCTCCGCCTGCGCCTCCTCGGGCAACGCCATCGGCGAGGCGGCCGAGTGGATTCGCCGAGGCGATGCCGTGGCAGTGATCGCCGGCGGCACCGAGGCGGCGATCTGCCGAATCGGGATCGCGACCTTCAACGCCATGCAGGCGATGTCCACCCGCAACGACGAGCCCGAGAGGGCGTCGCGACCCTTCGACAAGGATCGGGATGGTTTCGTGATGGGCGAGGGCTCCGGGATTCTGATCCTGGAGGAGTACGAGCACGCTCGCCGTCGCGGCGCCCGCATGTACGCGGAGGTGGTCGGCTACGGCGCCACCGACGACGCCATCGACGTGGTGCAGCCCGATCCGACCGGCACCGGCGCCTGCCGCAGCGTGCAGCGCGCCCTCCACCGCGCCGGTGTGGGGCCGGACCAGGTCGACTACGTGAACGCCCACGGGACGTCCACTCAGCTCAACGATGCCGCGGAGACCAGGGCCGTCAAGTCCGCCCTCGGGCCGCGGGCGGCCACCGTCCCGATCAGCTCCACCAAGTCCATGACCGGCCACCTGCTGGGCGCGGCCGGTGGGGTGGAGGCGGTCTTCTCGATCCTCGCGATCCGCGACAACTTCGTCCCACCGACGATCAACCTGGACGAGCCCGACCCGGAGTGCGACCTCGACTACGTCCCCAACGTCGGCCGGAGCGCGCGCGTGGATCTGGCGATCAGCACCAGCTTCGGCTTCGGTGGCCACAACGCCTGCCTCGCCTTTGCCCGGGCGGACGATTAGAGGTTCACCCGGGTGACGACTCCGTCACCGGCGCATGTCGCCGCCTGAGGTGGGCACGCTCCACCCATATCCTGACCGGCAGCCGTGATCACATCTGATCTGCCATGACCGGGCGCCCCCGGCTGATCTGCTGGCTTCTGGCCGGTCTGGGCGCGCTGGTGCTCGTCACCTTCATCCGCGATTGGGCTGTGGTCGCTCCCCAGACGTCGCTCAACCGGACCAGTGACTTCGCCGGGACCTACGTCGCAGCGACCCTCTGGCGCGAGGGCCGTGGGAGCCAGATCTACAGCCTTCCGGTCGAGGAGCAGGCGCTGCGGGAGACGGGGGCTCCGGCCGGCCACTCGGACATCCCCTTCGAGAACCCGCCGGCGGCGCTGCTGGTGGCCCTCCCCACCACCCTGGTCGACGGCGGTGCGGCGTGGGCGCTCTGGTCCTGGCTCCAGCTCCTCCTGGTCGCCGCGGCGGTCGTGCTGGCCGCGCGCGCCGCGCCCTGGCCGGCCCGTGCCGCTCCGCTGCGGGTCGCCGCCTGCCTGGTGGCTCTGGCGGGGACGGGGACCGGACTCCTCTTTCTGGAAGGGCAGTGGGACGGCTTCGCGGTCCTGGGGCTCGCCGCTGCGTACTGGGCGTGGCGGGGGGACCGCTCGTTCGCGGCGGGGCTGCTGCTGGCCCTCGGGATCGGCATCGCCAAGCCCCACCTCGCTCTCGGCCTGGCGGCCTTCGTCATCGGGCGGAGGGACTGGCGGTCCCTCGCCGGAGCCCTGACCGGCGCTGCCGCCCTCCTCCTCGCAAGCATCGCTGCCGTCGGGATCGGCGGGGTCGAGAGCTACGTCGGGGCCCTGCTCCAGCCGTCCAACAGTCCGGTGCGCGAGATGCTCGGCTTCAGCGGTCTCTTCGGATCCTCCCTGGGGCCGGGGCGGTTGGCCGACCTCCTCACCCTCGCCGGCGGGGCCGCCGCCCTGGCGGCCGCGTTTTGGGTCGGAGCCAGGTCACGTCTCCGTCCTGCTCTGCTGGAGCCGGCGCTCTTCGCCGCCACCGTGCTCTCCCTGCTCGCCTCCCCTCACCTGCTCGGCCACGATCTCACCCTGCTGGCTCCGGTCCTGGTGGCGCTGCTCGGCTGGCTGGCGGTGCGGGCTCGTGACTGGCCCGACGCCGCGAGCGCGGGCCTCCTCGCCGGCTGGATCATCCTCTCGGCCCTGGCTCTCCTCGACCTTGCCGGGCAGCAATCCTCCGGGACGGGCATCCGGCTGGTCCCCGTGGCGTTGATCTGCCTCGGCTTCGGGACCGCGGCGGCCGTCATCCGGGGCTCCGGGGGGCTCCCGGGCGGGGCGGTCGCGGTCCCTGGCGAGGGGTGAGGGGAGCCGGCCGGGCCGGTCCCCCCGGGCCATAGAACCGCTTCTTGACGCGGATATGCGATCCCGGCAGGCGTCTTCCGAACGTGACGGAACGCGATGTCAATCTGTCACAAGGGGGACGGGATACCGTCATCGGGGGGGTCGCGAGTAGTGCATATGCTCTATTCGATGCCCAAGCCCACCGATCTGGTCGAACCCGTCGTCCGTCCGTCCGGCTCGGCGGCCATCCGGCTGGCGATCTCCATGGCGCTGGCCGCGGCACTGGCGGCGGTGGCCCTGGGTGTGGTCGCCGTGATCTCCGGTGGTGCCGTCGGCGGGGGGGCCGTCTGGGCCACTCTGGTGGTCGCCGGCACGGCGATTCTCGCCGCCGCCCTCATGGTGGTCAGCCTTCACCTCCACCGGGCGCGGGCCGAGCTGGTGCGCCGCCATGCCGAGCTCGAGGACATGGCGAGCGTCGACGCTCTCACCGGAGTGCCCAACCGGCGTGCCTTCGAGCGCGAGCTGGAGCGCAAGGCCCGGCCCGGGGCGGACGTTGCCCTGGTGCTGATCGACCTCGACAATCTCAAGTCCATCAACGATTCGGTCGGACACAGTGTGGGCGACGAGGTCCTGCGCGGCACCGCGGTGCGCATCCAGAGCTGCCTTCGCACCACTGACACCGTCTCCCGGCTGAGCGGCGACGAGTTCGCGGTGCTGCTGCCGAGGGTGGGAGATCGCAGCAACCTCGAGGTGATCTCCCGCCGCATCGTCGAGGCGGTGCAGCGCCCCTACCCCGCCGAGCTGCTCAGCTGCACGATCAGCGCCAGCGCGGGGGTGGTCATGATGGAGGGCGAGAGCGGCCCCGGGGAGCTGCTGCGCAACGCCGATATCGCCCTGATGTATGCCAAGCGCGCGGGCAAGGGCCGCTACGTGATGTATCGCCACGAGCTCCACTCCAGCGAGCTCGAGCGCATCGCCTTCGAGCGAGACCTGCGCATCGCTCTGGAGCAGGACCAATTCGTCCTCCACTACCAGCCGATCGTCGACTCGAAGAATCGGCGCATCCTGGGTGTCGAGGCCCTGGTGCGGTGGCAGCATCCCGAGCGGGGACTGGTGCCGCCGCTGGACTTCATCCCGCTCGCCGAGGCGACCGGCCTGATCGTGCCGCTGGGAGCGTGGGTGCTGCGCGAAGCCTGCCTCCAGACCCAGAAGTGGCGGACCAACCACCCCAGCCTCTTCAAGGACTTCCTGCTGAGCGTCAACGTCTCGGCGCGGCAGCTGTTCGGCACCCAGCTCCAGAACGACGTGGTCACGGCCCTCAACGAGTCGGGCCTGGACCCCCGCCACCTGGTGCTGGAGATCGTCGAGTCGCAGGTCATGACCGACGTCCACGGAGCCCTCCGCCAGTTCGCCGCTCTGAAGGAGATCGGGGTGCGGATCGCCATCGACGACTTCGGCACCGGCTACTCCTCGCTCGGCCACCTCCAGGACCTTCCCGTCGACTTCCTCAAGCTGGACAAGAGCTTCACCGACAACATCACGGAGTCGGTGAAGAGCCAGGAGCTGATGCGCACCGTCGCCCAGCTCAGCCGGGCTCTCTCCATCGCCACCGTGGCCGAGGGAGTGGAGACTTCGGAGCAGGCAGACGTGCTGCACAACCTCGACGTCAATCTCTGCCAGGGCTTCTTCTTTGCCCGGCCGATCGACGCCGAGGGCCTCTCGCGGATGCTCAAGCGGGTACGCTACCTCCCCGAGGTGGTGCCGGCGGCGCGCGGCTCGGTGCCGGCGGGCCGTGGCCGGCGGCTCACCGTCCCGGTGCCCAAGCGGGCCCGGGTCGCCGTCCCCCACCTGTCCAATTAGAGCCGGCGGCGCGGTCGCCCTCAGAATTCGGCGGCTCAGTCCCCGGCGCGACTTGGCGGCGCCTCGCTGACGGGCCGCGCCCCCGCCGGAGCCGGGTACGCACCGGCATGGGAGTGGGTGCGCAGGCTCTTGGCGCTGCCCCGGCTGGCCGAGAGGATGGCGGCCACCGCCATCAGGACCATCGAGCCGTAGAAGGCCGAATGCAGCCCGCTGGCGAAGGCCGTGGCCAGCTGGCCGTGCAGGGAGGTGGAGCCCACGAAGATGGCGAAGGCGAGCTGGCGGGGGATGCTCCGCGAGGCGAGGACGATGGCCATTGAGAACGAGAACACCATGCCCACGTTGGCGAAGGTGCGCAGCATCCCTGACGAGATGCCGAAGAGCTGAGGCGGCGACGCCTTCATCACCGCCGAGGTGTTGGCGGGGAAGAACGAGCTGGCACCCAGGCCGTTGACCAGGCTGCCGACGACGACCACCCAGAGCCCGGTGTCCGCCGTGAGCTGTGCGTAGATGAAGAGCGCGATCACCTGGACGGCGAGGCCGAAGGTGGCCGGGATCACCGGTCCGACGCGGTCCGCGAGGCGCCCGGCGAAGGGGCCGATGGCGCCGCCCACCAGGTAGCCGGGGACGAGCAGGAGGGAGGCGTCGAGAGCGGAAAGGCCGCGTGTCCCCTGCAGGTACATGATCACGAGGAAGAGGACGGCGTAGTTGGCGAGCCCCTGGAAGAAGGAGGCGAGCAGCGACGGCGCCATGGTCGGGATTTTGAGAAGGGACAGCTTGAGCATCGGCTCCGCCTGCTTCCACTCGACGACCGTGAAGATGCCGATGAAGACCAGGCCGCCGACGAGGTAGGCGAGGATCGCGGCGTCGAACGGGGTGGAGGCCAACGACGTCATCGCCCAGAGCACCCCGAAGAGGCCCAGTCCGAGGGTCAGCATGCCGGCGAAGTCGATGCGGTGAGTCCGCCGCTCGCCAACGTCGTGGAGGACGCGCACGGCGAGGAGGACCGCAGTGAGCCCGATGGGCACGTTGATCCAGAAGATCCACCGCCAGGAGAGGTAGGTGACGATCAGGCCCCCGAGGACGATGCCGAGCACCGCCCCCGCGCTCCAGCCGATGCCGTTGAAGCCGTAGGCCTTGCCGCGTTCCTGAGGGGGAAAGAGGTCGGCGATGACGGCCCCGCTGTTGGCCGTCACCAGGGCGCCGCCGATGCCCTGGAGGACGCGGAAGCCGATCATCGACGAGCCGTCCCAGGCGAGGGCACAGAGAGCCGATCCGATGATGAAGACGACGAAGCCCGCCTCGTACATCCGTACCCGGCCGAACATGTCACCGAGCCGGCCGACCTGGGTGGCGAGCAGGGTGATCACCAGCAGGTAGCCGATCACGACCCAGATCACCGAGGAAAGGTCGACCCTCAGCCCCCGCTCGATCTCGGGCAGGGCCAGGATCACGATGGTGGTGTCGACCGCGGTGATGAGCACACCGGTCATGACCACCGCCAGGCCGAGGTTCCGCCTCACTGGCCGGGGTGCTTGGACGGCCACCGGCGCCCCGCTCGCAGTTGTTCCGCTCATCGCGGAGAGGATAGCGGCGGGGGGTTGACCAACCGCATCGGCCAGGCGCCGTGGACCTCGGCTGCGCCGCAGCCGGCGAATCCCGGATATGCGATCTGCAACGCTGCCCCCCTCGGCGAACCACCGATATGCGATCTGTGTCGGCGATCTGTTACGGGATCATCGGAAATATCTCCGATGTCGGCGCTCTGTTACAGGATGATTGGATAGTTTGCGACGTTAGAACCGTAGCCTGACCGTGGTGGGGGTCCCTCGGGGGGGGCCAGTGCAGGTGGAACTGGAGGTGTGGGCGCAGTGCTTCCGCTCTCGCTGTTGAGTTGGAATGACAAGAAGCGGAGCCGCGTCATCCTGACCGGCCTGCTCACCGCCGGGGTGGCGATCGCTTCGGCCACGGTGTCGGTGGCCGCCGCGCCCCTCCCCACGGGACCGCCCTCGGCTCCGACCCCCGTCATCGTTCGGGGCTCGCCAGGAACTTTGGCCACCGTTGATCAGGACATCGCCCGGGCCGGTGGGCGGGTCACCGAGCAGATCCCCCTGATCACCGCCAGCGCGGCCGAGGTTCCGGCCTCGGCTCTCGGGTGGCTCGCCGCTCAACCGGGCATCGTCGAGGTGACCCCCGACGGGCCCGTGCAGCTCATGTCCGATTCGTACTCCCCGACCACCGATCCCGGCTCCCTCTCCACCATCGAGCGCGAGCTGGGCGTCTCCCAGGCCTGGGCGGACGGCTACACCGGCAGCGGCGTCGGCGTGGCCCTGATCGACACCGGCGTGTCCCCGATCGAGGGGCTGGACGGCGCGGGACAGCTCGTCAACGGCGCCGATCTCTCCTTCGACGGGACCTCGCCGTCGCTCCGCTACCTCGATGAGAACGGCCACGGCACCTTCATGGCCGGGATCATCGCCGGGCGCGATCCCGCCGCGGTGAGCGGGCATTACGCCGGCGACAGCACCGACTTTCTCGGCATCGCCCCGGACGCCCACATCATCAACGTCAAGGTGGCGGGGGCTAACGGGGCCGTCGACGTCTCGCAGGTGCTGGCAGCCATCGACTGGGTGGTGATGCACCGCGATGACGAGGGCTTCAACATCCGGGTCCTCAACCTGAGCTTCGGCACCGACAGCAGCCAGTCCTACCTGCTCGACCCGCTGGCCTACGCCGCCGAGGTCGCCTGGCACCAGGGAATCGTGGTGGTGGCCTCCGTCGGCAACCAAGGCGGGAGCGCGCCGCGGGTCTCCGACCCGGCCATCGATCCCTACGTCATCGCGGTCGGCGCCAGCCAGCCGGGCTCCCCCGGCGGCTTCAGCGTGGCCTCATTCTCCAGCCACGGGAACGCCACCCGCGGCCCTGACCTGATCGCCCCCGGAACGTCGGTCGTGAGCCTCGCCGACCCCGGCTCCGTGATCGCCGACCAGTACTCCTCCACGGGTGCCGTCGGAACCCGCTTCTTCCGTGGCAGTGGCACCTCCCAGGCGGCCGCGGTGGTGTCGGGCCTGGCCGCCCTGCTCGTCGAGGAGCACCCCCAGGCGACCCCCGACCAGGTCAAGGCGCTGCTCACCTCGACCGCGGCGCCGGTCGCGGGCGGGGCGCCGGCAGCTTCGGGCCGCGGTGAGGCGATGGCCTCGACCGCGGTCCAGGCACCGCTCCCCACCGCTGTCCAGTCCTTCGCCGACTCCACCGGCACCGGCTCGCTGGAGGCCGCCCGCGGCTCCCTCCACGTCACCCTCCACGGCGTCGTCCTCAGGGGGGAGCAGGACATCTTCGGCGACGCGGTCAACACGGCCGCGCTGGCCACGGTGGAGAGCTACGCCGACAGCTGGTGGGGCGGCACCTGGAACGGGGCCACCTGGTCGGGCAGCTACTGGGTGTGGAGCCCCACCGTCATCGATTGGGCCTACGCACCCTGGACGTCGAATTCATGGGCCGGCGTCCCGTGGTCCGCGGTCACCACCCCCTCGGGAATCTGGACCGGGACCTCCTGGTCGGGAACGTCGTGGTCGGGAACGTCGTGGTCGGGAACGTCGTGGTCCGGGACGTCCTGGTCGGGGACATCGTGGTCCGGGACGTCCTGGTCCAACGACGGCTGGTCCTCGTACAGGTGGTAGCCGTCTCAGCCTCGGTCTGGCACCGGACGGGCGGGGCGGTCCCGGGGCGGTGAGTCAGGCGTCGCACGCGCCCTGGATGGCGGTGATGGCGCGCCTGAGCCCGGCTCGGCTCGCGGCGCGCGTGGGTCGGGTGCCTCTCCTCACCGTCGGCCTGGCCGCGACGGCAACCCTGGCCGCCGCGGCTGTGGCCCCGCTCCCGCAGCGCTCGTCTCCCTACACCATCCCCTGGTGGCTCCTCGCCGGCCTCTTCTGCGTCGCCGAGATCTGCGTCGTGCACGTCCAGTTCCGGCGCGAGGCCCAGTCCTTCTCGCTCAGCGAGGTCCCGCTGGTGATGGGCCTCTTCTTCGACCGGCCGTTGACGGTCGTCCTCGCCTACCTCCTGGGCGCCGCCGTGGCACTGACGCTGCATCGGCGCCAGTCGCGACTGAAGCTCGCCTTCAACCTGAGCAACTTCGTGCTGGCGGCCGCCGTGGCGGTGGCGCTCTTCGCATGGCTGGCTCCGCACGGCGATCCCACCGGCAACATGGCCAGCCTGGCAGCTCTGGTCGCCGTCGTTGTGGCGGGCTCACTCCAAACCGCAACCTTCGTGGTCGCCCTCTTCCTCTCCGAAGGCCGCGCCGACCGCACCGGCCTGGCCGCCAACTTCGGCATGGCCATGCTGGGAACGCTGATCAACACCTGCCTGGCCCTGATCATCGTCAACCTGATGTGGTTCCACCTCCAGGTCGTCTGGCTTCTGGTGGTGCCGGTGGCCGGCGTCGCGCTTGCCTATCGCTCCTACGTGTCGGAGCGCGAGAACCGCCAGCAGATCACCTTCCTCTACGAGTCCAGCCGTCACCTGCAGCACGCTGAGAACCTCGACGACGCGCTCCTCGATGTGCTCAAGGGCTCGCGCGAGTCCTTCCGCGCGGAGATGGCCGAGATCATCATCTTCCCCACACGGGAAGGCGAGGTGATGGTCCGTGCCGGGGTCAGCGCCGGCGGGGCCGAGCCGATGCGGCCGGTGGAGCTCGACGAGGGCGGGCAGCAGCTCATCACCGAGATGGTCGCGACCGCCCCGGCCATCCTCGACCTGGAGACGAGCGCCGGCGAGGGCCTGCGCTTCCTCGCCGTGCTGGGCATCCGCGACGGCATGGTCGCGGTGCTCCGCCGCGAGACACGGCCGATCGGCCTGATGGTGGTCGGGAACCGGCTGGGCGAGGTGAGCAGCTTCGACGATGAGGACCTGCGCCTCTTCGAGATGCTCGCAGCACACACCGGGAGCACGCTGGAGAACGGCCGGCTGGAACACTCCCTAAGGCAGCTGACCGACCTCCAGCACAAGCTGCGCCATCAGGCGCTGCACGATCCCCTGACCGGGATGGCCAACCGCGCCCTCTTCCAGACCAACGTCCGCGACGCCCTCGCCGGCGCTCGAGACCGGGTCGGTGTCCTCTTCATCGACCTCGACGACTTCAAGACCGTGAATGACAGCCTCGGCCATGTGGTCGGCGACGAGCTGCTGCGGGCGGTGGCCGGGCGCCTGGCCGTCTGCCTCCGTCCCGGCGATGTCGCCGCCAGGCTCGGAGGCGACGAGTTCGCCGTGCTCGTGCAGGGTACGGCCGACAGCCGGGCGGCGACGACGGTGGCCACCCGCATTGTCGAACGGATGCGGGATCCGTTCCAGGTGATGGGCGCGGAGATCATGGTCAGGGCCAGCATCGGCATCGCCACCGCCGAAGCCGGTGAGCTCGGCGCCGACGAGATCCTGCGCAACGCCGACGAGGCCATGTACACGGCGAAGGGGCTGGGCAAGGGCCGGTGGGAGGTGTTCGCCCCGAGCATGCACGCCGCGGTCCTCAGCCGTCACGAGTTCAAGGCCGACCTCCACCGGGCCCTGCCACGTGACGAGCTGCTCGTCCAGTATCAGCCGATCTTCGAGGTCCCCTCCGGAGAGGTGGTGTCCGCCGAGGCGCTGCTTCGCTGGCGGCACCCCCGCCACGGACTGGTGCAGCCGAACGACTTCATCCCCCTCGCCGAAGAGACCGGGCTGATCGCTCCGATCGGCCTCTGGGTGCTCGAGCGGGCCTGTGCTGAGGCCCGCCGCTGGCCCGACCACGGATCGCGGAGGGAGATCGCGGTCGCCGTGAACGTCTCACCGAAGCAGCTCCAGAGAGGCGCCTTCATCGACGAGGTCGAGCAGGTGCTCTCCCGGACCGAGCTGCCGCCCGCGAACCTGATCCTCGAGGTTACCGAGAGCCTGGCGATCGAGGAGGTCGAGGGCGCCATCGGGCGCCTGCGGCAGCTGCGCGAGCTCGGCATCCGGATCGCCCTGGACGACTTCGGGACCGGACACTCGTCACTGAGCCGGCTCCGCGACTTCCCCGTCGACATCATCAAGATCGACAGGGCGTTCACCAGCACCCTGCGCGCCTCACGCGACGGGGGCGGGCTCTCCCGCGCGATCTTCGCGTTTGGCCACAGCCTCGGGCTCACGGTGGTCGCCGAGGGCGTCGAGGAGATGGACGATCTGCGCGCACTCGACGACTTCCCCCGCCAATGGGCACAGGGGTACCACCTGGCGCGGCCGATGGACGGCGACGCGATGCTGGAGCTCCTTGATGCCCGCCGCCTCGCCACGGCTGCCGAGGACGGCGCTCGGGTGGTGCGCCTGCCGCTCCAGTCCCAGGCCTCCTGAAGCTCCCTCAGACGTTGACCCGGGCCATGTGTTCGGCGGGGTAGCGGTCGCCGGCGGCCGCTCCGAGGGGCGCGATCGCCTCGATGGCGGCGAGGTCCTCCGGGGTCAGGCTGACAGAGAGCGCGGCCACGTTCTCCTCGAGGTAGCGTCGCCGCTTGGTGCCGGGGATGGGGACGATGTCGTCGCCCTGGGCCAGCACCCAGGCGAGAGCCAGCTGTCCGACGGTGCACCCCTTCCTCCCGGCGACGTCGCGGAGAGCCGCCACCAGCTGGAGGTTGCGCGCGAGGTTCTCGTCCTGGAAGCGGGGCGTGTTCGCCCGGAAGTCGCCGGCTCCGAACTGCGCCGTGCTGCTGATGGCTCCGGAGAGGACGCCCCGACCGAGCGGGCTGTAGGGGACGAAGCCGATGCCCAGCTCGCGGCAGGTGGCCAGAACCTCCTTCTCCGGGTCCCGGGTGAAGAGCGAGTACTCGCTCTGGACAGCGCTCATCAGATGGGTCGCGTGGGCCCGGCGGATCGTGGCCGGGGCAGCCTCCGAGATGCCGAGGAAGCGGACCTTGCCCGCGGCGACCAGCTCGGCCATCGCCCCCCAGGTCTCCTCGACCGGCACGGAGGTGTCGACCCGGTGCTGGTAGTAGAGGTCGATGTGGTCGATGCCGAGGCGCTGGAGGGAGGCGTCGCAGCAGCGCCGCACGTACTCCGCGCGGCCGTTGATCCCGACCCAGGAGCCGTCCTCGCGCCGCTCGTTGCCGAACTTGGTGGCGAGCACCACCTGCTCGCGACGGCCCGCGATGGCGCGACCGACCAGGCGCTCGTTGGTGAACGGCCCGTACATGTCGGCGGTGTCGAGGAAGGAGATCCCCAGCTCGAGGGCACGATGGATGGTCGCGATCGCCTCGGCCTCGTCAGCGGGGCCGTACGACTGGCTCATGCCCATGCAGCCGAGGCCCTCGGCGGAGACCTCCAGCCCCTGGGACCCCAACCTGCGCTGCTCCATCGACGTGCCCTCCATCATTGCTTCGGCCCACGATACCCGGGCGTTCCACCCCCCGGACCCATCTGGCTGTGCCAGACCCCGGCTGAGCCCACCCCGATGATGGCTCCGATCGCGAGCCCGAGGAGACCGGCGGGCAGGGGGTCGTTGCCCGTCACGTTCGGATTGAAACCGGCCAGGAGGCCAACCACGAACCCGGCGGCCGCGAGGCTCGCCACCGCTGCGAACATCCCGGGAGTGATCGCGGGACGTAGCGGCGGCACGGCCAGCACCGGCACCGCCGCCCCCCCGTACGCGCCGGCGGGCCTCGACATCTCGGTGGTCCTCTCCTCCGTTGCCTCCGCCACCCACACGCCGATCACGGTCGGAGCCGCGAGGGGGACGGTGATGAGCATCAGAGGCAGGAAGGCCACGGCCATGGCCACGGACGGGAGGCACTCGACGGCGATGACGACCTCGACGAGCCGGGGGAGGCGGCCCCAGAGCGCTCCGACCACAGCCAGTCCCACGGTCCCGGCGGCCAGGATGCACGCCCCGAGAACGAGCTGCGTCGACGAGGTGAGGTTGGACGGGTCGGCCGTGGTGGTGGCCATGCCCACGGCGAACAGGCCGATGATGACGACCTGCACCCAAACGCCCGCCCGAGCGATGCGTCGCAGGGTGGGCGGATGCGCCGCGGGTGTCGCGACAGGGATCGCGTCCCAGCGCCAGGCGTAGCCGTCCCACCACGGTGGGACCGGCGTCAGGCCGGGTGGGGCGGGGGGCGGACGCCACGCTGCACCGTCCCACCAGGTCAGCCGATCAGGGCTGAGGTAGATGCGGCCGCTTTCGTATCCGGGTGTGCTCACGGTCACCCGCATTGAACCAGCTCGCTGGGCTCTGCGCCGGGGAGAGGTCAATCCGGTGCAGGCCGCCGGCGAGACCCTGCGCGCGGGGCGCTCGCCTGGCTACGCTGCCGGGTGTGGAGGCCCTGGGTGCGGTGGTCGGCCTGTGAGCTGCGACTGGCTGCTGATCGACGGCTCGAGCATGATCTTCCGCGCCTTCTACGGTGTGCCCGCCAGCGTCAGCGGGCCCGACGGACAGCCCATCAACGCGGTCCGCGGATTCCTCGACGCCCTGGCCCGGCTGATCGTCCAGCGGCGCCCCCGCCAGCTCGCGGTGGCGAGCGATGAGGACTGGCGCCCCGCGTGGCGGGTCGCCCTGATCCCCGCCTACAAGGCCCACCGGGTGGCCGAGCCGATGCCCCCCGGACTAGCCCCGCAGATGGCCGTGATCGCGGAGATCCTCCGGGCGGTGGGCGTCGACCAGGTCGGGGTCGCCGACCACGAGGCCGAGGACGTCATCGCCACCTGGAGCGCGCTCACCAGCGGGACGGTCGAGGTGGTGAGCGGCGACCGTGATCTCTTCGCTCTCGTCGAGGACCCTCGGGTGAGGGTCCTCTACCCCGAGAAGGGGGGCCTGGCGGTGGTCGACGAGGCGGAGGTGACCCGCCGCTACGGTGTCCCCGGTCGCCGCTATGCGGACTTCGCGGTGCTCCGCGGCGACCCCTCAGACGGGCTTCCGGGGCTGCGCGGGGTGGGAGCCGCGAAGGCGGCCGCGCTGATCCTCCGCCACGGCGGGGTGGCCGAGATCATCCGCGACGCGCCGCTCGGCGCCGTCGATCGCGACTACCTCGCGCGAGCGATGCGGGTCGTCGAGCCGGTGCTCGACCTGCCCATCACGCTCCCTGCGGGAAGGCGCAACCGCTACCCCGCGGACCCCGCGGCGGTTGCGGTCCTGGCGGCCCGGCACGGGGTCAAGGGTGCCTGCGACCGGCTGGTGGCGGTGCTCGCCGCGATGGGCTGAGTCCCCATCCCGCCGGGGCGGCACGTCCGGTTCCCCGCTGCGGTTTCCGGCTCCGAGAACCCCAGCCGAGGGGGGTTGACTTTTCTGATAGGCCAATCAATAATTTCGGCATGACCCCTCGTGAAGCCGCCACCCGGCTGCGCCAGACCTCGGAGGAACGCCGCGAGCAGGTGGTCGAGGCCGCCATCCGCGAGTTCGCTGAGCGCGGCTACGAGGCGGCGAGCACGGCTGCGATCGCCGAGCGCGCCGGCATCAGCCAGCCGTACATCTACGCGCTCTTCCCCAACAAGCGCGATCTCTTCCTGGCCGCCCACGACAGGGTGCAGGGCCGGATCCGCGCCACCTTCCGGGAGGCCGCCCGTGGCGCCCGCAGCCCGGAGGAGGCCCTGGGGCGGATGGGCATGACCTACCCGGAGCTGATCGCAGACCGCTACGAGCTGCTCATGCAGTTGCAGGCCTATGCGGCCTCGGCTGATCCCGAGATCCACGCGCACTGCGCACGCGGCTTCCGGGCCCTGGCGGACGACGTCGGCCAGCTGAGCGGTGCCACGCCGCGGCAGATCGCGGAGTTCTTCGCCGCCGGGATGCTGGCCAACGTCACCACCGTTCTCGGAATCCCGGAGCTGTGTGCTCCGCTCTGGGAGGAGAAACACGGAGGCGCGGACCTCCAGGCCAAACCCCCGACCACGGACCCTCAGGCCGCCGCCTGAAGGCAAGGCGGAATTTTTTTTCACCTACAAAGTGATGGATGCATCAATAAGGAGAACCCCGATGTCCCCTGCACCCACCCTGACCGCTGCTTCTCCCCGCTCACCCGCTCCCACCCGCACCGGGTGGACCCTTGCCCTGGTGTCGCTGGCGCTGTTCATGGTCACCCTCGACAACCTGGTGGTGGTCTTCGCCCTGCCCAGCATCCGTCTCCAGTTCCACGTCGACATCGCCTCGCTGGAGTGGACAGTCAACGCCTACACGCTGAGCTTCGCCGCACTGCTGCTCTTCGGAGCCGCTCTCGGTGACCGCTTTGGCCGGCGCCGCATGTTCGTGGTCGGGCTCGGCATCTTCACCCTCGGTTCGGCCGCCGCCGCCCTGGCGCCCAGCGCCGGGGCGCTGATCGCCGCCCGTGCCTTCCAGGGCGCCGGCGGCGCGGTGGTCATGCCCCTCACTCTGACCCTCCTCTCCGAGGCATTCCCCGCCGGCCGGCGCGGCGTGGCGCTCGGCATCTGGTCGGGCATCAGCGGCCTCGGCGTCGCCCTCGGCCCGGTCATCGGCGGAGCGGTGATCAGCGGCATCTCCTGGCACTGGATCTTCTGGATCAACGTGCCGGTCGGACTGGTGGTCGGCCCCCTCGCGGTCCTCCGTCTCAGCGAGAGCCGGGGTCCCAACAGCAGGTTCGACATCCCCGGGCTGGTGCTCGCCACCGGCGGCCTCTTCGGCGTCGTCTACGGCTTGGTCCGCGCCAACGCCATCGGCTGGGGGAGCAGCACCGTGCTGGGCGCGATGCTGGGCGGAGCCGCCCTGCTAGTCGCCTTCACCCTCTGGGAGCTGCGCTCGCCGGCACCGATGCTGCCGATGCGCTTCTTCCGCAGCCGGGCCTTCTCCGCCACCAACGCCGTCTCCTTCGCGATGTACTTCGGGATGTTCGGCTCCGTCTTCCTGCTGGCCCAGTTCTTCCAGACCGCCCAGCACTACAGCGCGCTGCAGGCCGGGCTGCGCACCCTCCCCTGGACCGGCATGCCGATACTGGTTGCCCCCGTGGCGGGCATCCTCTCGGACCGGGTCGGCAGCCGCCCGCTGATGGCGACCGGATTGGCCCTGCAGGCGATCGCCCTGGTGTGGATCGATCGGGCTCTTGCCCCCGGGATGCCCTACGCGTCGGTGATCGTGCCCTTCATCCTCGCCGGGACCGGCATGGCCCTGGTCTTCGCGCCTGCAGCCAACGCCGTGCTCTCCGCGGTGCGCGGCCATGAGGCGGGCCAGGCTTCCGGAGCCAACAACGCCATCCGCGAGGTCGGCGGGGTCTTCGGGATCGCCGTCCTGGC
>PMYJ01000118.1:0-1958 GCA_003170875.1 Candidatus Dormiibacterota bacterium | reverse complement strand
CAGACCGCCGAGCGGGCGAGGGGCGGCGCGCCGGAGGAGGCGGGCGCGGCGGCCTGACAACGACGGCAGGGGTCGCCCGCAAAGGCTGGGCGGGCGATCCCCTGCTGGGGTGCGCGGCCTCATGTGACCTTATTGACACGTGACCAAAGAGTAACCTATGCTCACGGTCATGGACGACGACAGGGTCTTCCGGGCGCTGGCGGACCCCACCCGGCGCCACCTTCTCGACCGGCTCTTCGAGCGCGACGGCCGCACGCTCACCGAGCTCCTCGAGGACGTGGAGATGAGCCGCTTCGGGGTCATGAAGCACCTGAAGATCCTGGAGGGGGCGGGCATGATCGTGACCCGGCGCGCCGGTCGCGAGAAGCTCCACTTCCTCAACGCCGTCCCGGTCCAACTGATCGCCGACCGGTGGGTCGGTAAGTTCACCCGCGAGAGGGCGGCAGCGCTTGCCGACCTCAAGGCGGCGCTCGATGAAGGAGGAGCCCAGATGTCCCCGTCCGCAACCAAGCCCAGGCAGGTCTACCAGGTCTACATCAACGCCAGCCCCGAGAAGGTCTGGCAGGCGATCACCTCTCCGGAGTTCACCACCCGCTACTTCTACGGGAGCTACGTTGAGTCCACGTTTCAGCCGAAGGCGAAGCTGACCCACTACACCGAGGACCGGTCTACGGTGATGGTCGAGGGCGAGATCATCGAGGCCGACCCGCCGCGGCGGCTGGTCCACAGCTGGCGCCTCCGCTACGACCCGAAGTTCGCCGACGACGCGACGAGCCAGGTCACCTGGGAGATCGCCTCCGAGGACGGGAAGGTCAGCAAGCTCACGGTGATCCACGAGTTCGAGTCCGAGGACGCGAGCTTCGCCGAGGTCGCGTCGGGCTGGAGCTGGGTGGTCAGCAACCTCAAGACCCTGCTCGAGACCGGCGAGGCGCTGCCGAGCCACGACTGACTGGCGCAGGGTCAGGGTGCCGCCGCTTCACCGCGGGGCGGCGGCACCGGCCCCCGGTGTGGAGAATTCCTGACATGCAGGGCAAGCTCACCGACGCGGACGGCCAGACGGTCGAGGCCAGCCTCGACGCGGTGCGGGAGCGGCTGAGCGGGGAAGCGTTCTTCTGGCTCGACCTGGAGGGCCTCGACGCCGACTCCAGCGAGCTGCTGCTCCGGGGCTTCGCCTTCCATCCGCTCGCGGTGGAGGATGCCGAGCACTTCGGCCAGCGTCCCAAGGTCGAAGACTTCGACGGCTTCACCTACCTGGTCCTGCACGGAGCCCTGCCGTCCCCGGGGGCGTCGGTCACCTGCGAGGTTCACGTCTTCTTCTCGGCCCAGCACGTGGTCACCGTGCACCACGGCGACGAAGGCATCTTCGACGCCGTCCGGCGTCGTGCCACCAGGCACCGCGCGGCGGCGGGCTCATCCCCCGCGGTGTCGACCCTCTACTTGATCGTCGACGAGCTGGTCGACACCTACTTCCCGGTGCTGGCCCAGCTCGACGATCGGATCGACGCCCTCGAGGACGCCATCCTCAAGCAGCCGACCGAGGCCCAGCTCGGCGAGCTATTTGACATGAAGAGGACGCTGGTGGCACTCCGCAAGGTGGTCACCCCCGAACGCGACATGTTTGCCCGGCTGCTCTCCGGGATGAATCTCCTGGAGGGGATGACCCCGGAGGACGAGCGTTACTTCCGCGATCTCTACGACCACCTCATCCGCATCAGCGACCTCGTCGACTCCTATCGCGACCTCCTCACCGGCGCCATGGACACCCACCTCTCCACCGTCTCCAACCGGCTCAACGTGGTCATGAAGCAGCTGACCATCATCGCCACCGTCTTCCTGCCGCTCAGCTTCCTGACCGGGTTCTTCGGCCAGAACTTCACCCTTCTCACCGGCCACGTGCTGACCCAGACATGGTCCTTCTGGGTGCTCGGGATCGGGCTGGATCTGGCGGCTGCCGTCGG
>PMYJ01000060.1 GCA_003170875.1 Candidatus Dormiibacterota bacterium | reverse complement strand
CACGCGGCGCATGGGCCCGGACCGGACCAGGGCCCCGACCTGCCCTGACCGTCCAATTCGGGGCAGTTTAGTCGTTCTCAGCTGGTGGTTCGCCGAAGTTCCTTATAGGCTAACGGGCTTTGGCGGAGGGAGAGGGATTCGAACCCCCGAGGGCTTGGCGGCCCTTGCGGTTTTCAAGTGCCCCGTTTGGCGTGTTACAGCGTGTCGTTGAGTGTCGCCCTGAATACGAATCACGACATGGGTGTGGTAGTTAGGTGCCGCTCAGTACCGCCTCGTGCCGCCGCCGTGGGGGTACGGCTTGGGGTAGTTGCGACTGCCCAAGATGGTCTCCGAAGGTCGCCGGTGGGCGCACTGCGAACGGCTGCGCTGCGACGCCGAAACAAAGACGCCCGCCGCACTCTGGTGCGGCGGGCGCGAGGGACGCGGGGTGGAGGCCAGGGAATCAGCAACCCTTTCCGTGAAACGGCGGGGCCAGGTGAACGCAGGAAGCGGAGATGGACTGGTCGGACTGATCCGAGACCGACGCGGCCGGCGCCGTGACGGTGCTCACGATGGTCTGGGTCGGCGACGTGGTGAGGCGAACGGCGTATCCCGCCGCGCCCCCGATCACCAGTGCCAGGAAGAGGAGAGAGGTTGCCAGCAGGCGCCAGGTGCGGATGGCCATTCTCGGTTGCGTGCGGACGGCTTCCATGGGAATCGCCTCGTGAGCTGTCACCACCGTCCTCCGGTGGTCGACCCTCACTCACTCGGCGCCAGGAACCGCCTGGCAGTGCCAGAACCGGGCTGGCGATCGGTCAGAGGACCCAGGTCGTGGGCGCCGGAGGGTCGTAGACGCAGAAGGTGCCGGTGCGGAGGGAGCGCCGCAGATGGCGGCCGAGCTCAGGATGAAGGCTTTCGACACGACCGATCGCATCCCGGATCCGGCCGGTCACAGCCTTGCGCGCCCGCTCGGCGGGATCGAGGCTGGTCCGCTCCCGCCCCCCGAGGCCCACCGCGGCGCTCAGCTCGGCGAGGAGATACTCCCGCTCCCGGCGCGCCCGCGTCTCTCGCTCGGGGTCGTTGGCCGCCCTGGCGTCGGCGAGCTCCTCGTCCAAATCACCCAGGCGCTGCCGGTACTGCTGGCGGGCCTCGAGGTCGAGCAGTGGCCCGGCACCGGCCTCGACACCGAACCCGGGCTGGGTCGCAGTCCGCTGCCACGGGGTCCGAGGCTCAGCCTGTCCGTTCGCCGCCAGGTCGACGGCCGCCACCTCGCGTCCCGGGTAGGCCAGCAGCCGCGCGATGTCCCGCAGCCCCTTGCTGTCCCTGAGGCGGACGATCCGACCGGCGAAGGCCAGTGACCAGAACTCGCCCTCCCTCACGAAGGAGCCGGAAAGCGCTGGTTCCGTGGAGCTTCTCGCCGGCCCACTCGGAGGCGACGCTGTGGGCCCAGGGACCGGCGCGTCGGACAGAAAGGCCTGGGCATCCGCGATCGCCTGGTCGACGCTGAGCTGCAGTCCCTCACGCCAGGCTGCGTCCGCGTCGTGGCCGGCCCGCTCCCTCGCAATCCCGATCCATCGTTGGTGGCGCTCCCTCTCACTAGTGAGACCCCTGTAACGACTGCGGTCCATCGCTGCCGCCGCGGCCGCGAGCAGCCGCAACCCAAGGATCGGCCTCCCCAGTTGAATTGCGAGGATACCGGTGTTCAGGACAGCGTCCGCATCGATGCCAGTCTTCCCGGTCTGCGTGACGACTGGGAAGAGATCCCCCAACGCGGTCCGAGCCAAACCATGGTCGCCGACATCAACCGCGAGCTCCGCCAGGTTGTTGCGGTGCACCAGCGCCCCCCAGACAAAGTTGTGCCGGTCCGCGATCGCCAGGGCTTGGAGGTAAAGGTCGCGAGCGAGCTCGTAGTTGCCCTCATCGTTGGCGAGCAGTCCCAGCCGATTGAGGGGCCGGGTCAGAAGCCGCTCATCCCCCTCCTGTCGAGCCAGTTCCACGGCCTCCTCCAGGAGGGTGCGCGCGGCCTCGCTATCCCCGCTGTCCCTGCGGTGGATCGCCAGGCCGCCCTGGAAGGCCAGCACGTTCACCAGCTCCCATCGCTGGCCGTCCTCGGTGGCGAGCCGGCGTGCCTCGTTGAGACAACGTTCCGCAGCCTCGAAGTCGCCGATGTTGATGTAGAGGACACCCGCCATTAAATCGGCCTTGGCCCGCTGGGGGCCGTCCGCCCGAATGACATGCAGTGCCCAGTCGATGCCCTCGTCGTACAGCTCGCGCATGAAGCAGTACCAGACGAGTGAGACGGCGAGCCGGGCGGCATCATCGCGGCCCTCACCAAGGCCCCAGCTGAGGGCGGAACGGAGGTTGGGCAGCTCGTCGTCGAGGCGACGCAGCCACGGCAGATCGGGACCGCCGAAGATCGGACGTTCCGCGGCTTCGGCCAGGTCGGCGAGGAAGCGGAGGTGACGGCCGCGCGCTGCGTCCTCGTCCTCAGGTTGCGATCTGAGCTTCTCGGCAGCATAGTGGCGCACCGGCTCGAGCAATCGGAATCGCGCCGCCTCAGCGCCAACATTCGCAATCACCAGGGACCGTGCCACCAGCGACGCGACCAGCTCGAGCGGGGTGGTGTCCAGCGCGAGCCCGGTGAACAGAGCCTCGGCCGCCTCCACGGTGAAGCCGCCCACGAAAACCGAGAGCCGGGCCAGCGCGGCTCGCTGCACGGGGCTGAGGAGCTGGTAACTCCAATCCAGGGTCGCGCGGATCGTGCGATGACGGGGAGGTCTATCCATCCCGCCACCGACGAGAAGGTCCAGGCTGTCTGCGAGGCGCGAGCTGACCTGTTTCGGCGAGAGGAGTGAAACTCAGGCGGCCGCCAGTTCCAGGGCGAGCGGAAGACCGTCGAGCTGTCGACAGACGGCAACGACGTCACCCACGTTGTCCGCGGTGAGGTCGAAGGTCGGTATCGCGTGCCGGGCTCGGTCGCAGAAGAGCCGCACGGCCGAGGTCGCAGCTGCATCGGCCACCTCATGCGCCCCCGCGGGCGGAAGATCCAGAGGGGGCGTCCGCCAGACCTGCTCGCCTTCCACGCCGAGCGGCTCTTGACTGGTGGCGAGCAGCCGCAGCTCAGGGCACTGCGTCAGCAGCCGCCTCGCGGCAGCCGCCACTACCTCCAGAAGATGCTCGCAGTTGTCCAACACGAGCAGCTGCCGGCCCGAGGAGAGCACTCCGGCCGCACGTTCCAGATGATCAAGGTCGCGATCCTCCAGGGCGCCGACCGTCTGCGCGATCGCCGGCCCCACCAGATCGGGGCTCTCCACCAGGGCGAGCTCCACGAGCCACACCCCGTCAGGAGAGGCGTCCAGTCCGCCGCGGACAAGCTCAAGAGTTAGCCGGGTCTTGCCTACGCCACCCGCCCCGATGACGGTGACCAGGCGATCCGAGACGAGGAGTGATCGGAGCTGGCTCAGCTCCTCATCTCGCCCAAAGAAACGGGAAAGGGACGGCCGAAAGCCGGTGTCCAGACCCAGCCGTGTTGTCACAGGCAGGACGATAGATGCGCCTATGAGTTGCGTCAACGCGTCACCCCCCAACAGCAAGTCTCAAGCCGTGGATCGTCTCACCTGGTCCGACGGGGTGTTCCCTAGGCGCTCGCAACTACCCCCATGGGAGCGGCACGCGGCGACACAGGGCGGCATTCATGCTCTCCTTGACGCGCTTGGCCGCGAGCCGACGAGCCTGAGAGAGCCCTTATTTCTCAACGACTTTGGCGGAGGGAGAGGGATTCGAACCCCCGAGGGCTTGGCGGCCCTTGCGGTTTTCAAGTGCGCCGTTTGACGTGTTGTCTGGTGTCGCTGGGTGTCGTCCTGATACGAATCACGACCGGCTGTGGTGGCCCCGTGCTACCTGGTGCCTCCTCGTGTCGTCGGGGTGGGGGTATAGGTGGGGGACGCGGCGAGCCCAAACTGGGGAACCGATTCACGTGACGCCATCTTCCAAAGCTCGCCGGCCGTGCCATTGTCAGAGGGCGGCTCAGATGGCCGAACAGCAACAGATCAGTCGACATGCGCACGCCGTTGACGAGCTGGGCACCCACAGGTCTGCTCGCGCGAGATCAGCGTCGCCCA
>PMYJ01000071.1 GCA_003170875.1 Candidatus Dormiibacterota bacterium | reverse complement strand
GCTTGGCGAGGCGCTCCTGCAGCATCGCCAGCTGCGCCTCGACCTGCGCGTCGGTGACCTCGACGATGCGCTTCGGCACCCTCAGACCCTTGTAGTCGCCCAGCACCGGCACAGGCATGGTCTGCACGTTGAGCGTGAACGTGTAGTCGGCGGTCTCGTCCAGCTTCTCGGCCTTGAGGTCCGAGGTACCGACCGCACTGTCGATCAGGCCGGACTCCTGGAGAGCCTGGTCGCCCCACACGGGCACGGCGTTCTCGAGCGTCTCGCCGCGCACGAAGTCCTCGCCGACCTGCTGGATGACGAGCGCCACCGGCACGTGGCCCTTGCGAAAGCCGGGCAGCGCGATCTCGCTGCGGATCTCGGCCAGGGTGCGATCGTACGCCTTCTTGACATCCGAGGACGGGATCACGACGGTGAGCTCGACTTCGTTGTCGCCTATCGACTTGACGTTGGTCTTCACTGTTTGGTCTCCGTATCTCTCTTGGGCGAGCCGCCGGGACGGGGGGCGCGAACGGCCGCCATGTGTGGTATGCGGAAGTCAGGCCGAAGCCTGTGGTGCGGGTGAGAGGAGTTGAACCTCCACGANNACTAGATCCTAAGTCTAGCGCGTCTACCAGTTCCGCCACACCCGCACGCTGTTAACGTCGACGGCCGGCGCCAGCGCCGGCCGGTACTGAGCCTGGTTGGGGTGAAGGACGGGATTCGAACCCGCGACCGCCGGGACCACAACCCGGAGCTCTACCAACTGAGCTACGCCCACCAGGCTCACGCAATCTAGCAGCGCCTGCGCGGGCGACCCGGGACCCAACCCGCGCCGTTGGGCCGCCGCGGCGTTTTGCGATACTCGCGCGGTGCCGTACGACCCCGCCCGCGCGAACCCCGTCTATGTGCCGCACGCGGATCGCTACGAGCAGATGCGCTACCGGCGCGTCGGGGCGAGCGGGATCCAGCTGCCGGCGATCTCGCTCGGGTTGTGGCAGAACTTCGGCGACGACCGGCCGCTCGCCGACAGTCGCGCGATCCTGCGCCGCGCATTCGATCTCGGCATCACCCACTTCGACCTCGCCAACAACTACGGGCCGCCCTACGGCTCGGCCGAGGAGACCTTTGGCCGCATCCTGGCCACTGACCTCCGCCCGCACCGCGACGAGCTGATCATCTCCACCAAGGCCGGCTACGACATGTGACCTGGCCCGTATGGGGAAGGGGGCTCCCGCCAGTACCTCTTGGCCAGCCTTGACCAAAGCTTGAAGCGGCTGGGCGTGGATTACGTCGACATCTTCTACTCGCATCGCTTCGACCCCGAGACGCCCTTGGAGGAGACGCTCGGTGCCCTCGACACCGCGGTGCGCCAGGGCAAGGCCCTCTACGCGGGCATCTCCTCGTACTCGGCGGCGAACACCGAGGCGGCTGCCGGGATCATGGCCGCACTGGGCACGCCGATCCTCATCCACCAGCCCTCCTACTCGATGCTCAACCGCTGGATCGAGGGGGGTCTCCTCGACGTCCTGGGCGGCAGGGGGATCGGCTGCATCGTCTTCTCCCCGCTCGCCCAGGGAATGCTGAGCGGCAAATACCTGGAGGGCATCCCCGAGGGTTCGCGTGCCCGCCAGCGCGGCTCCCTCTCTCCCGCGATGCTCACCGAGGAGACGCTCGCCAAGATCCGCGGGCTCCATGAGGTGGCCGTGCGGCGCGGGCAGTCGCTCTCCCAGATGGCGCTTGCCTGGGTGCTCCGCGACCCGCGGGTGACCTCGGCGCTGGTCGGGGTGAGCAGCGTCGCCCAACTCGAGGAGAATCTCGCCGCCCTCGACCGGCTCGAGTTCGCTCCCGAGGAGCTGGAGGCGATCGACCAGCTGGCCACCGAGAGCGGGATCAACCTCTGGGCCGCCTCGAGCCAGATCTGACCTCAGGCTGAGCCCGACCGCTTCCGGCGCGACGTCCGCGGTGCGCCCCGCGGCCTACTCGGCCTGGCCGAATGCCCTCACCTCCGCCTCCTCCTGAGCCGAGAGGGGTCGGGGCAGCTGGCCGCGGGAGAGTTTCTCGCCCTCCTGCCAGTGGACCGCAATCTGGGCCTCCGCGACCTCCGACTCCTCTCCCATCGCCAGCCCTCCTCTAGAGCGATCAGCGCTGATACGTGGCGCGGAGAGTGGCCCGCGCCATGGTGTGGAAGGCGAGGGTGAAACCGACCACCGCCGGAGACACCGCCGGCGTCAGCCCGAGGTCGTCCGTGTCAACGGCGTGCACCGCGAAGACATAGCGGTGAGGGCGGTCGCCGGGCGGTGGCGCGGATCCGCCGTAGTCGAGGGTGCCGTAATCGTTGCGCACGTGAAAGGCCCCCGGAGGGAGGTGGGCGTCGGACGCTCCCGCACCGCGCGGCAGCTCGGCCACCGAGGCGGGAACGCCGACCAGGACCCAGTGCCAGAATCCGCTGCCGGTCGGGGCGTCGGGGTCGAAGCAGGTCACCACGAATCCGCGGGTCTCCGCCGGGTGTCCGCTCCAGCGGAGCTGAGGGCTCTGGTTCCCTCCGCCCGCGCTGTCATGGACGTGGACCGCGTCGAGTGGCCGGCCGTCGGTGATGTCATCGCTCGTCAGCGAGAACGAGGCGACCGCGGGCAGGAGGTCGTAGGGGTCCGGGGCAGTCGGTCGCACGAGTGTGGGCATCG
>PMYJ01000223.1 GCA_003170875.1 Candidatus Dormiibacterota bacterium | reverse complement strand
GCCGAAGCTCGGGTGACGTCGCCACGGGGGCGGCCGCGGGCGGTGTCGCCGCGGGCTCCCGACCCGACCCCGACCCCAGCCCCCCACCTTCCTCGCCCTCGGAGACGAGCGCGGAGACATCGGCCACCTCCTCGCGGACGCAGTCCTCCGGCGCCGCGTCCTCCCGGAGGGCGAGGAAGGTGGGGTGCCGGAGGACGCCCGCCCTCGTCCAGCCGGCATGGCGGACCTCGCAGACGAGACGGAGCTCCACCCAGGTCACCGGCTCGACCAGGGCCGGAGGGGCGGCGAGCGCCGGCGTGGGACGGCGGAGCGGCGCCATGCGGCGGAGGAGGTCGGCGATGGCCGCCTCACCGAACCCGGTGCCGACCTGACCGCAGTGCTCCCAGCCGCCGGCGCCGCGGAGGGCGAGCACCAGCGCCCCGAGGTGACCCCGCCGGCCGTGCCCCTCGGTCCAGCCGGCGATGGCGCAGGTCTGGGTGCGCCACGCCTTGACCTTGATCCAGTCAGGGCTGCGCCGGCCCGGCTGATAACGGGAATCGGCGCGCTTGGCGACCATCCCCTCCAGCCCCATCCCGGAGACGGCCGCGAAGAACCTCTCCCCGTCCCGCTCGACATGGTCGGCGAAGAGCACGGGCCCGGAGGAGCCGACCAGCTCCCGGAGCGTCTTCTTGCGGATGCGCAGCTCGGTCCCGATCAGGTCGCGACCGTCGAGCGAGAGCAGGTCGAACGCGACGAATGTGGCCGGATTGCGGACGGCGACGCGTCCGGCCTCGTCCGCATCCCCGATGTTGATCCGCGACTGGAGCCTTTCGAAGTCGGGATGCCCGGCCTCGTCGAGTACCACGATCTCGCAGTCCAGGACCGCGCTCCGGGCTCGGAGCTGGGCGGGGATGGCGGCGGCCTCCGGATAGCGCCCAGTCTCGTCCCGGCCGCGCCGGCCCACGACTCGGACCCCCGATCCGTCGACCGCCACCATGGCCCGGATGCCGTCGTATTTCAGCTCGTACAGCCAGCCGGCGCGGGAGAAGGGCCGATCCGCGGCGATCGCCAGCATCGGGGAGGGGAGCGCGACCGCGGGGCTGCCGCCCGGGGTCGACGCGGAGACGGGCACAGCCGCCCCGGCGCCGTCCGGTGGCGACGGGGAAACGGGCGCGGCGGTCGGGGCGCCGCCCGCCGAGGGCGCGGCGCCTTGGGCCGGGCGTCGCTTCTGGCGCGGGTCACCTCCCCCGGCGGCGGCGATCTCGGCCAGAGCTCGACCGCTCTTGACGGAGCGATCGTCGCCGGCCGCGTCGTGGCCGGCGACCGCCGCCTCGTCCCGCTTCTTGATGAGCAGGAAGTTGCGCTCCGCCTCCGGGCTGGCACCCGGGAAACGGCCCCGTCCGCCGATCCTGACCAGGGCGAACTCTCCGCGCAGCTTCTCCCCGGCCAGGCGGAGCTTGATGTCCCCAGCTCTGATCTGAGCGTCCGGGTCGGCGGCGGACTCCCGGGTCCACTCGAAGGAGCCGGCGTCCCAGAGCTCCACGGTGCCCATCCCGTACCCGGAGGGGATCACCCCTTCGAAGTCGCCGTAGTCGACCGGGTGGTCCTCGGTCTGGACGGCAAGCCGGCGGGCGGAAGGGTCCAGAGAGGGGCCGCGGGGGATCGCCCAGGAGAGGAGGACACCACGGTGCTCGAGGCGGAAGTCGTAGTGCAGGCGGGTCGCCCGGTGCATCTGGACGCAGAAGCGGCGCCCCTCCGGAAGCCGGTCCCAGAGCCCTTGGCCGGGCTCATCGCCCGGGTCACCGCGGGGCGAGGCCTCACCGCTCGGCTCGGGCGTGCGGGAGAAGTCGCGCTTGCGCCGGTATTCGTCGAGGGCCATGGGTCCAAGTGTCCAGGAACAGCGCTCCCCTGACCAGACCGGAGCCTCTCCCGGCCGGCCTGGGAAGCGCCGTCCGCAACCCGGCAGAGGGCAGCGCACTGGTAGAATTGAATTCGCAATCCACATCAACCGGCCGCCGTCCATGCCCAAGCGACACCACCACCGGCAGGGTTGCTGGCTTCGCTCCCCGATCGGCTTGGCGTGGCCGCCAGCCACCCCCCTGAGGAACCGCAGCTGACCCAGACCACGCCCTCCATTGCCCGCGAGTTCCCCGACGGCGGGGGGCCCGCACCCCGGAGCGCCAAGGGCGGGAAAGGCGCGGACTCCTACTCCGCGGCCCAGCTCGAAGCGCTCAAGGGGCTCGACCCGGTCCGTCGGCGTCCCGGGATGTACATCGGCTCGACCGACCTCCGGGGCCTCCACCATCTCATCAACGAGATCGTCGACAACTCGATCGACGAGGCCATGGCCGGCTACTGCGACACCATCCTGGTCACCCTCCACGAGGACGGGTCCGTCTCGGTCGTGGACAACGGGCGGGGCATCCCCGTCGACATGCACCCCACCGAGAAGAAGGTGGGTCTGGAGATGGTGCTGACCGAGCTCCACGCCGGCGGTAAGTTCGGTGGCGGCGGGTACAAGATCGCCGGCGGCCTCCACGGGGTGGGCGCCTCGGTGGTCAACGCCCTGAGCGAGCGGCTGGTCGCCGAGGTCTACAAGGACGGCAAGGTGTACCGCCAGAGCTACCAGCGCGGCTTCCCCGAGGGGCCGATGGAGACCGTCGGCCGCACCTCCCAGCGGGGGACCATGATCCACTGGTGGCCGGACCCGAAGGTCTTCCCGGATCGCACCCATGACTGGAAGACGGTGGCCGACCGGCTGCGCGAGCTCGCCTTCCTGACCAAGGGCGTGAGCCTGACCCTCATCGACGAGGTGCAGGCCTTCCGCTACACGTTCTACTTCGAGGGCGGCATCCGCGCCTTCGTCGGCTACCTGAACGCCAACCGCAACGTCGTCAACCTCCGGCCCATGTACGTGGAGCGGGAGATCGACGGCAACATGGTCGAGATCGCGGTCCAGTACCAGAACAGCGCCTTCACCGAGCACGTGCTGGCCTACGCCAACAACATCAACACGGAGGAGGGCGGGGCGCATCTCACCGGCTTCCGGTCGGCACTGACTGCGACCCTCAACAGGTACGCGCGGAAGGCCGCCATCCTCAAGGAGAACGACGCCAACCTGAGTGGCGACGACGTTCGCGACGGGCTGACCGCGGTGATCAGCGTCAAGCTCCAGGAGCCGCAGTTCGAGGGCCAGACCAAGACCAAGCTGGGCAACAGCGAGGTGGTCGGTCAGGTCTCGACGGTGCTGAGCGACGCGCTGATGCAGTACCTGGAGGAGAACCCGGCCGAGGCCAAGCGGATCGTGGAGCAGTCGCTCACCGCCGCCCGGGCACGCCAGGCGGCCGCACGGGCCCGCGAGCTGGTGCAGCGCAAGTCGCTGCTCGAGTCGGCGACCCTGCCCGGCAAGCTGGCCGACTGCAGCGAGCGCGATCCCGAGCACTGCGAGCTCTTCATTGTCGAGGGGGACAGCGCGGGCGGCTCGGCCAAGCAGGGGCGCGAGCGGCGCAACCAGGCCATCCTCCCGCTGCGTGGCAAGATCCTCAACGTCGAGAAGGCCCGGGCCGACAAGATCCTCGCCAACGAGGAGATCAAGAACCTGATCACAGCCCTCGGCGCCGGATTCGGCGACACCATGAATGTCGCCAAGCTCCGCTACCACCGCATCGTGCTGATGGCCGACGCCGATGTCGACGGCTCGCACATCCGCACCCTGCTGCTCACCTTCTTCTGGCGCCACCTCCAGGAGGTGATATTCGGCGGCTACCTCTACCTGGCCCAGCCCCCTCTCTACAAACTCAAGAAGGGGACGGGCAAGCAGGAGCGGATCGAGTACGCCTACAGCGATCCCGAGCGCGACACCAAGTTCAAGGAGATGGGTGGGGGCAAGATCGAGGTCCAGCGCTACAAGGGGCTGGGCGAGATGAACCCTGACGAGCTGTGGGAGACGACCATGGACCCGGCCAAGCGGGTCCTGCTCAAGATCACCGTCGAGGACGCCCTCAAGGCGGACGAGATCTTTGACAAGCTCATGGGCTCCGACGTCGAACCGCGGCGCCGCTTCATCCAGACCCATGCCCGGTCGGTTCGCAACCTGGACGTCTGATGGAGCAGAGCGGGACCCCGGGAGGGACGCGTGCGACGGCGACCCCGGTCACCGTGGCCGTCGACGCCATGGGCGGTGACAACGACCCCCAGGCGGCCGTGCTGGGAGCCCTCGAGGCGGCCCTCAAGGACGGCATCAAGGTGCTGCTGGTGGGCGACCAACCCCGGCTGCAGTCGCTCTGCGAGGAGTGGCGGCGCGCTCTCCCGGACAACGCGACCGGCGCCACGGAGGTGCTCCGCACCCACATGGAGATCGTGCCGGCCGGGTCGGTGATCGGCATGGACGAGCACCCCGCCCAGGCCGTCCGGTCCAAGCGGGACGCCAGCGTGGTGGTGGCCACCCGCCTGGTCGCCGAGGGGCGGGCTCAGGCGGCGGTCTCCGCCGGCAACAGCGGCGCCACCCTGGCCGCCGCCCTGCTCACGGTGGGGCGCATCCGCGGGGTCGCGCGGCCTGCCATCGGGGCGACGTTCCCCACCCCGGCGCTGACCAGCTCCACCTTCCTGCTCGACATCGGCGGCAACGTCGACTGCAAGCCGCTCTGGCTGCTCCAGTTCGCAGTGATGGGCAGCCTCTATGCGCGCCTGATGATGGACGTCGACGTTCCCCGTGTCGGCCTGCTGAGCAACGGTGAGGAGGCGGAGAAGGGCTCGGAGCTGGTCCAGGAGGCGCACCGGTTGCTCTCGATCTCGCGGCTCCGTTTCGTCGGCAACGTCGAGGGTCGTGACGTCTTCAACGGCTCCTGCGACGTCGTCGTGACCGACGGCTTCACCGGCAACGTCGTGCTCAAGACCGCCGAGGGGGTCGCCGAGCTTCTCTTCGGAGCGATCTCCCGCCAGGCGCGGGGGTCATGGGCCGGCAAGGTCGGGGGCGCCCTGCTCAAACCGAGCCTCCGCCCCCTGCGCGACCGGGTCGACTACCGCAAGGCCGGGGGCGCCCTGCTGCTGGGGGTTGCCGGCGAGGTGGTCATCGCGCACGGTCGCAGTGACGCGGAGGCCATCGGCAACGCCGTACGGGTGGCGGCACTCGCCGCCCGCCAGCGGGTCAGCTCGCGGATCGCGGCGGCGATGGCATCGGCGGACCGGGGGGCGACGGTCGCGTCCGTCGAGCCTCCAGATGAGGATTGGTCATGAGCGTCTTCCACCCCGGCGACATCCGGCCCATTGACCTCGAGCAGGAGATGCGCCAGAGCTACATGGACTACGCCATGAGCGTCATCGTGAGCCGGGCGCTTCCCGACGTGCGCGATGGTCTCAAACCGGTCCAGCGACGCATCCTCTACGCGATGCTCCAGGAGGGCATCACCGCCGGCGGCCGGACCAAGAAGTCGGCGGCGATCGTCGGCGAGGTGATGAAGAACTATCACCCGCACGGCGACCAGTCGATCTACGACACCTTGGCGCGNNCCGGCGGCACAGCGCTACACCGAGGCCAAGATGTCGGCGGTGGCCATGACCATGGTCGAGGACATCGACAAGGACACGGTCGACATGGTCGAGACCTACCTTGCCGACCCCACCGTCCTGCAACCGAGCGTGCTCCCCGCGCTGCTGCCGAACCTGCTGGTCAACGGGGCCAGCGGGATCGCGGTCGGCATGGCGACCAACATCCCACCCCACAACCTCGGCGAGGTCGTCGATGCGCTGATCCGGCTCATCGACGACCCGGAGATCAGCACCGAGGATCTGGTCCGGATCATCCCGGGGCCCGACTTCCCGACCGGCGGGATGATCTATGCGCGCGACATCGCCCAGGTGTACGCGACCGGCCACGGCCGCATCGTGATGCGCGCCCAGGTCGAGTTCGAGGAGTCGCGCAACGGTCGCGAGCAGATCATCGTCCGCGAGCTCCCCTACCAGGTCAACAAGGCTCGCCTGCTCTCGAGCATCGCGGAACTGGTCAACGACAAGAAGATCGAGGGAATCGCCGACCTGCGTGACGAGTCGGGCCGCACCGAGAGCACTCGCATCGTCATCGAGCTGAAGCCGAGCGCCCGGCCTCACACCGTCCTCAACAACCTCTTCAAGCACACCCAACTCCAGAACACCTTCGGTGCCCTGATGCTGGCGCTGGTCGACGGCAGGCCTCAGGTCCTGGGGCTCAAGGCGATCCTCCAGCCCTTCGTCGACTTCCGACGCCAGGTCGTGGTCCGGCGCACCCGCTTCCTCCTGGGACGGGCGCGAGAGCGGGCTCACATCTTGGAGGGGTTGCTCAAGTGCCTCGACCACATCGACGAGGTCATCGCGCTGATCCGGGCGGCCCAGGACGAGAAGGCGGCGCAGACCGCTCTGGAGCAGCGCTTCGAGCTGAGTGAGCGGCAGTCGAAGGCGATCGTCGATCTCCGGCTGGGCCGCCTGACCCGGCTGGAGGCGGGCAAGATCCAGGAGGAGTACGAGGCGCTCATCAAGGAGATCGCCCGGTTCGAGGACATCCTGGCCAACCCCCGGCTGGTGGACCAGCTGATCAAGGACGAGCTGGCCGAGCTGCGCAAGCGCTTCGCCGACCCCCGGCGCACCGAGATCCGATACGGGGACGTCGAGCTCAACGAGGAGGACCTGATCCCCAAGGAGCAGGTCTTCGTCACCCTGACCCACCGCGGCTACATCAAGCGCATCCCGGTGGACAGCTACCGGGCCCAGCACCGCGGCGGGCGCGGCGTGGTGGGTGCCAAGCGCTCCACCGAACAGGACTACGCGGAGCACTCCACGACCGCCTCGACCCACAGCGACATGCTCTTCTTCACCAATCGGGGGCGGGTCTTCCGGCTGCGAACGCACGAGATCCCGGACGTCAAGCGTCAGGCCAAGGGGCTCCCGGTCATCAATCTCATCGAGATCGACCAGGGCGAGCGGATCACCGCCCTGATCGCGGTCGACGGATTCTCCGACGAGCAGTATCTGGTGATGGCGACCCGGCTGGGCCAGATCAAGAAGACCCCATCGGCCGCCTACTCCGCGGTGCGGCGCAATGGGCTGATCGCCATCAACCTCCAGGAGGGCGACGAGCTGGACTGGGTGAGGATCTCGGCGGGCGGCGATGAGCTGCTCGTGGTCACCCGTCAGGGGAAGGGCGCCCGGTTCTCGGAGAAGGAGGTCCGCCCGATGGGGCGGGACACCATGGGGGTGGGAGCGATCCGGCTGCGGTCCGGGGACGAGGTGGCCGGCTTCGACATCGTGAACCCGCGCGGCCACGTCCTGGTGGTGACCCAGCTGGGCTTCGGCAAGCTGACCCCGATGGAGGACTACCCGGTCAAGAGCCGCAACATCCAGGGGGTGTACACGGTCGACCAGAACGCCATCCCCAAGATCGGCGAGATCGTCGGGATGCGGGTGGTCGAGGACCTCTCCGAGGAGCTGATGGTCGTCTCGACCAAGGGCCAGGTGATCCGGATCCCGCTCGCGCAGGTCCGGGTGTCAGGCCGTCAGACCCGCGGCGTGATCATCATGCGGCTCGCCGAAGGAGACCGTGTCGGCTCCATGGCCGGCGTGGGCCGGGCCGACGTGCTGGAGGCGGACTGAAGGGGGCCGCAGCCCCCCTCGCGTCAGGCCTCGGCCTTGCCGATCTTGAAGATCTTGGTCCCGCAGGTGGGGCAGGTGCCGGTCGTGGCCGGTTTGCCGTTCTTCATCGTGATCGCCTGCGCGTCCTTGATCTCAGTCTGCTTCTTGCACTTGAGACAGTAGCCGGAGACTGCCATCGGTTCCTCTCCTGGATTGGCTGGATCGGGGCCGGGTCCGCCCGGCGACTTGCCCGGGATTGTAAGCACACTCCGACCGATCACGTCGAATTCAGCCGAATTGGGGACGGTGGCGTGCCGAACACGGCGAAACCGTTAAACAGTGCGATCAAGCCGACCAACGACCGTCGCCCTCCCGGGCGCTCCCCCGGAGGCCCCCCCGAATTGGGGGTGCCGGGGCGCGTAACCCCGGGGGCCCGGGCGACGTATACCTTGCATGACCCTCCACACCGCCAGCTTCCCCACCGAGCCCCGGGTTGCCGCCGGTTACGGGACGGCGAGCCGCCGAGCCATCGTGCTGGCGGTGAGCCTGATCGCCGTGCTGGGAGCGCTCGTCGTGTGGGGGCTCTCCACACTCGTCGGCTGAGCAAGCGGCGCCGCGCGAGGCCCCTCTACGCAAAGAGAGGCCGCGCCACCCCGACGGCGACGCGGCCTCTCAGCGCGAGAGGGCTTCTAACCCTCGCCGCCCATCATTGCGATCGAGCCGTTGAAGGTGGCCCCGTCCTCGACGTGGAGCTTGCCCACGCGGATGCTCCCCTGGAGGTACCCGGAACCGGCAAGGCGGAGCCGCTGCGAAGCGGTGACCTCGCCCTCGACCCGGCCACGAATGCTCAGGTTGCGGCACTCCAGCCGGGCCTTGACCACGGCCGAGGCTTCGACGGTCACGTCGCCGGTGGTGATCACCTCGCCGTCGATGCTTCCGAGTACGACCAGATCGCTACGGATGATCAACTTCCCCTCGAGGCGGTCATCGACGCCCAGGGTGACCGTGCCGCCGCTAGAGTTCTCGCCGGGACGCTTTCCATCCGGTTTGGATATCACCACTGACTCTTTCGCCTCCGGGGTTGCACTGATCTTATCTGCGGTCTGGTCCATGTCTGAATCCTTCCCCTACGCCGACGGACAGGCTCGTCAGTCTACCGCTCCGGTACCTCCTGACTCCCTCGACCGGGAGTGGCCGTCGGCGACTCGTTACGCCCGCCACCTCGAGGCCTACTACGACGCCGTCAACCACGCCTACGACGACTGGTCCTCGGGAATCCACCGCCGGCTGGGCGCCCGCCTGGTCGAGATCGCATCGCCTCTTCCCGGGGAGCGCCTGCTCGACGTCGGCTGCGGCACCGGCCTGGTGACCCAGATGGCGGCCGAGCGGGTGGGCACCTCCGGCGAGGTGTTCGGGGTCGACATCGCCAAACGCCTCCTGGAGGTCGCGCAGCGGCGCGCCTCCCCGCACGTGCGCTTCATCCACGTCCCCGCCGAGGCGCTGGTCTTCAGCGACTGCACGTTCGACGTGGTCACCATCGGCGACTCCCTCCCCTACCTCTCCGACCCGCGACGCGCCCTCGAGCAAGCCCATCGGGTGCTGCGGCGCGGCTCCCGGATCGCAGTCTCCGTGCTCGACCGGGCCCTCTCCACGCCCGCCCAGGAGGTGTACCACGAGCGGCTCCTGGCCCTGGAGCTCCGGCACCCCGTGGTGGTCCCACGCCCTCCCGGCGACCGGACCCGATTCGGCGAGCCCGAGGTGCTCGCCCACCTCCTCGCGTCCGCGGGCTTCACCGACGTCGTGACCACGATGATGGTGACCGGGGGCAGGGCGGCGACGGCACGGGAGTGGACCGAGCTGATGATGGGTGCCGGACCGTCGTCCCACGCCCTACTCTCGGTCCTCGGGCCGGCGGTCCGGGACCGTTTCGAGGCCGAGCTGACCGAGCAGATGCGGTCCCTCGGCGACGACGAGGCCTTCCGCTACCACCATCCGTTCACCTTCGCCGCGGGGATCCGCCCTTAGGCGGGGCGTCCCGGCGCGGTGACAGGAGCGCCACAGGCTGGGAGGGGCCCGGGCGGCGGACCTACGATCCCCTGACGTGATAGGGCTCTCGGCCGGCCGGGCGTGGACGCCGGCGACGCTCCTCGGACTGAAGGGAGGGTCGCGGCGGGAGAGGATCACCCGCGCCGCGGTGACGGCGGTGACGGCGGGAGCGGCGCTCCTGGTGCTGATCGACTTCATCGTGGCCCCGATCACCGGCCACTTCTCCGGGTCGTTCGACGACTTCGGGCCGATCCTCGCCGCAGGCCACGCGGCCAATGCCGGCGCGGATCCCTATGCGGCGTTTCTCGCCAACTGGCGAACCAACATGGCGTCCAAGCTCGGCTTCGACTACCTCCCGATCGTCGCCACCCTGGCCCGGCCGCTGGCAGCGCTTCCTCACCAGCTGGCGGCGACGCTCTGGCTGTGGTGGATCCTGGGATGCACGGTTGCCGCATCCGTCATCACGGCCCGCATCGCCCTCCCCGCCCAATGGCCGCGGTCCGCCATCGGCTTCTCGGTGGGCCTGCTCTTCGCTCCCGCGCTCTACAACCTCTGGCACGGACAGATGAACGAGGTCGTCCTGCTCAGCTTGGCGGTCGCGTTCTGGGCTTGGGTGCGCGGCGACGAGGTCACCTGCGGTCTGGCCCTCGGCGTCGGAGGGGTCGCCAAGCTCGCCCCGGCAGCCCTGCTCCTCCTCCTCCTGGCACGCCGGTGGTGGCGGGGGGCGGCTGCCGGAGCAGGAGTGGGGTTGGTCGCCCTCGTTGCCGGGGTCCTCACCCTCGGCGTGCAGCGCAGTGTCGAATGGGTCACTCAGGTGCTCCCCGCCCTCCAGCGGGCCGACGGCTGGTATTTCAACCAGAGTCTCGGGGGGCTGGTCAGCCGGGTCGTCGACCACAGCGTCTGGCAGGTGCAGCCGTCCCTACCCTGGCTCCAGGTGGTGGTCACGGCGGCCTCGGCGGCGTGTCTCCTCGGCGTCGCGGCGGTGGTCAGGGTCGGAAGCGCCGGCACCGACCGCCGGGCGCTCGAGTTCTCCGCCGGGGTCGTGGCCATGGTGCTGGCGGGCTCGGTCGCGTGGTGGGACGACTACTCGAGCCTGCTGATCCCGCTGCTCGTCATCGCCGGGCTGGCCGCCCGCAGAGAGGCCGCGCGGCCCGTCGTCGTCACCGCGAGCGCCCTCTTCCTGATCGTCGGGGTCGCCTACCCAGCATTCCTGGGGCTGGGCGGCACCGCCTGGCTTCCCAGCACCTTCGGCACCGCCTGGTGGTGGCCGGCCCTGCAGCTGGACTCCCTCCCCGCGTGGACGGCCGCCGCCCTGCTCGTCGCGCTCCTGGTGACCCTCGCCCGAAGCCGCAGCCGGTCATCGGCGTGACCGAGGCAGCAGCCAGCGTGGCGGCGGCGCCCCGCCTGGTCCGGCGCGTCCGGTTGGTCCTGCTCGTCGCCGCGGCGGTGGCGGTTGTCGCGAGCATCGCCCTCTTTGTCGTGGCCCCACTCACCGGCCACTTCTCCGGGCCGTTCGAGGACTTCTCCGCGTACCTCGGCGCGGCGCGGTCGATGGCGGCCGGTGGGTCGCCCTACGCTCAGTTCAACCCCTCCACCGTGGTGATGTCGGGGCTCATCTATCCCCCCTTCGCCGCCCTGCTGTTCCGCCCCCTCGCACTCCTCAGTGACCGTTCGGCCATGCTGCTCTGGCTCTGGCTCAACCTGGCAAGCGCGGTGGCCGGCGCGATCGTGGTCGCCCGCACGGCGCTCCCCAGATCCTGGCCGGCGATCGAGCTGGGCATCGTGGCGGCGCTGGCGTTCGACCCGGTCACCTACAACTACTGGCACGGCCAGATCAACCCCCTGCTCTTCCTCCTCCTCGCCGGCGCGTACTGGGCGTACGTCAGGGACCGCCAGATCACGGCGGGAGTGCTGCTCGGCCTGGTGGCCGGGATCAAGATCGCCCCAGTCGTCTTCCTCATCCTGCTGATCCGGCGCCGCTGGTGGCGGGCGACCGCCGCGATGCTGGCGACCGGGGTCGGCAGCGTGGTAATTGGCGCCGCCACCCTCGGCATCCAGGTGAACCTCACGTTCTTCACCAAGGTGCTACCGGACCTCAACCGCGCCACCGGGTGGATCTACGACCAATCGCTCGGGGGCGCGGTCAGCCGGCTCGCGAGTCAGTCGGTGCTGCGTGTCCAGCCGGCATCCGCGCTGGTCCAGCTCGCCAACTTGGTGGCCGCGCTCCTCGTCCTCTGGCTCGCCGGGTGGGCCACCCGGCCGGGGCCGAGGACCCCTCAGGAGCGGGGGGCCGAATACGGAATGGGGATCATGGCGATGCTCCTGGCCGGCGGGATCGCCTGGTATCCCCATTTCATGCACCTCCTCATCCCGCTGTTTGCCGTGCTTGGCCTGGTCGCCACGCGGGGATGGAGGGCAGAGCGCGCGGTGGCGGTAGCTGCGGCCGGGGCGGTGCTCGTCTTTGGGGTCGTCGTCCCCCTCACCATCCCCAACCTCAGCATGACCGGGCTCGTCGCGCTCAGCCGGACGCCGGCGTGGTGGCCCGTCCTCCAGCTCTTCTCACTGCCCTGCGCGAGCGCAGTGTGGCTGGCCATCGCCCTGGCCCGGCGCCTCCGGAGCGGCGCGGAGCCGGCCGGCTCACCGGCTGGTACGGAGGCCCCAGTCCTCAGAGGGACCGCGTAGGCGCTTCACGCGGATGCTGCCGCGTGCTCCTTCTGGTGCGCATCGATGAGCTGCTGGGCCACGTGCGCCGGGACCTCCTCGTAGTGGGAGAGGTCGGTGGCGTAGCGGCCCCGGCCCTGGGTGAGAGCTCGGAGGTCGATGGGGAAGGTGAACATCTCCGCCTGAGGGACCTGGGCGGTCACCTCGGAACGGCCGTCGCCGAGCGGGTTCATCCCCGCAACCCGTCCGCGGCGGGCGTTGAAGAGACCGATGATGTCGCCGGTGAAGCGTTCGGGAACCACGACCTTGACGATCACGATGGGCTCGAGCAGCACCGGGGAGGCCTTCTGCATGGCCTCGCGCATCGCCATCGAACCGGCGATCTGGAAGGCGATGTCCTTGCCGTCGACGGGGTGGGTGGAGCCGTCGACCAGCCGGACCCGGACGTCGACGATAGGGTTGCCGCTGATCGCCCCCTGCTCGAGGACCTGGCGGACCCCCTTCTCCACCGAGGGCCGGAACTGCTGCGGGATGGACCCGCCGAAGATCTTGTCCTGCCACTCGAAGCCGCCGCCACGAGGCAGGGGCTCGATCTCGATGGTGCAGTCGCCAAAGAGGCCCGCCCCGCCTGACTGCTTCTTGTAGCGGTGCTGCACCCGTGCCGTGCCGTTGATGGTCTCCCGGTAGGGGATGCGCGGTGCATGGATCATCGCGTCGACCCCGTACTTCCGCTTCATCTTCTCCAGCACCACGTCCAGGTGGACGTCGCCGAGGCCGTGGGCGATGACCTCCTGGGTCACCGGATCGCGGTCGATGGAGAAGGTCGGGTCCTCCTCCCCGAGGCGCGCCATCGACTGCATGATCTTGTCGTCGTCGCCCTTGGTCTTGGCGGTGATCGCCCCCGAGTAGGCGGCCGCGGGCAGGACGATCGGGGCCAGGACCACGGCCGCCGTCCGGTCGCAGAGGGTGTCGCCGGTGGCGGTGGTCTGGAGCTTGGTCAGCACCGCGACCTCACCGGCGCCGACCTCCCCGGCGGGCACCACCTGCTTGCCCGTCGGACGGCCGAGCTGGGCAAAGCGCTCCTCGCTCTTGCGGTTCGCGTTGTAGGGGTGCGTCTCGCCCCGCAGGGTGCCGCGCAGGACCCGGACGTAGGAGAGCTTGCCGAAGTTGTCCACGGCGGTCCGGAAGACCTGGGCGACCAGGGAGCCGGCCGGGTCGCAGCGGATCTCGACCTCCTTCCCAGCGCTGTCGGTGCCGCGGCGCACCCGCTCATTGGGCGAGGGGAGGAAGCGGACGATGCTGTCCAGCACGAGGGCCGCGCCGCGGGCGCCGAGCGCCGCCGCGCAGATGACCGGCACCAGCGTGCCGGTAGCGGCGCCGCGGTGGACGGCGTCACGGACCTCGTCGGAGGAGAGCTCGGTGCCCTCCAGGTACTTCTCGATGAGCGAGTCGTCCGTCTCGGCGGCGGCGTCCATGAGGGCGCTCCGGGCCCGCTCGATCTCAGCGCTCATGGCAACGGGCATCTCGCTGGCGACGGCGCCGCCGTCGGTGCCGAAACTGTGGGCGCTGCCGTCGACCAGATCCACGTAGCCCTGGAGCTGCTCCGCCGACCCGATGGGAACGACGACGGCGATCGGCTTCCGCCCGAAGGCCTCCCGGAGCGCGTCGACGGTGGCCTCGAACGCAGCGTTCTCCCGATCCATCCGGTTGACCACGATCAGGCACGGGAGGTCGGCCGCGGTGATCATCTCCCAGGCGAGCTCGGCCCCGACCGGGACAGAGCCGTTGGCGCTCACCACCAGGACGGCGGCATCGGCGCCGGCCAGGGCGCAGGCGACCTCGCCGGCGAAGTCCTGAAAGCCGGGGGCGTCGATGAGGGTGACCTGGGTGTCCTTCCAGTCGCAGTGGGCGACGGCGGAGCTGATGGAGATGGAGCGGCGCTGCTCCTCCGGCTCGAAGTCGAGGATCGAGGTGCCCTGGTCGGTGGAGCCGAGCCGGGGGGTTGCCCCCGCCGTGTGCAGCAGCGCCTCGCACAGGGTGGTCTTGCCGTCGTGGCTATGGCCGACGATGGCCACTGTGCGAATGCGATCCGGTGCTGGCGTGGGCATGGTGTGACGACCTCCTCGGAGACGTCGTCCGCGTAGGGGCGGCGGCGGCAGCAGCCAATGGTATTGCGGGGCGTCACGACTCCGTCCGCTCCCAGAAGCGGGGCGCCCGGAGGGCTGGCGGAGCCGGACGGTCCGAGGGCAGACTTCCCAGTGATGCTCGACCCCCGCCTCGCCGCCCTCGCCCTTCTCCTCACCGCCTGCGGCAGTGCGCTGGCGGTGGCGACCCCCACACCCCACTGCCGGCCGGCGCCCTCCCTCGCGCTGCCCTCCGCCGCGGCGGCGCCGGTTTCGGCCACGGCGGACAAGGCCCAGGTCGATCCCGGGAGCACGGTGACGTTCACAGAGACCGCGGCCGGTCCCGCCACCGTGCAGGTCGATTGCTCCCAGCCGCTCCAGATCGTCGTCACTGACGGCACCGGGCTGAGCGTCTACAGCGGCTCTTCGGCGGCGGCGCCCGCCAGCGCCTGCGGGGAGGTCGACATCGCCGGCGGAGCTGCGGAGTCCTACCAGGTGACCTGGCCGGTCGACTCCTCCCTTCCGGGTGGGACCTACACCGCCACCCTGGTGCTCGGTGACGCGCCCGAGCTCACCCTGACCCTGGCCGTCGGGACCCTGCCCGGCGAGTGTTAGCCGGAGCGGCCGGGTCGGGCTCGGCCACCACGACCAGACTGTCGCAGAGAGAGCTGCCCGGGTAACGGGTCCAGCCGTCGAAGGTGTGGGTCACCCGCATCCCGGCCCGGGCAAAGGCGACCGGGATCTCCTCGAAGCGCAGGAGCCGGCTGGTGGTCTGCTGCACGGCGACGCTGCCGTCCGGGAAGACCGCGACCTCTCGGAGGATGAAGAGACTGCGGGCCCGGTCGTAGACGCTGTCGCTGAGCAGGAGCTGGCGGCGCTTCCCGAGCAGCGAGCCGTCGGCGACCTCCCAGGCCGAGAGCCGCCCCGGCAGCTGGTCGGGCCGCAGCCGGAACTCGGCGATCAGCCGGCCGCCGGGACGCAGCGAGGCCCCGAGCCGGCGTAGCGCGGCGGCCTGTCGGGGCGCGGTGAGGTTCTCGAGGACGTAGTAGATGAGGAGGACCGCGTCATATCGCGGCTCGAGGGGCAGGTTGCGGACGTCCCCCACCTCGAAGTGGGTGAGGCGCGCCACCCCGCTGGCCCGGGCCTCCTTACGGGCATGCCGGATGACGGCGGGCCCGACGTCGACGCCGTCGACCCGGTAGCCGAGCCCGGCCAGCCCCACGGCGTACAGCCCGGGTCCGCAGCCGGCGTCCAGGACCTGGGCCGGCGGGTCGGGGAGGAGCTGGCGAAGACGGGTGACGTGCCGTTCGATCAGGGTGCGGCGCCGGCTGGCCCCGTCGTGGGCCTGGTCGAGGTGCTCGGCCAGGAGGCGCCGGCTGAACGCCGGGTCCGACCAGTCCAGCTCGGCGTCGGGGTCGAACGGGCGCGGCCAGGCCGGAAAGCGAGAGAGACGGGGGACCAGTGCCACGGGTGGGGCCATTCTGTGCCCCCGCGGCACGGTTGGCTCGGCTAGGCTCGTGCCCGTGAACGTGACCCCGACGCCCCTCTCCGCCGGCATCGCCTTCGTGATCGCGTACGCGGTGGGCGCGCTGCCCGTCGCCTGGCTGCTGGTCCGCCGGGAGAAGGGGATCGACCTGCGCCTCTTTGGGGGTACCGGGGCCATCGACACCCTCCGGGCGGCCGGACCCGCCACCGCGCTCCTCGCGGGGCTCATCGAGCTGCTCAAGGGTGGCGTCGTGGGCCTCACCGCCTTCCTCCTCAGCCACCACAGCGACTGGTTCGCGGCCAGTGCCATCGCCGGGTGCGTCGTGGGAGACGCGTTCCCGGTCGGGTTCCGGCGCGGCGGACGCGGGCTGGTGCCGCTGATCTCAGGGCTGGCGCTCTCCCTTCCCCTCGCCGGTCTCCTCTGCGCCGTCATCGCCGTCCCGGTGGCGATCTTCACCCGCATGCGGGGAAGCGTCTACGACCTCGCGGTGACGATCGCCGTCCCCCTCGGCCTGCTGCTCGCGAGCTTCGACTGGCGTACGCTCGCGCCTGCCGTCGTGATCGTCGTCGCGCTGGTGGTCCGCTCCCGGCTGCGGCGCGGCGCCCGGGCCCGCTCCGCCCTGACCGAGCGTCCAGGTGCCACCATCGTCGACCTACCCCCAGCACCCATACAGGAGCCCTGAATGCACGCCGTCGCCAGCATCGACAGCCTCTTCCAGGGGTGGGTCGTGACTTATGGGCTCCTGGCCATCCTCCTGCTCATGACCGTGCAGTGCGTCGGGGTCCCTTTCCCCAGCGAGGTGATCATGCCGGTGGCCGGTTACCTCGCCTCCACCGGGCGGCTCAACCTGGTTGGGGTCATCGTGGTGGGCATCGCGGGCAACGTGGTCGGATCGCTGATCGCCTACGGGCTGGCGGCCTGGCTCGGCGAGCCGGTGCTGCTCGGCCCGGGGCGGTACATCGGCATCCGCGCCCAACACGTGGAGATCGCCGACCGATGGTTCCGCCGCCATGGAACCGGCGCCGTCTTCTGGGGCCGCTTCCTCCCGGTGATCCGCACCTACATCTCCTTCCCAGCCGGGCTCGCCCGGATCCGGATCACCACCTTCACCGCGATGACCTTCCTCGGCACGGTGCCCTGGACCGTGGCCCTGGCCGTCGCCGGCTACGAGGGCGGGAAGAACTGGAATCGCATCTCGGGGCCGATCGGCGACGCCGGGATCGTCCTGGCCGTGGTGCTGGTGGCGGTGGTCGTCGTCTGGTGGGTCCGGGGCCGGGGGCGCTCGGCGGCCACGGCCTCCGATGACGCGCGCGCCGGGTCATCGGACCGTAACGCGGGCGACTGACCGGTGATCGGGCTCGTCGACATCGGCGGGACCAAGTGCCTGGCGAGCGTCACGGGCGACCGCGGGCTGCCAGGGACGCCGCTGGTGCGGCCCACCCCAACCGGCGGGGACCCGGGGGACTTTCTCTCGGAGATGCTCGACAGCGTCCGCGGCGAGAGCGGGCTGGAGGCGATCGCGGTGGCGACGCCCGGGCCCTTTGACCGCGAGCGGGCGACGCTCCTCAACCCGCCCGGGCTGTCGGAGGCGTGGCACGGCCTGGACCTCCGGGCGACCCTGGGCCGGGACTTCGGCTGCCCAGTGTTCGCCGAGAACGACGCCAACTGCGCCGCCCTCGCCGAGGCGCGCTTCGGGGCCGGGCGGGGCTTCCCAACCGTCGCCTACTACACCGTGAGCACCGGGATCGGTGCCGGCGTGGTGCGCGATGGCGAGCTGGTGATCGCCCGCCACGACACCGAGGCGGGACACCAAGTGCTCTGGCCCGCGCACCTGGGTGGCCCGGAGTGCCACTGCGGGGGCCACGGCTGCCTGGAGGCCCTCGCCAGCGGCAACGCCATCCGCAATCGCTACGGCGTGGCGCCCGAGGAGCTGGACGACCCCTCGGCCTGGGCCGAGATCGGCCGCTGGCTGGGATTGGCGGTGGTCAACACGGTCGCCCTGCTCGACTGCGACGTCGTGGTCTTCGGAGGCGGGGTGGTCAACGCCTGGGGGAGATTCGAGCAGGAGCTGCGGCGGACCGTCGCGGATAGCCTCTTCCTCCAGCCTCCGCCGGAGATCCGGCGGGCCGAGCTGGGCGACGACCGGAACGTCTGGGGTGCCATGACCCTGGTCCGAGGTTTGGCGCCGCCCGCAACGCTGGTACAGTGACGGGGTGTCCAAGCGAGTGAGCACGGTCAGCATCGATGACGTCATCGCCTCCATCGAGACGGCGCGAGACAAGGTGATGGCCGACGAGGTCAAGTCCCTGGTCAAGCTGGGGCTCCCCAAGAGCGTCGCCTACAAGATGGTGGCGGAGCGCTACCGGCAGCGCAGCGAGACCGACGAGGGTGAAGAGGCCGCGGGTACCCCGTGGCCTGACATGTCCTGACCTCGGGCCTCCCAAGCCGTCTGAGGGCCGGTGCTCGGCATACTGTCGGCGACGATGGCGTACCTCCCCAACGGAGCCGATGACCGCCGGCAGATGCTGGAGGCGATCGGTGCCGCCAGCGTGGAGGAGCTGTTCACGTCGGTCCCGGAGCGGCTGCTCCGCCCCGTGATGGACCTGCCGGAGCCGCTCGCCGAGCAGGAGCTGGTGAGCGAGCTGGAGCGCCTGGCGGCCCGAAACCACCCCCTGGGAACGCTGGACTCCTTCCTCGGTGCCGGCGTCTACCGCCGCTACATCCCTGCCATCGTGCGCGCCGCGGTCGCCCGGCCCGAGTTCTACACGGCCTACACGCCCTACCAGGCCGAGGCCTCGCAGGGGACACTCCAGACGATCTTCGAGTTCCAGTCGATGATCTGCGAGCTCACGGGACTGGACGTGGCCAATGCCTCCCTCTACGACGGCGCCACCGCGGCCGCCGAGGGCGTGCTGATGGCAGTGGCCCAGACCGGGCGGGACCGCGTGGTCGCGGCCGCCGACCTTCACCCCGAGACACTCGCCGTGATCCGCACTTATTTGGGAGGGCGCGGCGTCGAGGTGGTGACCACCCACGACGTGAGCTCCACGCTGGGAGCCGGCGACGCGTGCGCCGTCGTCGCCCTGCCCGGCTTTCTCGGGACGGTGGACGAGATTGCCCCCGTGGCCCAGGCCGCCAGGGCGGTCGGAGCCATCTCGATCTGCTGCGCCGACCCGATCGCCTGCTCGCTGCTCACCCCACCCGGAGATCTCGGCTTCGACATCACCGTTGGGGACGGCCAGCCGCTCGGCATCGCACCATCCTTCGGCGGTCCCCACCTCGGCTTCATGGCGGTACGGCAGGAGCTGATGCGCCGCATGCCGGGACGCCTCGTAGGACTCACCCACGACCACGACGGCCGGCGCGCCTACGCGCTCACGCTCCAGGCACGCGAGCAGCACATCCGCCGCGAGAAGGCGACCTCCAACATCTGCACGAACCACGCCCTGACCGCGCTGGCGGCGACCGTCTACATGGCCAGGATGGGGGGAGCCGGGATGCGCCGGGTGGCCGAGATCAGCGTCCAGCGCGCCCACGCCCTGGCCGCCCGGCTCACCGAGGTGGACGGCATCGAGCTGGCTGAGCCGGACCGCCCCTACCTCTGGGAGTTCGCGCTCCGGGTGCCCGGCGACGCCGGGGACTTCGCGACCGCGATGCGCCACCAGGGGATCGTGGCCGGCCTGCCGCTCGGGCGGTTCGACCCGGAACGCCGCGACCAGCTCCTGGTCTGCTGCACGGAGACGACCACCCCGGCGGCCCTGGAGCGCTACGTCGAGGCGTCGTCGCGAGCTGCCCGTCCGGTCACGGTGAGCGCATGAACGGGGCCGTCGAACCGGGCAGTCAGGGCGGGCCGGGGCCGGCGCCCGAGTGGGCCGGCGAGGAGCCGCTGGTCTTTGAGCTGGGCGGCGACCTGGGGAGGGGGCCGCGAGAGGTCGAGGCCGGCGTCCCGCCGCGACCCCTCGCCGAACTCCTGCCCGGAGTGGTGCTACGGATCGACCCGCCGGCTATCCCGGCCGTTCCCGAACCGGTGCTCGCCCGGCACCTGGGCCGCCTGGCTCGGCGCAACCACAACCTGCACCAGGGGATCTACCCGCTGGGCAGCTGCACCATGAAGTACAACCCGGCGGTCGACGAGGAGCTGGCGAGGCTGGCCGGCTTCGCGGACCTCCACCCCTACCAGGATGCCGGCGACGTCCAGGGCGCGCTGCAGCTGATGTGGGAGCTGGAGAGGCTCCTCTGCGAGATCACCGGAATGGCCCGGATCTCACTCCAGCCGGCCGCCGGGGCCCACGGCGAGTGGACGGGCTTACGGATGATCCAGGCGTATCACGTCGTTCACAGCGACACCCACCGGACCCGGGTGCTCATCCCCGACTCCGCGCACGGGACAAACCCGGCCTCCGCGGCGCTGGCGGGCCTCGAGGTGGTGACCATCCAGAGCAATCCCGACGGCACCGTGGATGTCGCCGATGTCGCCCGGCATCTGGACAGCTCGGTGGCGGCGATCATGATGACCAACCCCAACACCCTCGGGGTCTTCGAGAAGGACATCCTGGAGATCGCCCGCATCGCCCACGAGGCGGGTGCATTGGTCTATTACGACGGCGCCAATCTCAACGCCCTGGTGGGGCTAGCCCGCCCAGGTGACATGGGCTTCGACGTCGTCCACCTCAACCTGCACAAGACCTTCTCGACGCCTCACGGCGGGGGCGGTCCGGGCAGCGGTCCGGTCGGGGTCGCCGAGGCACTCACCGCCTTCCTGCCGTTGCCCACGGTGGAGCGGGATGGCGGCCGCTTCCTGCTCGACCATGACCGTCCCCTCTCCATCGGCAAGGTGCGGTCCTACTACGGCAACTTCGGGATGCTGGTGCGCGCTTACGCCTACATCCGGACCTACGGCTCCTCCATCTCCGCGGTGGCCGAGAACGCCGTTCTCAACGCCCGCTACCTCCAGTCGCGGCTGCGCGGGATCTTCCCGATGGCGGTGTCATCCGACTCGATGCACGAGTTCGTGGCCACCACCAGGGGCAGCCGGGTGGCGGGCCTCCGGGCCATCGACGTCGCCAAGCGGCTGCTCGATTACGGGGTCTACGCGCCGACGGCGTACTTCCCCACCACGGTCCCGGAGGCGCTCATGTTCGAGCCGACCGAGACCGAGTCGAGGCGCAGCCTCGATCTCCTCGCCGATGTCTGCGCCGCCATCGTCGCAGAGGCCGAGAGTGACCTCGATCACGTCCGATCCGCACCTCATGAGACGCCGGTGAGCCGCGTCGACGAGGTGGAGGCCGCGCGCAGGCCTGTGCTGCGCTGGAGACCGGCGGAATGACGACCCCGCGCGACGAGCTGCACCGGCTGCTCGCCGAGCGCGCCTTCCGCTGGGGGGATTTCGTCCTCGCGAGCGGCAGGCGGAGCGACTACTTCTTCGACGGCAAGCAGGTGACCCTGGAGGGCCGCGGTCTCTTCCTGGCGGCTTCTCTGATGCTGGCTCGCTGCCGCGAGCTGGGTGTCACCGCGGTGGCGGGGGACGACGGGGTGGGCCCCCTCCTGGGAGCGATCGTGGCCCTGAGCGCGGCCGGTTCCGATCCGCCGCTCCGCGCCTTCATGATCCGCAAGGGGGAGAAGGCGCACGGCACCGCGGCAAAGATAGCCGGGCCTGCGCCGGTACAGGGCGAGCGCGTGGCTCTCATCGAGGATGTCGTCACCACCGGCGGATCCGCCTTCCGCGCCCTGGAGGTGCTCGCCCCCACCGGGGTGCGGGTTGCAGAGGTCGTCGTCCTGGTCGACCGCGAGGAGGGGGCGGAGGCCGCCTTGCGCGAGCGGTCCCTGCCCCTGCACGCGCTCTTCCGGCGCAGCGAGTTCGGCACTCACAGCTGAGGCGCGGCTGAGAAAAGGCGGGATACCACCGCTTGGTGGCAAGGGTTTCAGCACTCTCTCAGGGAGTCCCGGCTGACCGGTGCGAGCATGGGGTCCGCGTTCAGATGAACAGGAGGACCACATCGATGCGACGTCTCGGCAGGCTCGGCTCCGCCGCTCTGGCCGGTGCAGCTCTGCTCCTCATCGCGGCCTGCGCGCACGTGGTCCCGGCGCCGACGGCACCCCCAACGCAGGGCGTCGCGCCGATCAGTACGCCGGCCGGTGAGACCGCCAGCCCGAGCGCCGTCGCAGGTAGCCCCAGCTCCACGGCAGCCAGTTCCAGCTCGGCCACCGCGGACGCCGGGGCCGCGGGCGACCAGCTCAACCAGATCGACAACCAGATCGACAACCAGCTCAACCAGATCGACAACGAGATCGGCCAGGCCAACCAGGGCCTTGCCACCAGCGAAGGAGACCCCGCCCCATGAAGCTTCATCACCCCCTCCGCATCGGCCTCGCCGCCTTCGCGGTCAGCGCCGCCCTCGCCGCGGCGACCGTCCTGCCGGCGATGGCCGCCGACAGTCCCTCTCCGAGTGCCAGCTCCGGCGCGTGCTCCGGCAGCGTCGCCGCCCGGCTGGCTTGCATCGACCAGCGCGCCTCCCAGGCGGTCTCCGCGCGGGAGACCGCGCTCCAGAAGATGACCTCGGACGTCAACAGCAGCGCCGACATCACCTCGAGCGACAAGGCGACCCTGCTCGGTCAGCTCTCGGCTGACGAGAGCGGCCTTCAGACGCTCCTCGCCACCATCGACGCCGACACCACGGTGTCGAAGGCACTCGCCGACACCGAGACGATCGTCACGGGCTACCGGGTCTTCCTCCTCGAGCAGCCCAAGGTGCACCTGGTGATCGCCGCCGACACCGAGTCGACCATCGAGGCCAACCTCCAGTCCAAGCTGCCGACGATCCAGACGGCGATCAACAACAGCAACGCCTCGGCCGCCAAGAAGGCGGCGGCGCAGACCGCTTTCAACGATTGCACCACCCAGCTGGCCGCCGCGCAGTCGGCGTCGTCGGGCATCGACTCCGACGTGATCAACCTTCTTCCCTCCGGCTACCCGGGCAACCAGCCGACGCTGGTGACGGCCCGCAATTCGGTACAGACGGCCCGGTCGGACCTTGAGAAGTGCAAGACCGACATCGAGACCATCCGCACCGATCTCACGAGCTAGACGGAACTCGATCCCGCAATACGGGCGGAGGAGCGCTCTGCTCCTCCGCCCGTTGCGCGTCTCCGGCGCGACGTGGTGGCGGGCGCGGACCGGCTGCCGGAGCAAGACCACGGCGCCGGCAAGGCTGTGGCCGGTGAAGGCACCGGCAAAGTGCCTACCATCGCCGGCATGGTCCGTACCCTGGCAGCCGCCGTCCTTCTGGTCGCGGTGGCCGCGTGCGGGGGGCCCGCGGCGCACTCCGCCTCGCCCGTGCCGTCGCCATCGCACAGTTCTGCTCCGTCAACGACGCTAACCGCGCCCGCCAGCTCGACCCCGGACAACGAGACAGTGGAGAAGGTGGCCTCGGGGTTCGGCGCCTTTGACCTGGAAGTCTTCCCGGTCGCCGTCCTGCACAACCAGGCCTCGGCGCATACCGCCACCCTGGTGGTGGTCAGCTTCACGGTTCACTTCCCGGGCGGGACGTACTCCCTCGCCGCGGAGCCGGTGTCGCTGGCCCCGGAGGAGACCCTCGCGGTCACCGCCCTCTGCACCGACTCGTGCGAGGGGGCCACCAACACCGACGTCTTCGTGGCGGTCGGAGGCTGGGAGGCGGGAGATCGCACGGTCATCTCCGCGACCTCGGCGACCTACACGTGCGGCTCCCCCTGCGCCGGAACGACCGGATACCAGGGAGACGTGGCGGCGACCCTGAGCGGGCAGGTCTCGTCCCGAACCCAAGTCAGCGTCTCGGCGGCCTGCGAGGACGGTGCCGGGGACATCGTCGGAGGCGGGCTGCTCGAGACGGTCTGGCCGGGAGGCAGCTCGAAAGCCGAGTCGGTGCCGGTCCTGGTCTCCGCCCCGCCGGCGTCGTGCCAGCTCTACGCGACCGAGATCAGCTGAGGCCGACCGCCGGCCACGCGATCGCGTTCAGGCCGGCAAGATCGAGGAGCGAGCGGAGCCGGATGGAAAATGGCGCCGTCAGGCGAGCGAGCAGACCGGCCAGGCCGACGAGTCCCCGGAGGCGAACATGCTCGCCGCGATGTCCGACTGCTGGACCGGATCCCAGATGTCCGTGCCGCCGTGAGCCTTGAAGGTGGACATGAGGAACTGGAAGAGGCCGTAGTAGGGGCCGGAGGGGTTGTACGAATTGGTGTGGAGAGTGGACTCGCATGCGGCGGTGCTGATCATCCAGGCGGGGTTGACCCCGTCGGCCTCCGCGGCCGTCGTGATGATGGCCTCGACCTCGGCTGTGGAGTAGGGGTCAGCGGGGATCTCCGTGCCGGCGACCACCTGCAGGGGGGAGAGCCGCGGGGCAGGGGGCAGGCTGGCGAGCACCGGCGTGCTGATCCCGCTGGTCCCGACATTCAACGGGTTACCGAGAGGCTGAATGTGGAAGCGGAGGAGCGAGCCTGCGGAGCTGATCGGCGGGCCCTGGACCTGCCCACTCGAGGGCCCCGAGAACGCCGCCACGGTGAGGGTCAGCACGGCGCTCAGGGGCAGGATGGCGATGCCGGCAGCCAGCTCCCCGAGGCGCCGGGGAATCCAGATGCGGCCGCCGCGGCGCCCGAGCCCGCGGCGAAGGCGGAGGCGGGTGGCCAGCCCTCGGGCCGCGGCGCGGGGTGGCAGGCCCAGGCGGCCCACCGACCGCGCGAGCGAACCGGCGCGCCGGCTTGCCCACTCCGGAAGCCGCATCACAGTCCGCATCGAGATGATCTCCCCTGACCGCCCCGACCGCCCCCCGCGTCGCTTCTCTGCACGACTGGTGGAGGACGGCGAAGCTAGGTCTCCGTTCCACCGAGGTTACGGCGGTGGGCCTCGGACCGGCGGGGCCAACTCCCGCCGTGCAGGACGCGATCGGATCGATCCGTGACCCGGGCACCCTACCACAGCGGCTCGGCGAGCGGCGGCCCTCGGCCCCTTCGTGACCGCCCCCGTGCGGCTGCTGTCAGACTTCCGACCATGACCGACGACTTGCTCCGGGAGCACCCGGTGGAGCGGCGAACCGTGTTCCAGGGCCGCTTGCTCACCGTCCACGACGACACCGTGGAGACCGCCGACGGCAATCTCGCCGGGCGGGAGATCATCGAGCACCCCGGGGCTGTCGCAATCGTGGCAACGGACGCCGACGGCCGCGTCGTGCTGGTGCGCCAGTGGCGCCACGCCGTCGGCAGGGCGCTGTGGGAGATCCCAGCGGGCACCCTGACCCCGGGCGAGGAGCCCGAGGCGGCGGCCCGCCGCGAGCTGGCCGAGGAGACCGGGTACACGGCAGAGATCTGGGAGCGACTCGCCGCCGGTCCGGTCGCGCCGGGGTACAGCGGGGAGCTGCTCCACCTCTTCGCGGCACGCCGCCTCAGCCCCGGCGCGACGCACCCCGACCCGGACGAGCACGTGATCGCGCAGCTCTTCACCGAGTCCGAGGCCGGCCGCCTGATCGCTGAGGACGCCGTTGACATGAAGACCATCGCCGGCCTCGCCCTGGCCGGGTTCCACGTGGGGGCAGGCGCCCGCGGGCCGAGCTCGACCCCGGCATGAGCGGCCGAGCCAACGGGGCGGGGAGCTCGGACGACGTGGTCGCCCGCGCGATCAAGGAGCTGATCGACTCGGTCCCCGGCGAGGAGGAGGCACCATCCCCGGAGGCTGAGACCTCGACCGCCCAGCCCTGGGCGGAGACCGCGTCCCCGTCGGCGAGCGACAAGCGCCCCCTGGAGGCGCTGCTCGGCGAGTACGCGGCCCGGGTCCAGGCGGCGCCCGGAGCGACGGCTCGACTCTCCACCGAGGCTCACCCCTCGAAGACGTTCTACGACCGCTTTGCCCGCTCGGCGGCGCCTGGCGGCTCCGGGCGGCGCCGGCGGAGAAGGGTCTCGGGGAGGAAGCGGCGGGGCGGACCCGGACGCGGCCAGCAGCCCCGCTGATGGCCGGGGCGGCGATCCAGGCGCTGCTCTTCGACTACGGCCTGACCCTGGTCACCTTCTCCCGCCCATCAGATGCCCTGCTGGCGGCACACGAGGAGGTCGTCCGTCGGCTCCGCGCGGCCGGGGTGGGTCCGGTTCCATCGGCCGCCACGCTGCTCGCCGAGGTGCACGACCGCGTCGAGGATGCGGTGGCACGCCACGAGGCGGCCGGCGACCTGAGGGAGATCGATGCCGTGGCGGAGGAGCGGGCCGCGTACGCCTCGCTCGGCATCCCGCTCTCCGATGAGCTCAGCGACGAGGTCGCCGCGCTGGTTCAGCAGGCCTGGTGGGAGGGAGTCGCCGTTCCACCGGCGACGGTGGACACCCTGGAGGAGCTGAAGGGGCGCGGCCTCCGCCTCGGCATTTGCTCCAACGCCCCCTATCGTGCCCGCAGCCTCCACGCCCAGCTCGCGCACCTCGGCCTGGCCGCCCTCTTCGACGGCGTGACCTTCTCCAGCGAGGTCGGCTGGCGCAAGCCCGCGCCCCAGATCTTCGCCGCCGCCCTGGGCACGCTGGGCGTCGAGGCGAACCGCTGCGCGATGGTGGGAGACCGCCGCCGCGCGGACATCGCCGGCGCGCGTGCGGCGGGGATGGCGACCATCCGGACCCGGGAGCATCGGGACGACCCCGGGCCGGGCGACGCGGACGCGGTGATCGACCGGCTCTCCGACCTGGTCGAACTGCTGTTCCCGCCACAGGACGGGGACAACCGTGGTAGCGTCTTAGGCGACGACACATCCCGTTGACCCGAGAAATCAAGCAGGAAGCGAGATGATGGATGCCGCCTTCCGGGATTACCTGATCGAGAGATGTCGCCTGCGCGGCATCTCGCTGCACCGCCTTGCGCTGCTCTGCGACCTCAACCAGATCTACTTCTACCAGGCGGTCAACAAGAACAAGGACAACCCCCCGCCGTGGGTGCTCCGCCGAGCCGCGCCTCACCTGGGCGTGAGCTACGTTGAGCTGCTGATCGCGGCCGGCTACCTCACCGAGGACGACATCCGGGACTTCGCGGCCCGCCGGCCCTCCGGCGCGGCCGGCTAGCCGGCATTCCGGCGGCTCAGCCCCGGGGCCCCAACCTCCCCGTTCACCCGCTGGGGACGCGCGAGCGACAGAATCGGCTCATGGGCTGGGTGCGGGCGATCATCCACCTCGACCTCGACGCTTTCTACGCGTCGGTGGAGCAGGAGCGGCGTCCTGAGCTGCGCGGACGGCCGGTGATCGTCGGCGGTGGCGGAGATGGGCGCACCGCCCGGGCCGTGGTCTCCGCCGCCTCTTACGAAGCGCGCCGCTACGGGGTGCAATCCGCGATGCCGCTGGGAAGGGCGGTGCGCCTCTGCCCCGCGGCCGCCGTTCTTCCAGTCGACTTCCCGGCGTATCGGCAGGCGTCGGCTCGGATCTTTGCCCTGGCACGAGCCCTGACCCCTCTGGTCGAGCCCCTCTCCCTCGACGAGGCGTACCTGGACGTGACCGACACCCCGGGCGACCCGGAGGAGATGGCGGCCCAGCTCCGCGACGAGATCCTCGCCGAGACGGGGCTCCACGCGAGCTTCGGGATCGCCACCTCGAAGACCGTCGCCAAGATCGCCTCCGATCTGCGCAAGCCACGAGGGTTCGTCGTCGTACGGCCCGGCGAGGAGAGGGGGTTCCTCCGGCCCCTTCCGCTCCGCACGCTCCCCGGGCTGGGCCCGGCAACGGCGAGCACCCTCGCCGGGCTGGGACTCCGCACCCTGGGCGAACTGGCCGGGCATCCGGCGGCGCTGCTCGAGCGACGCCTGGGCAAGGTCGCAGCCCACTCCTTGACCCGCCGCGCCCAGGGGATCGACACCTCACCGGTGACGCCCCCGAGCGCCACCAAGTCAATCTCCCGCGAGGAAACCTACGATCGGGACGTGGTGGACGCCGGCCAGCTCCGTGACCGCGTCCGACACCTCTCCGCCGACGTGGGGAGAAGGTTGCGGGCCGCGGGGCTGAGCGCCCGGACCGTCAGCCTCAAGCTCCGCTACGCCGACTTCACCTCCCTGACGCGGCAGTGCTCCCTCGATGGGGGAAGCGACAGTGACGCGGCGATCACGTCCGGTGCCATCGCGCTCCTTGCGGCGTCCCATCAAGCAGATCGGCCGGTCCGCCTCATCGGGGTCGGTGTCCACAACCTGGAGAATGCGGCGCAGCTGGACCTCTTCAGCGCACCGCGCGCGGCCCGCGAGCGCCGCCTCGACGCCACCCTCGACGCGCTCCAGCGCCGCTTCGGCCCGGGCGCGGTCCACCGCGGTGCGCCGGCTCCGGAGTTGCGCGACCTCGACTGGCGCCACGAGGATCTCCGCGAGACCTGAGAGCGGCGCGGCGCTGGCGGGAGCCCGCACCCCAGGAAGCGGCCCTACTCCTCCTCCCCGGCGCCGTGCGCTCCGTCGTCACCGTCGTCGTCGGCATCGTCCAGGTACTGGACGATGTCCGAGTCGAACTCGGAGCGGGCGTTGTCGAGGATCCCGGAGATGAGCTCGACTCGTTCGGGGGACCAGAGGAGCACCGCCGCCAGCTCGGTCTCGGTGGGCACGCGGCCGGTCTGCCGGCGGAGCGCCGCCCGAGCCACGCCGAGGAGGCGGGTGTCCTCGACCAGCTCGGCGGCCTCGGCAGCCGCGGCTTCGTGCTCCTCGATGACGTGGTCGAGATGACGGTTGACGACGCGGCGGACGTAGTCGACGAACCCGGCACTTCCGCCGCTGCGCTCGACGTATTCCTCGACCGCCACCAGCGCGGCCAGCGACCCCTCCTGAAAGAGGTCGAGAACCTCCACCCCGCGGCCGCGGTGAGCGACCGCCTCGGCGAGCACGGGGCCCAGCGAGTGCTCGACCAGGGCGGCGTGAGCGTCCCGATCGCCTCCGCCGGCAGCGGCGGTCAGAGCCTCCACGGCCTCGGTGGAGAGCTTGGGATGGGCACGGACCTGGGCGGCCAGTGCATCGAGCTCGGTGTCGTCGTCCCGCACGCTCATGGCAGGGTCAGCACCCCACCGGGAGGGAGAACCTGCCCATGACCCGGGCTCAGACGCCGGCCGGCGCCTTGCGGCCGAATTGGGCCGCGAAGTGCTCGACGGCCCGGCACACCTCCCGGCGCGCCGCCCCCGCGCTGGCCCGCTCGATGGCACGGCCGGTGAGGCCCTTGCCGACGGAGTAGCGCGCGGTGAGCTCGACCCGGCAGCCTCCGCTCACCGGGCGGACCGTGCCGGTGATGGTGAGGTCGAGACCGTCCTCCAGGGTCATGACCGTGCGCTCCGGATGGATCGCCTCGGTGCACTCCAGCACTCCGCGGAGGTGGCGCCCGGAGATGCCCGCCTCGACCTCATAGCGCGCGCCCACCCCCTGGGCGGGGCCACCGATGTGCGCGAGAGCCTTCACGCCGGGGAGCCAGTCGGCGTGCTCCAGGTCGGAGAGGGCTGCGTACGCCTCCTCTCGCCCGACCGGCACGGTGACGTCGGCGCTGGCCTCGATCACGGGTGGAGCGGCGGGGAGCTCTGGGGTGCCATGGCTGTCTGCCACCGTACCACCGGCCGGACGCGGCCGGTGTCCGCCGCTGCACCGACTCTCCGTCGCACCGTCACCTCTCCGTCGCGAGCAGACGGCGGCGGTCAGGTAGTGTCGGCGCGAAGCGAATGAACGTTGAAGTCGCACTGCTCGTCGTCCTGCTCCTCATCGCCCTGGTGGCGGCCTGCGCCGTCGTCGCGCGACAGTTCCAACGCGATCGCAACCGGCTGGAGGAGCGGGCCGCCGACCTGAGCGCCTCCGCGACCCGGCTCCGGGCGGTGGCGGACGCGGTGACCGAGGCCATCCTCATCCTGGCCGGCGACGGTCAGGTGACCCTGGCCAACCGGGCGGCCCACCGGCTCTTCGGAGCGGCGGACGGCACCCTCACCGGCTGCCACGTCGAGCAGCTGCTGCCCGCCTTCCGGCCGGGTGCCTCCGATCTGCCGATGGCTGGTAGCGGACCGGGCCAGGCCGAGGTGGCGGCGTTCCGGCGCGACGGTACCAGCTTCTCGGCGCAGGTGGACAGCCGCCTCGTCGCCGATGGCGAGGGTCGCATCGTCGTCGTGCGCGACATGTCCGAGGTCCGCGCCCAGTCGGCCGCACTGCTTCACCAGACCCTCCACGACAGCCTGACCGGGCTTCCCAACGACCGGCAGTTCCGGGAGGCGCTCCTCGCCCGCCTGGAGGTCGCCGCGGCGCGGCGAGCCCCGTTCAGCGTCTTCCTCCTCGACCTGGACCGGTTTGCGGAGGTCAACGAGAGCCTCGGCCACGGCGTGGGGGACCGCCTCCTGGTGGTCGTCGCCGAGCGGCTCCGCCGGACCCTCAGGGCGACCGACGTCGTGGCGCGGCTGGGAGGCGACGACTTCGCCATCATCCCGGGAGGCAGCGCCACCCCGGCGGCGAGCGCGCGGATCGCCCGCCAGGTGCTCGCCGCCTTCAAGGAGCCGGTGACGGTCGACGCGCACTCCCTCGAGGCCGGGATCAGCATCGGCATCGCAAACTTCCCCGACCATGGCGGCGACCCGCAGACCCTGATGACCCATGCCGAGGTCGCCCGCCAAGCGGCCAAGCAGGCTCGCCGAGGGTGGCGCGTCTACACGCCCGCTGATGACACGTCCGAGATCGAGGACCGGGCGGTGCGCCTCGCCGAGTTGAGGAAGGCGATCGACAACCAGGAGCTGGAACTCTTCTACCAGCCGGTGGTGCGCCTCACCGACTCGGCGCTGCTCGCCCTGGACGCGACGGTGCGCTGGCGCCACCAGCGCCACGGCTTGCTCACCCCGGACCAGTTCGTCCCGGCCGCGGAGGAGACGGAGATCATCCGGCCGCTCACCCGCTGCGTGCTGGGGCTCGCCATCGAGCAGCAGGCGCACTGGCGTGATCAGGGCCACGCCCTGCGGGTCAACGTCAAGATCGCCGGGCGCAACATCCAGGACCGCCAGCTCCCGCGCGCTGTGAGCGGCCTTCTGGAGCGGTGGGGCGTGCCGCCGGCGTTCCTCTCGATCACGGTCGACGAGAACACCACGCTCTCGATGGAGGCTCCGGTCCTGAGATCTCTCGCCAAGATGGGGGTCGGTGTCGCTCTGGACGACTACGGCTCCGACTCCACCTCGCTGCTCCGCCTCCGCGCTCTGCCCTTCGCCGAGCTGCGGCTGGACGGCTCGCTGGTGGCCTCGGCACGCCGCGAGGGCGTGGAAGCTGCGGCGGTGCGCGGCATCGTGGAGCTGGCCCATGCCCTCCACCTCACGGTCATCGCCACCGGCGTCGATGACGAGGCGGCACGCACCTCGATCCAGCGACTCGGGTGCGATGCCGCCGAGGGGGGCCTGTGGGGCGACCCGGTACCGTCGGGAGCGGTGATCCCTCTGCTTCGCCTGCTCGCCCGGCAGTCGCGCTTCCCGGGGCTCAGCCGGTACCGCCCGGGATCCCCTCCCCCACCCCGCACGGAGCCCGCGGAGACGGGCTGACCCGGGCCGCATCATCCGGTCGACTAGACTCGGCCGCCAATGGCCACAGAGCTTGGAATAGCGCTGCTCGGCGCGGGGACGGTCGGTGCGACGGTCGCCCGAGAGCTCGAGGTGCATGCCGATCGCCTGGCAGCCCGGAGCGGCGGCCCGCTGGCGCTGCGTCGCGTCGCGGAGCGGGACCCGGCCCGAACTCGCGTGCTGGCCGCTCGTGGGGTGACCATCGACGCCGATGCGGCCGCGGCGGTGGCGGCCCCGGACGTGGACATCGTGGTGGAGCTGCTGGGAGGCCTGGAGCCGGCCGGCACCCTGCTCGTCGACGCGCTTCAGCGTGGACTGGGTGTCGTGACCGCCAACAAGGCCGTCATCGCCACCGCCGGCCATCGGCTGGTGGCGGCGGTCCGGCCCGCGAGCGGTGGGCTGGCGTTCGAGGCCGCGGTGGGTGCCGCCATCCCGGTTCTCGCGGTGCTCCGCGACTCGCTGCGGGGCGACGAGGTCCGGCGGATCACCGCGGTGATCAACGGGACCACCAACCACATCCTGGGGCGGCTCGAGGCGGGGGNNGCCTGGTTCGCCATGGGCGCAGAGGTGCGCCCCGAGCAGGTCCAGCGTCGCGGCATCCGTGACATCGATCCCGCCGACGTCGCCGCTGCGGCCCGACTCGGATCGGTGATCCGGCTGGTGGCGCGTGCCGAGCGTTCGGGAGCCGGGTTGGCGCTGTCCGTCCAGCCGACGCTGGTCCCGCGTTCCGGCCACCCCCTGAGCGACCTGGAGGGCGCCGACAACGCCGTCGTCGTCGAGAGCGACCTGGCCGGCCGGCTCGTCCTGCGAGGGCGGGGGGCAGGAGCCGAGGCCGCCGCCAGCGCGGTGCTCAGTGACATCGTGGCGGTGGCCCGGGCGCGCCGCGCGGGCCGCGAAGTGCTTCAGCCGCCTGCCGCGCCGGCTCCGGTTCTCGACAGCGAGGCCGCGGAGATCGGTGCCTGGCTCCGGGTGCGAGTGGACGGCAGGCCGGACGCATCTGCCGTGATTGCCGAGGCACTCGAGCGGGGAGGAGTTGTGGTGGAGCAGATCGGCCCTGGCGGCACCGGCGACGAGCTGGTGGTCCTGACCAGCCCGACGACCCGGGCCGCCCTGGAGCGGAGCATGACGGCCCTGGACGGTCTCGGGCTGCCGGTGAAGGTCGTGCAGCACCTTGACCGCCTGGAGGCCACGGCGTGACGGCGGGTGGCGCCGTGCGCGGAGCGGGTGTTATCCAGCGCTACGCCGAGCATCTGCCGCTGACCGCCAGCACCCCGCGGATCACCCTCGGCGAGGGCGGCACGCCGCTCATCGAGTCCCGCAGCATCGGCATCGACCTCGGTTTGCGCTCGCTCCACTTCAAGTTCGAGGGGCTCAACCCGACCGGCTCCTTCAAGGACCGCGGGATGGTGCTGGCTGTGGCCAAGGCGCTGGAGAGCGGCAGCCGGGCGATCATCTGCGCCTCCACCGGCAACACCAGCGCCTCGGCCGCGGCGTATGGGGCGCGCTTCGGCCTGCGCACCGTGGTCGTCGTGCCCGCGGGGAAGATCGCGCTCGGCAAGCTGGTCCAGGCNNGCCGCCTTCGAGATCGTCGACGAGCTGGGGGACGCCCCTGACATCCTGGCCATCCCGGTCGGCAACGCCGGCAACATCACCGCCTACTGGCGCGGCTTCCGGGAGTACCGGGAGGCGGGCCGGGCCACCCAGCTGCCCCGCATGGTCGGCGGCCAGGCGGAGGGAGCGGCCCCCCTGGTGCTCGGCGCGCCCGTGGCCAACCCCCAGACCTTCGCCACCGCCATCCGGATCGGCAACCCCGCATCCTGGGCCAGCGCCGTGGCCGCCCGTGACGAGTCGGAGGGGTTGATCGACTCGGTGACCGACGCTGAGATCGCCGCCGCCCAGCGCGACCTGGCGGCAGTCGAGGGCATCTTCTGCGAGCCGGCCTCGGCGGCATCGCTCGCCGTGCTGCGCAAGGCGGTCAAGGACGGCGCCGTCGCCCGCGGATCGCGGGTGGTGTGTGTCCTCACCGGGAACGGGCTCAAGGACCTCCCCGCGGTGAGCGACGGTCTGCCCCCGCCTCAGTCGGTGACCGGCACCCCGGCCAGCATCGCCGCCGCCATCGGGCTCTGACCCGGATCCCATGCACGTCACCATCCGAGTCCCCGCGACGGTCGCCAACCTGGGGCCGGGCTTCGACATCCTGGCCCTGGCGCTGCAGCTGCAGAACGAGATCGAGGCGTGGTCCGAGCCCGAGGGCGGCATCAGCATCGATCCCGGTCCGG
>PMYJ01000131.1 GCA_003170875.1 Candidatus Dormiibacterota bacterium | reverse complement strand
CGGGGCGTGGTGGTTGGGGTTCACCGACGCATCGGTCGGGTACGCCTGGGTCGCGGATCAGCTTCCCGAGGGCACTCAGCTCCAGCTGTGGCGAACCACCGACGGCGGCGCGGGGTGGACGCTCGTCAACCTGCCCTGACCGGCCGGGTGGCGATCAGCCGCCTGTCGGCTCCAGCGTCCCCGGCGGCTGCCAGTCCTCGCGGGTCATCCGCCAGATCAGGAAGGTGCCGGACTCGGCCGGCGACGGCGCTCCTCGCCTCGGACGCTCGCCCACCAGGCTGTACCCGAGCTTGCGGGGGACACCCTCACTGGCGAGGTTGGCCCGGTCGTGGTGAATCTCCACCACCTCGATCCCGGGAAGCGTGAACGCGACGGTGGTGAGCGCGCCGGAGGCGGCGCTCGCGTGGCCACGCCGCGTGTGCGCCGCATGCACCCAGTACCCGATCTCCAGCCCGTCTGGACCGATGCGGCGGTGGAGCCCGAAGGCGCCCAGGGCGACCGGACCGAGGAAGAGTCCATAGCAGAGGTCTCCACCCCCATCCCATTCCTGATCCCATCTGGCGAGGGTGGCGCGCTGCTCCTCGAGGTTCGCCCCCATTGCCCAGGGCATCCACGGCCGCAGGTGCTCAATGCTCTCGGCGATCGCCAGCGTCAGCGCCTCGGCATCGGCCGGGCACCACCGGCGGAGGACCAGGCCGCCTCCGAGGTCGAGCCGCTCGGGCGCCGCCATCAACCCTGCCCGACGAAGTCCGCCACGGCGTCGACGAAGCCCCGCCGCTCCCGGATCAGGAAGAAGAGGTGGCCACCCTTGAAAGTCTGGAGCTGCGACCCGGGGATGCCGCGGTGCAGCTCCTCGGCCATCGCGAGCGGCGCCGCCCGATCGCTGCGCCCGTGCAGCACGACCGTGGGCATGCCCATCTGGTGGAGGCGCGGGCGGGCGTCCCAGCCCGCCGAGGCCGCCATCTGGCGGACGAATGCGTACCGCGGCTGCGGGTACCGGCTCCGGAAGAGCGGCAATCCGGAGAGGATGGGGTAGAGACGCCTCCGCCGCCGGTTCGGGACGACCCGGGCCGAGGTGGAGACCAGGATCAGCCTCTCGACACGCTCGGGGTGGCCGAGGGCGAGCTCCAGGGCGATGCGTCCCCCCAGGGAGACTCCCAGCACGTCGGCGCGGCTGATGCCGAGAGCGTCCAGGACGCCCAGAGCGTCGGTTGCCATCAGCTCGATGGAATACGGCGCATCGGGCTTGTCGGTGCGCCCCGCGCCGCGATTGTCGAAGGCGATGACCCGCGATCGAGCGGCCAGCTGATCGATGAGGGCGGTGTACTCCGAGACGTCCCCGCCGAGACCGAGGATGAAGAGGAGCGGCCGGCCCTCGCCGTGCACCTCGTAGTGGATGCGGATCCCGTTGGCATCGGCGGTCGGCATCAGCGGCGGTCCGCCCTACGCCGGAAGAGGCGGGGGCAGTGGAGGGGGAGTAGGAGGGCCCACCCGCAGCAGGTCACGCACCGCGACCTTGAGGATGCGGGCCAGCTCCGCCGGATCCACGGCCCCGGCGGCCGGCCGCATCGCGAGGCCTGCGCCCGCGACCACCACGGCCAGTGAACCGGCCATCCGGACGCGGTCGTCGAGGCTGAACGCCGGGTCGCCGAGCATCCGCAGAAAGAGCTGCTCGGGTTCCACGTCCGGGCCGCGGTGATGTCGTTGGACCCCATCAGGGTCTTTCCGGTGCACTGCGCCCAGGGCGGTGGCGTTGCGCTGGTACATCAGGAGCAGCCGGCTGTGGACGGCCACCTGGTCGATGAGCCAGTCCAGGAAGGTCATCCACATCCCTCCCCCCGACGCGGGATTCTCGAGCCGAACCATGGCGTTTCGCATCAGCTCGTGCACCGGCTCATGCAGCGTCAAGAGGATCTCGTCCTTGGAGCGGAAGTGGTAGTAGAGGGCGGCCTTGGTCACCCCCACCCGCTCGGCGATCTGACGGAGCGAGGTCTCCTCGTAACCCTGCTCGACGAAGAGGTCGAGGGCGATCGCAAGGATGCGCTCGCGGGTCCCGGACCCATCGGCCCCGCCGCCCGCCGAGCCGGGGCGGACGAGCACGCGGTGACCGCGGCGTCCTCGCGCCGGGGGATCAGTTCCGGGCGCTGGAGGGCCAGGGGGGACGCCGAACCCCATCTGCCCGCCGGCCGTCATGATTTGTTTACTTGACGGCCGGTAAGCTCTTCACTTACCATGCGGTTAGTAAGTATAGACGCCCCAGGGCGGGGCGGCTGACCCCCCAGCCGGGAGCCCCCGGACGGATGCTTGCATCTAGAGCTATCACGATATATCGTTGCCATATCGCCAAACAACCTCAGTGAAGGTACCCCACGTGTACGAAACCACAATCGCGGCCGCCCCCACCGGGCCCCGACGGATTCCGGAGGTCTGACGTGCCCAGCAGAGCCATGATCGAGGCGAAAGGGTTGGTCAAGCGCTACGGCGCGACCGTCGCCCTGGCTGGCGTCGACCTCTCGGTCCCGGCGGGTTCGATCCTCGGCGTGCTGGGGCCCAACGGCGCCGGCAAGACCACTGCCATCCGGATCCTCACCACTCTCAGCCACCCCGACGAGGGCCGGGCTTGCGTCGCCGGCTTCGATGTCACCGCCCAGCCCGCCGAGGTGCGGCGGCGGATCGGGGTGGCTGCCCAGGCGACCACCCTCGACGAGCTGCTCACGGGCAGGCAGAACCTCGAGATGATCGGCCAGCTGAGCGGGCTCCGGCGCTCCGCGGCGCGGCAGCGGGCCACCGACCTACTGGAGCGGCTGGAGCTGAGCGACGCCGACGCCCGTCAGACCAAGGGGTACTCCGGCGGTATGCGCCGGCGCCTCGACCTCGCGGCCAGCATGATCATGGCGCCGCCCGTCCTCTTCCTGGACGAGCCGACCACCGGGCTCGACCCGGCCAGCCGGCTCGGGGTCTGGGAGGTGATCCGGGGGATGGTCCGGGACGGCTGCACGGTGCTGCTCACCACCCAGTACCTCGACGAGGCCGACCACCTCGCCGACTCGATAGCGGTCTTCGACCACGGGCGGGTCATCGCCAGCGGGACACCTCAGCAGCTCAAGTCGGAGACCGGGTCGGCGCGGCTCGAGGTGACCCTGAGCACGCCCCGGCCGGAGGCCGTCCTCGCCCTCCAGCCCCTGCTCGAGGGTGAGGCCCACGTCAGCCATGACGGACGGCGTCTCCGCGCCGCCGTGCTCAACCGGGAGGGGATCGCCACTGCAGCGGTCCGGGCCCTCGACCGCGCCGGCATCCTCGTCGACGACGTTCAGGTGCACCAGCCCTCCCTGGACGACGTCTTCCTCGCCCTCACCGGGCGCGAGACGGCCGAAGAGGAGACCGCCGACGAACGGGAGGCCGCAACGGCATGAGCGTCCGCACCCTCACCCTCGGAGACGCACCGCCCGCCTGGTTCGGCCAGCGGCTCCGGGAGATCCTGGTCCTGATCCGGCGCAACCTGATCCACATCCTCCGCGAGCCGATGCAGCTCTCCGACGTGACCATCCAGCCGATTCTCTTCACCTTTCTCTTCATCTACGTGTTCGGCTCCGGCATCCCCATCCCGGGAGGCAGCTACACCGGCTTCGCCCTGGCGGGGCTGCTCGCCATGAACCTCATCATGTCGTCCAACGGGACGGCGGTGGGGCTCAGCACCGACCTCAACACCGGGCTCATCGACCGCTTCCGAGCGCTGCCCATGTGGCAGCCCTCGATCCTCATCGCTCGGTCGGTGACGGACCTGCTCTCGGCATTGATCTGTACCGCCATCGTCCTCCTCGCCGGCTTCGCGGTCGGGTGGCGGCCGAGCACGGGGCTGCTCTCGGTTCTGGGCGGCTTGGGGATCGCCCTGCTCTTCACCTACGCGATCTGCTGGACCTTCGGGTGCGTCGGCCTGATCGCAAGGAACGTGGAGGCGGCGATGTCGATCGGCTTCATCGTCCTCTTCCCCATGGCCTTCGTCTCCAACGCGATGGTGCCGACCCAGGGGATGCCGGCCTGGTTGCGCGTCATCGCGGACTGGAACCCGGTCAGCGCCGTCACCTCGGCCTGCCGCCAGCTCTTCGGCAACCCCAACCCGTCGGCGCTCATCCAGGACTGGCCGATGCAGCACCCGGTGGCGGCCGCGCTGCTGTGGTCAGCGGCGCTGCTCGCGATCTGCGTCCCGCTGGCGGTCTTCCTCTTCCGCCGCCGCACGTCCGACTGAGTCTCCGACGTAACCGCGCCCAGGTAGGCACCGGGCTCGGCTCACGATCCCGAGCCACAGCCCGTTCAGCTGGAGGTCGGGCGCCCGGAGACGGCCAGCGCCACGCCCAGCCCGATCATGACGGCCCCAGTGCCCGCCCGAACCCGGCTGAGGCGCGCTCTCGAGCCGGTCAGCCAGCCGCGGGCGGTGCCGGCGACGAGCGCCCAGGCGGTGTCGGAGACCAGAGCAATGCCCGCCCACAGCAGACCGAGCACCAGCAGCTGGAGTGGAATGTGACCGAGCCGCGGATCGGCAAACTGGGGCAGGACGGCAGCGAAGAAAACCGTCGTCTTGGGGTTGCTGATGCCGACCACGAAGGCCTGCCAGAAGACCCGCCGCCGGCGCGTGCCGGTGGGGGCGGCTGCGGTGTCAGCGGCCACGTGCCGGGTGCGGATCGTCTGGGCGCCCAGATACACGAGGTAGGCCGCGCCGATGAGCTTGATGACAGTGAAGGCGGTGGCCGAGGCCGCGACCACGGCACCGATGCCCAGGGCGACCGCGCACACCTGGGCAAACTCGCCGAGCTGGTTGCCCGCGACGCTGATCAGGGCCGGACGCCGTCCGAGCGACAGTGACCGGCTGACGATGAAGAGCACGCTCGGACCCGGGAAGAGGATGACGAGAAGGGCGACCCCGGCGAAGGCCAGCATCCGGCTCGGGTCCATCGGGCAAGGATAGCGGTGGGCGCTTCCGGTCGACCCGGCACCGGGGCGGCGCCTGCCGGCGGCGAGCGGGAGCACCGCGGGCGGCGCCGACCTGGCAAAGTCCCGACCATGAGCGACACCGCCACCGCACCCGCGATCCGGGCCGTGGTCCTCGACATGGACGGGCTCCTCATCGACACCGAGCCGGCCTGGCGGGCTGCCGAGACCGCCGTCTTCGGCGAGCTGGGCAGCCAGCTCAGCGAGGACGACATGCTCGCCACCATGGGTCGGCGGATCGCCGAGGTGGTGGCCCACTGGCGCCGGGTGCGCCCCTGGCCGGGTGCCGAGACGGGCGAGCCCAGCGACGCCGCCATCGCGGATCGTGTCATCGACCGGATGGTGGCCCACGTCCGGGCCCGCGGCGAGGCGATGGAGGGGGCGGACCCGGCGGTGGCGCTGCTGCGCCGGCTGGGCCTGGGGGTCGCCATCGCCTCCTCCTCTTCCCACCGCTTGATCGACGCCGTCTGCGACCGGCTCGGGCTCGCGTGGATCGAGATCCGCTGCTCCGCCGACGACGAGGTCCGGGGCAAGCCGGCCGGCGACGTCTACGTCACCGCCGCCCGCCGCCTGGGGCTGAGCCCCACCGCCTGCCTGGCGATCGAGGACTCGCCCAGCGGGGTGCTGGCCGCCCGCGCCGCCGGGATGCTCTGCATCGCCGTCCCCGACCGGTTCCTCTCCGGAGACCCGCGCTACCGGGAGGCCCAGCTGATTCTGGGCTCCCTCGACGAGCTCGACGAGGCCGCCCTCCGATCCCTCGGCTGGCGCGGCCAGAACGAGGAGGGGTGACTCCGGCAGCCGGGAGGAGACGCTACGATGCCGCCATGGGACGGCGGGTCAACTTCTATCTGGACGACGACCTGATCGAGGCGCTCAACCAGCACACCCAGGTCTCCCCCCTATCGCGGAGCGAGATCGTCGCCATCGCCCTCCGGCGGCTGCTCCGCGATGAGAGGCGTCGCGTCCACGTCGACGTCCCCGCCACCGAAATGGCCCGCCGAATAGCCGCGGGGGAGCTTCCCTCCCGGCGACTGGACGGGCCCCGGCTCCGCGCGCTGCCCCCTCCCTGGGAGAATTGACGCGCCCCGGGTTTGGCGAATGGCCACCCCGGGTATGAGCTGAGCAGGTCCAATCGAGAGTCGCGTGCCCACCTACGGATACCACTGCCCCAGCTGCGAGGCCGAGTTTGAGGTCCTGCAGCGGATGACGGACGCCTCCGGCGCCGACTGTCCCCGCTGTGGAACGCCAGGCCGGCGACTCTTCTTCCCTACTGGCATCGTCTTCAAGGGAAGTGGTTTCTACAAGACGGACTCGCGGCGGGCGGCGACCGCGTCGGTCAATGGAGCGGGCCCTGCCGGGGGGGCCAAGGCGTCGAGCGATGACAAGAGCCCGTCCGGTGCGAAGCCCGGCGAGAAGTCGGGCGGCGGCGATCCTGCTCCGGCGGGGGAGAAGGCTCCGGCGCGGGAGAAGCCTTCGGCTGGGCAAAGCACGTCGAGCGCCAAGAAGGACGGCGGTGCCTCCACAGCGGGGAGCTCGGCCCCGTCCTGAGGTCGCCACTCGAAGCGGCGTTGTTAGCATGGTTCACGTGGACGGCAGGGGCCGTCACCAGCAGGAGACCCACATGGCGCATCCCATCACGATCACGGACTCGAACTTCAAGTCGGAGGTTCTCGAGTCCGAGATCCCCGTTCTGATCGACTTCTGGGCATCCTGGTGCTCCCCCTGCAAGATGATCGCCCCGATCGTCGAGGATCTCACCACGGAGTACGAGGGCAGGGTGAAGGTCGGCAAGGTGGACGTCGACGCCAACCCGGTGACCCCGGGGATGTTCGGGATCATGAGCATCCCGACCCTGATGGTCTTCCAGGGTGGCAAGGCGGCCGACCGGATCGTCGGCTACCAGCCCAAGCCCGCCCTCAAGGCACGGCTCGACGCGATCCTGACTCCCACCCGTTGAGCTGACGCCCGC
>PMYJ01000137.1 GCA_003170875.1 Candidatus Dormiibacterota bacterium | reverse complement strand
AGCTCGGCGATGGTCCGCTCCACCAGTGAGGGCCGCGATCCGGCGGTGGGCACGACCCGACCCCGAACCCCAGCTCCCGCCCCAGCCCCGGCGGCAACCGCTTCCTCCGCACTCAGACGGCCGAGCATCGCGGGCAGACCGACCAGCCCGGCCAGCTCCTCCCGGCACCCGGCGCAGCCGGCCAGGTGGGCCTCGATCCCAGCGCGCTCCTCCGGCTCGAGCGCACCCAGCACGTACGCGCCGAGCGCGATCCGGCGCTCGCCGCAGCCGTCGTTCATGGTCTCCAACCTCTTTCCTCCAGCGCCAGGCGCAGGGCGCGGAGCGCGTAGTAGGTGCGGGACTTCACGGTCCCCTCGGGGACGCCGAGGGCCGCCGCCGCCTCGGCGACGCTCCGTCCCCGGTAGTAGGTCTCCAGGAGCACCCCGCGGTGCTCCGGGCTGAGTGCGCAGAAGGCCGCGCTCACCTCCCAGGCGTCCACGGCGCGGTCGATGCCGTCGCCCACCGCCCGCTGCTCGAGCGCCTCGGCACCGAGGACCTCCGGTCGGCTCCGCCGGGCCCGATGGTGGTCGGTGGCGAGGTGCCCGGCGACCGTGAACAGCCAGGGTCGCAGGGAGCGAGCCCTCGTGTCGAGGCTGTCGGCATGCCGCCAGGCTCGGAGCATGACCTCCTGCACGATGTCCTCGGCCCGCCCCGGGTCGCCGACAAGCCGCGTGACGTACCCGAGCAGCGCGCCTCCATGCTCATCCCAGAGTGCAGCCACGAAGGCCTCGCCGGGATCCGCGCTCACGGCGATCCGCTCACTCCATAGGGCGGTGGGCTGCACACCCCACCACGCTCCCCAGACGTCCCCAGTTCATCGCCGGATGAACCGCGGGGTCCGGGCTCTCGTGTGGTGGGCATTGGAACAGTCCTCACCGAGGCGGGGAAGCTCGCCGGAGGTGACCAGCGGAGAACATCATGAACGCACCAGCCTCGGACGGGCCCACCACCTCGACGCAGCACCAGGAAGACCGCGGGCGCCACCGCCTCGGCCTCCGGCGCCACATGGGACGCTCCGGCCACCGTACGGATCTCGCCCGCCTGGTCGGATTCGGGACGGCGATTGCCCTGCTCTCCGCCTGCGGGTCCACGTCGGCGAGCGGAGGCAACTCATCCGGCGCCGGCTCGACGGTCAAGGTGGGGATGGCGACGGTGAGCGGCAGCTCCGAGCAGGTGCTCACCGAGTCCGACGGCTACACGCTCTACTACAACACCAACGACACGTCGACCACCGCGAGCTGCACCGGTGCCTGTGCCGGCACCTGGCCGCCGCTGCTGCTCTCCTCCGGGCAACCCACCAGCGCCTCATCGCTTCCACAGAGCCTCACCACGGCGAGCACGGGCAATGGAAGCCAGGTCGAATACGACGGGCACCCTCTGTACCGTTACTCCGGCGACAGCGGCTCCGATCAGGCCAACGGTGAGGGCAAGGGCGGCATCTGGTTCGTCGCCACGCCGTCCCTCGGCAGCAGCAGCTCCACGACCAGCCCGTCGGCGGCTGCCATCGCGCCCGGGTACTGATCCAGCCAGGTCGCGTTGGGGGTGGTGGGCCAGTGCAAGCAACCGGCTTCCCGGTGGTGGGCCGGGGTGAGCACCTGACCCACCACCCGCTCGCGAGCAGCAAGCGCCGGATGCGAGCAGAAGCCACGGTCAGACGGGTAGCCTCATCACGTGGTGATCGAGACGGATGCGGCAGCAGCGGCGGGCGCCACCCCCGCGTTCGTCACAGAGCACGCCGCGGAGATCGTCGCCGCGGCATCCCGCATCGCCGGCCACGTGCGCCGCACGCCCGTGCTCCCGGCTGAGGAGATCGCCCCGGGCGTCGCCGTCAAGCCGGAGATGCTCCAGCCGACCGGCTCGTTCAAGGTGCGGGGCGCCTTCAATGCCGCACTCTCCCTGCTCGCCAGCTCGCCGGACGCGCGCGGCGTGATCACGGTCAGCTCGGGAAACCACGGCCAGGCCGTCGCCCTGGCCGCCCGCAGCCTGGGTCTCGCCTGCACCGTGGTCATGCCCGAGGGGTCGAACCCTCTCAAGGTGGCCGCCGTGCGGGCGCTCGGCGCCACCGTGGTGAGCGAGGGAGTGACCGGCGCCAACCGCGAGGAGCGCGCCCGCGAGCTGCAGGAGCGCACCGGGCTGGCCATGATCCACCCCTTCGACGCCTGGGACACCATCCACGGCCAGGGGACGATCGGCCTCGAGCTCCTCGACGACGTGGCCGACCTCGGCGTCGTGGTCTGTCCCGTGGGCGGCGGCGGCCTCATCTCCGGCTGCGCCATCGCGGTCAAGGCGGCCCGACCCGACGTCCGGGTCATCGGGGTGGAGCCCGAGCTGGCGGCGGACGCCGCCGCCTCCGCTCAGAGCGGCCGCCACGAGCGGCTCGAGGCAGCCCCCGCGACGATCGCCGACGGGCTGCGCAGCATGAGCATCGGCGACCGCGGCTTCGAGGTCATCGTTCAGCGCCGCCTGGTCGACGAGGTGGTGACCGTCACCGAGGCCGAGATCGAGCAGGCGATGCTCGCGGTCTGGACTCGGCTCCACCTGGTGGTCGAGCCCTCCGGGGCGGTCGGGGTGGCAGCGCTCCTGGCCGGGCGCATTCCGCCCCCCGCCGCCGGCTCGCGCCTCGCCGTGGTGCTCTCCGGGGGTAATGTCGATCCAGCCCTCTCCGCGCGGTTGCTCGCCGCCCACGCCGCCCGTCTCGCCACAGGAGGTTCAGCGCTATGAAGCTGGGTCTGCACATCCCGGACTACACCTGGCCCGGCGGGCCGGACAGCCTCGGCCATGACCTCGCACGAGTCGGCCAGGCCGCCGAGGAGGCGGGATTCGACAGGGTGAGCGTGATGGACCACTTCTTCCAGATCCGCGGAGTGGGGCCCCCCGAGCACGAGATGCTGGAGGCCTACACGACCCTCGGATACCTGGCCGCGCACACCGCGCGGGTCAAGCTGCTCACCCTGGTGACCGGGGTGGTGTACCGCCAGCCGGGCCTGCTCGCCAAGGCGGTCACCACCCTCGACGTTCTCTCGGCTGGGCGGGCCATGCTCGGGATCGGCGCCGCCTGGAACGAGGAGGAGTCGCGCGGCCTGGGGCTCAACTTCCCACCGATCGCGGAGAGATTCGAGCTGCTCGAGGACGCGCTCAAGATCTGCCTGCAGATGTGGAGTGGCGACGACGGGCCCTTCACCGGCACCCACGCCACGCTGGAGCGCACCCTCAACTCCCCTCAGGCGATCAGCCGCCCCCACCCGCCGATTCTCATCGGCGGCTCCGGCGAGCGCAAGACGCTCCGACTGGTGGCCCTCTACGCGCAGGCCTGCAACCTCTTCCCGGGACCCGACCTCGACCACAAGCTCGACGTGCTCCGCCGGCACTGCGAGACGGAGGGTCGCGACTACGACGAGATCGAGAAGACGGTGCTCTTCAACTTCGACGTCGGCCCCAGCGGCGAGCGCGTGGGCGAGCTCGTCGACGGGCTGCGCGACCTGCACAAGCGGGGTTTCCAGGTCGCCCACGGTCGAGTCACCGACGTCTGGCGGATCACACCGCTCGAGATCATCGGTCGGGAGGTGCTGCCCGCCATCGCCGAGCTCTGACCCGGAGGTTTGCGGCGGCCGCGATGGCGCCCGCGGACGCGGAGCTCTGAGCCGGGGCGGCCGGCGGCCGCGCCTCGTTCAGGCCGGCGCCGTCCGCCCGCGGCGCCGCGCCGTCCAGATCCGCGCGCAGCCGTACGAGACGGCACCGAGCGTGCCCACGAAGAAGCCGACCGGCAGGTTGGTCAGGTAGGAGACCGCGACCGCGATCCAGACCGTGGCGAGGGCGAGGAGCACCGAGAGGGCGATGGCGTTGCGGGGGCTGCGGGTCAGCGATCCCGCTGTCGCCGCGGGCCCGATCATCAGGCTGAACATCAGGAGCACCCCCACCACCGGCACCGTCATCGTCGCCGCCAGCGCGACCACCAGCAGGAAGCCCGTCTCGATGCGCTGGGCCCCCACCCCGCGCGCCTCGGCCACCTCGGGGGCGATTGAGGTGAGCATCAGCGGGCGGTAGAGGACCGCCAGCGCGGCGATGCAGGCGATGCCCAAGCCGGCGATGGGAAGCAGCTCGTCCGAGGGGACGCCGAGCACCTCGCCGAAGAGCAACGAGTAGATGGCCGCGGCGTACTCGACGCTGAAGGAGAGGAAGAGCGCGCCCAGCCCGAGCATCAGCACGAGCGCCAGAGCGGTGGCCACGTCGTGGCGTCCGCGCCTCCCCAGCCAGCCGATGCCAAGCGCTCCGCCGACGGCGAAGACGCCGAGCCCGGCGATGGGATTGACCCCGATGAGGACGGCGCCCGCCGCGCCCCCGAAGGCGCCGTGCGGGATGGCGTGGGCGACGAACGCCGCGCCCCGCAACACGACGAAGAAGCCGACGACGCCGGCGATCACCGCGACCAGCGTCGCCGCGATCCAGGTGTTGACCATGAACCCGGAGAACACTCTACCCCCTCTACGCAGCGTCGCCGGGATGCTCGGCGCACCCGCTCGCGGCCAGGCGCGACGCGCTCTCGGACCGGCGGCTCCGTCTCGCCTGCGCGATCCCCGTCACCGCGCCCGCGACCAGGTAGAAGAGGAAGACCAGGGCCACCACGAAGAAGCTGACCGGCCAGCCGTGCCCGGCCGGCGGCCAGTAGTAGCTGTCGTAGGCGAGGACGATGCCGAGCCACACCGCCGCGACGCCGATCAGTCCGGCGACCACCAGTGCCCCGCCGGGACGTTTGGTCAGGCGCAGCGCGGTCGCCGGAGGGCCGACCACGAGGGCCGTGGCCAGGATCGCCCCGATGGTCTCGGCGGCGAGCGAGACCGCCACGGCCATGATCACCAGGTAGGCGATGCCGAGAGCGCGCACCGGGACCCCGCGCGCGGCGGCGAGATCCGAGCTCAGGGAGCTGAGCAGCAGCATCCGGTAGCAGACGGCGATCACCACCAGGGAGACGGCGCTCAGCGCCACGATGCTCGGCAGCATCTGCTGACTCACCGCGAAGAGGGAGCCGAAGAGGATGGTCACCGCCACCCCGGTGGTGCTCGAGGAGGTCGCGTCCAGGTAGAGGAAGAGCGCGGCCAGTCCCAGGCCGGCTCCCAGCACCAGCCCGGTCGCAACGTCGCGAGCCCGCGGCCGGTGCAGCCCGAGCAGCTCGATGAGCCCGGCGGCGACGACCGCAATGCCCATGAAACCCCAGAGCGGGTTGGCGCCGCCCAGGAAGGCGGCCGAGCCCCCCGCCGAGCCCACCTCGCCCAGGGCGTGACCGGCGAAGGCCTGGCCGCGGATCACGGTGAAGACCCCGACAGCTCCGGTGACCAGCGCCACCACCGCCCCCACCACCAGCGCGGCGTGCACCGGCCCGCTCGCGAAGAAACCCGGCGCGAAGAGCACGCGAAGCACCTGGTTCATCGGAGCGAGACGATGTCGGGCCCAACCGCGGCGCCGTCGGTCTCCTCGACCGTGACCCCGGAGGGGCCCTCCGCCCCAGCCACCACCAGGATGCGGCCGTGGACGCGGAGGACGTCGACGTGCTGGCCGTAGAGGGCGCTCAGGACCTCCGCCCGGATCACCTCGGCGGTGGTCCCGCTCGCCGTCTTCCCCGCCGCGACGTAGACCAGCCGGTCCATCACCGGGAGCAGCGGGTTGACGTCGTGGGCCGAGATGAGCACGGCGATGCGCTGCTCCCGGGCGATGCGGGCCAGCAGCGCGACGACCTCACCCTCGGCCCGGATGTCGAGGTTGGCGAGCGGCTCGTCGAGGAGAAGCAGCCGGGGCCGGCTGATCAGGGCGTGGGCGATGAGGACGCGCTGCTGCTCACCTCCGGAGAGATTGCCCACCCGGGCGTCGGCGAAGCGCCGCGCGTCGACGGCATCGAGCATGGCGTCGACGGCCTGCCGGCGCCGGCCCCAGCCCAGCGGCACGCCGAGCCGGTGACCGTCGAGGCCGAGGGCCACCACGTCGCGGGCGCGCAGCGGCATGTCGGGGTCGAGGAAGACCTTCTGGGGGACGTAGCCGATGATCGGGTTGCGCCGGGTGAGCGGCCGGCCGCCCACCAGAACGCTGCCCGTGCTGGACGCCTGGAGACCGAGGATGACCCGGAAGAGGGTGGTCTTGCCCGCCCCGTTGGAGCCGATCAGACCGGTGAACTCGCCCGGCATGATCCGGAAGCGGACGTCGTGGAGCACCTCTCGCCCGGACAGCCAGACGCTGACGCCGTCGACGTCCAGGATCGCGTCATCGGCACTCGGGTCGAGGGTGGGGACACTCACAGCCGGGTCGTCGACACACCGGCGGCGAGCGCCTGCTGGACCGCGTGAACCTCGGCCACCATCCACGACTGGTAGTCGTAGCCGGGGGTGGGCATGGTCTCGTAGACGCCGACCACCGGTACGTGGTTCTGCTGGGCAAGGGTCAGCAGCGACTGGGTCAGCGAGTCGGTCACCTGCTGGTTGTAGACGAACACCTTGACCCGGTGACCGGTGAGGAGTCCCTGCTCCAGGCTCACATCCTGGGCAGACGGATCGACCCCGTTCATGACGTCGGCCTGGAAGGGCCAGGGGGTTAGGTTGTCCAGGCCGGCGGCCTGGAGCATGTCGTCGGCGACTGGCTCGGTGGTCGCGACAGGCGCTCCGGGGAAGCTCAACTCAAGGGCGCCGATGGCCTGGGGCCAGGATGCCAGCGAGCTGTCGAAGGTCGTGGCCTCGCTGCGAAAGTAGGCGGCGTGTGCGGGGGCGAGGGCGGCGAGGTCGTTGGCGATCGCGCCGGCGACCTTGGGCATGGTGGCGGGGCTGTACCAGAGATGCGGATTGGCGGTGCTGGAAGGCAGCCCGAGCAGGCTCTGGACGTCGATCACCCTGCGGCTGGAGCTGGGCGTCGCGGCCTCGATGGTGTCCATGAAGCCGTCGTAACCGGCCCCGTTCTGCACCACCAGCTGGGCGGCGCCGACGGTCTGGGCCACCTGCGGGCTCGCCTCGAAGGTGTGCGGGTCGGTATTGGGGTTGCTCATGACCGCACTGACCGACACGTACGCTCCGCCGATCTGCGAGATGACGTTGGCGTACTCGTTCTCGGCTCCGACCGCGGCGATCTTGCCGGGGCCCGATGCGGAGGCAGGGGCGCAGGCGGCAGAGACGGTGGCGACGAGGGCAGCGCCCGCCAGGAGGGCGACGGCATCCCGACCCCGGCTGCCCGCGCGTCTCGTCATCATCTGCCTCGTCAGCTCGCTCTGATCCGTGATAGGCTTATCGGTAATGGATGCAGTTACAGAGTTTATCCGATATGGTTCCAGATAGCAAGCCGCCGGCGGCAGGTGGCCCCGGCACCCCCCTGCCAGGGAGCGGCTCTCCCCTCCTGGCGGCCGGCTCCCCCGCGGCCGACATCCGGTCAACCCGGCAGAAGCGCGCCCTCTCCGGGGTGCTGGCCGAAACCGACCGGTTCCGGAGCGCCCAGGAGCTCCACGCCTCCCTGCTGGCGCGGGGTGAGCGAGTCGGTCTGACCACCGTCTACCAGCAGCTGCGCACCCTGGCCGCGGCCGGCCTGATCGACTCGCTGCGGTCAGACGGCGGCGAACTCCTCTACCGCCTCTGCGATACCGCCAAGCACCACCACCACCTGGTCTGCCGCGAATGCGGCCGCACCGTGGAGGTGGAGGACACCGTGGTCTGGCGCTGGGCGGAGCGGGTCGGGGCCGACGCCGGCTTCGTCAACATCGCCCACCACCTCGAGTTCTCCGGCACCTGCGCCGGCTGCGCGAGCACCGCTCAGGGCTGACCCTGGCGACCGCGGGGGCGACGTCGCCATCACCCCCGCGGTCAGCAGCGCGCGACTAGCGGGCGGCCGCCTCGACCGGGACCTGGCTGTCGATCCACGCCTGGAGGGCGTCCCCGGACTCGAAGGACGTGATCAGCGCGTGGCGAGGCTTGGGCCCGGGGTTGTGGACCACGTGCCAGAGCCTCTCGGTGTCGATCACCATCTGCATCCCCGGGTGGAGCGGGATCCGGCTCTCGGTGGCGGGGTCTTCCTTCAGCTCGCGCAGGATGAAGGTCGAACCGGGGGGTGCGTCCAGCTCCAGCCAGGCGCGGACGACCCAGCCCTCACCGTCAGGATTGAGCCGATTGTTGTCGTCGAGGTGAAGCTGGCGGAGAGCGGTGGCCTCGTCGCTCGGGTT